>CAYUFA010000118.1:0-5908 GCA_964443845.1 uncultured Ectothiorhodospiraceae bacterium
CGCATGAAGATCGGCGTGATGTTCGGCAACCCGGAAACCACCACCGGCGGCAACGCACTCAAGTTCTACGCCTCGGTCCGCCTGGACATCCGCCGCATCGGTGCGATCAAGAAAGGCGACGAGGTGATCGGCAACGAGACCCGCGTCAAGGTGGTGAAAAACAAGATGGCGCCGCCCTTCAAGCAGGTCGAGTTCCAGATTCTCTACGGCGCAGGTATCTCGCGCGAGTCCGAGCTGATCGACCTGGGCGTGCAGCACGGGATCGTCGAGAAATCCGGTGCCTGGTATGCCTACGGGAACGACCGGATCGGCCAGGGCAAGGACAATGTGCGCAGCTTCCTGCTGGAGAACCGCGAACTCGCCAGCGAGATCGAGGGCAAGCTGCGTGCCCTGTTGCTGGTCCGGCCGGTGCGTGCTGCCGCCGCCGCGGCGGATGAGGAACTTGAAGCCGAGGCCTGAGGCGGATGCGGTCACCATCCGCGGCGCGGCCATGGACCTGCTGGCCCGGCGCGAGCACAGTGCAGTCGAGCTGACCCGGAAACTGCTGGCCCGCGGCTTCGATGCGGAGGCGGTGGCCGGGGCGCTGGCCGTGCTGGCCAGCGAGGGTCTGCAAAGCGATGCGCGCTTCGCCGAGACCTTCGTTTACTCCCGTTTCCAGCGTGGCGCCGGGCCGGCCAGGATCCGGGCCGAACTGCGCGCGCGCGGCGTGGGCGAGGGCCTGATCGAGGGGGCGCTGGTGGCCCTCGATGCGGAGTGGCTGCAGCAGCTGCGCGCCGTGCGGGCCCGGAAATTCGGCCCGGACCTGCCCGGTGATTTCCGCGAGCGTGCCCGGCAGATGCGCTTCCTGCAGCAACGCGGCTTCAGTAACGAACAGATCGGGCGCCTGTTCCGGGAGGTGGAACCCGATTGACCAATATCCCCAAAGCGGGTGTTCCAATTCGTCCCAAATAACTGAATAATAACGCTCCCTGAAACAGCCGGACCTGACCGGGCCGATCACCCATGAGCAGCAGCGCAGAACTCCGCCGTGCCTTCCTGGATTTTTTCAAGGCGCGCGACCACGAGGTCGTGGCCTCGTCCTCGCTGATCCCGGCCGATGATCCGACCCTGCTGTTCGTCAATGCCGGTATGGTGCAGTTCAAGGACGTGTTCCTCGGCAGGACGACTCGCGCGATTCCGCGCGCCGTGTCGAGCCAGCGCTGCGTGCGCGCCGGCGGCAAGCACAACGACCTCGAGAACGTCGGCTACACCGCGCGGCACCACACCTTTTTCGAGATGCTGGGCAACTTCAGTTTCGGCGACTATTTCAAGCGCGAGGCGATCCACTACGCGTGGGAATTCCTGACCGGTGCCATGCAGTTGCCGCCGCAACGGCTGTGGGTGACGGTCTATGCCGAGGACGACGAGGCGGCCGACATCTGGCTGCGGGAAATCGGCGTGGATCCCGCGCGCTTCACGCGCATCGGCGACCAACCCGGCGGTGAACGCTACCGGTCGGACAATTTCTGGTCCATGGGCGAGACCGGCCCCTGCGGTCCGTGCACCGAGATTTTCTACGACCACGGTCCCGACATTCCGGGTGGCCCGCCCGGGACACCGGACGAAGACGGCGACCGCTACGTCGAGATCTGGAACCTGGTGTTCATGCAGTACAACCGCGCAGCGGACGGTATCCTGAGTCCGCTGCCACGCCCGTCGGTGGATACCGGTATGGGACTGGAACGGCTGGCGGCGGTCATGCAGGGCGTACATTCGAATTACGAAATCGACCTGTTTCGCCACCTGATCCGGGCGGCGGCCGGGGTCTGCCATACCCGGGACACCACGCATACCTCCCTGCGCGTGATCGCCGATCATATCCGCTCCTGTGCCTTCCTGATCGTGGATGGTGTGTTGCCTTCGAACGAGGGGCGTGGCTACGTGCTGCGCCGCATCATCCGCCGCGCCGTCCGCCACGGCTACCAGCTGGGTGTCCGGGAGCCGTTCTTCCACCGCCTGGTCGGCCCGTTGTGCGAGGTGATGGGCGCGGCCTATCCGGAACTGGTGGAAAAGAGAGCGCATGTCGAGCATATCCTGCAGCTCGAGGAAGCGCGTTTTGCCGAAACCCTGGAGACGGGGATGCGCATCCTCGAAGAGGACCTGCGGGATCTTCAGGGTCGCGTCATTCCCGGTGCCACGGTGTTCAAGCTGTACGATACCTACGGTTTTCCCGCGGACCTGACGGCCGACATCGGGCGCGAGCGCGGGCTCACGATCGATAGCGCAGGCTTCCAGGCGGAAATGGAGGCGCAGCGCAAGCGGGCGCGCTCGGCGAGCCAGTTCGGCACGGATTATTCCGCCGGCCCCGGGATCGACGCAACCAGCGGTTTTACCGGCTACGATACGCTGCAGGGAGAAGGCACGATCAGCCTGCTGATCCGCGACGGCCAGCCGGTGGACGCGCTGCGTGCCGGGCAGTCCGGCCAGGTCATCCTCGATGTCACCCCGTTCTACGCCGAGTCCGGCGGGCAGGTGGGAGACCAGGGCGTGCTGTCGACGGCCACGGCCCGTTTCGAGGTGACGGATACCCGCAAGCAGGGCGGGACGGCCATTGCCCATATCGGTACGCTGGCCAGTGGCATGCTGCACACGGGGGAACGCGTACAGGCCCGGGTCGATGCCGCGCGCCGCCAGGCCACGGTACTGAACCATTCCGGGACGCACCTGCTGCACGCCGCGCTGCGCCAGGTGCTCGGCAGCCACGTGCAGCAGAAGGGCTCGCTGGTCGGCCCCGACCGCCTGCGCTTCGACTTCTCGCACTACGAGCCGGTCAGCCCGCAGCAACTGCAGGCGATCGAGAATCTCGTCAACGCCCAGATCCGCCACAACGCACAGGCGGTGACCCGGGAGATGTCCATGCAGGACGCCATGCACTCCGGTGCCATGGCGCTGTTCGGCGAGAAATACGGGGACGTGGTCCGGGTACTCTCCATCGGTGATTTTTCCGTGGAACTGTGTGGCGGCACCCATGTTACGCATGCCGGCGACATCGGCCTGTTCCGGATCACCGGCGAGACCGGTATCGCGTCCGGCGTGCGGCGCATCGAGGCGGTCACCGGTGCGCGTGCCCTGGAATGGGTGCGTGACAACGAGCAGCGCCTCGCCCGGGTGGCCGATCTGGTCAAGGGCTCGCGCGAGGATGTCGACGAGCGGGTCGGCCAGTTGCTGGAGCGGTCGCGGCAACTGGAGAAGGAACTGCAGCAGCTGAAGAGCCGGCTGGCCAGCAACCAGGGCAGTGATCTGCTCGCGCAGGCGGTCGAGGTCAACGGCATCAAGGTGCTGGCCGCCCGGCTCGACGGAGCGGACAACAAGGTGCTGCGCGAAACGCTCGACCAGCTCAAGGACAAGCTGGGTTCGGCGGCGGTCGTGCTGGCGGCCGTGGCGGGCGGGAAGATCAGCCTGGTGGCCGGGGTGACGAAGGACCAGACGGGCCGCGTCAAGGCCGGGGAACTGGTCAACGTGGTGGCGAGCCAGGTGGGTGGCAAGGGCGGCGGGCGTCCCGACATGGCCCAGGCCGGCGGCAACGAGCCGCAGCATCTCGATGCCGCCCTGCAATCCGTGGCCGGCTGGGTCGAGCGGCAACTGGCACAATAGGCAACACCAGGGCAGGGTAACGAAACAGCATGGCGTTGATCGTTCAGAAGTACGGCGGAACCTCGGTCGGGTCACCCGAGCGCATCGGTACTGTCGCGGACAAGGTCATCCGCTGGCGCAACCGTGGCAACGACGTCGTGGTGGTGGTGTCCGCCATGAGCGGCGAGACCAACCGCCTGATCGAACTGGCCAGCCAGGTCAGCGCTGCGCCGGTGCCGCGCGAACTCGACGTGCTGCTCGCGACCGGCGAGCAGGTGACCATTGCGTTGCTCAGCATGGCGCTGATGCAGCGCGGCTGTCCGGCGCGTTCCTATACCGGTTCGCAGGTGCACATCCTGACCGACAGTGCGCACAACAAGGCGCGCATTCGCGAGATCGAGGACCGGCACATCCGCGCTGACCTGGACAAGGGACGCGTGGTGGTCGTGGCCGGATTCCAGGGCAGGGACGAGGACGGCAACATCACTACGCTGGGACGCGGCGGTTCCGATACCACCGCGGTCGCACTGGCTGCCGCGCTGAAGGCGGACGAATGCCAGATCTACACGGATGTCGACGGGGTCTATACCACCGATCCGCGCGTGGAACCCCGGGCACGCCGCCTCGATCGCATCACCTTCGAGGAAATGCTGGAGATGGCCAGTCTCGGCTCCAGGGTATTGCAGATCCGCTCCGTGAGCTTTGCCGGCCGTTATAACGTGCCGCTGCGCGTGCTGTCCTCTTTCGAGGAAGGCGAGGGCACGCTGATCACCTACGAGGAAGAAGCCATGGAAAACATCATGATTTCCGGGATCGCGTTCAACCGCGACGAGGCCAAGCTGACCGTGCTGGGCGTGCCGGATACCCCCGGTGTGGCTTACAAGCTGCTGGGGCCGATCGCCGATGCCAATATCGAGGTCGACATGATCGTGCAGAACGTGGCTCCGGACGGTGCGACCACCGACTTCACGTTTACCGTCCACCGCAATGATTACAACAAGGCGATGGAGATTCTGCGCAGGACCGCGGGCGAGATGAATGCCCGTGAAGTCACCGGGGACGACGAGATCGTCAAGATCTCGCTCGTGGGCGTTGGCATGCGCTCGCACGCCGGGATCGCGTCCACCATGTTCAGGGCGCTGGCGCAGGAGGGCGTGAATATTCGCATGATTTCCACCTCCGAGATCAAGATTTCCGTGGTGGTGGATGAGAAATACCTGGAACTGGGTGTGCGGACCCTGCACAAGGCATTCGGACTGGATCAGCCCGGGGCGGAGGAATAAGGATTTTCCTTAGTAGTTCAGGCAGGCAAAAAAATTAGATTCCTTCTAAAATGAGGTTTGCGGTAACGATCTGGATATACTGATGTC
Source organism: uncultured Ectothiorhodospiraceae bacterium (assembly GCA_964443845.1). GTDB lineage: Bacteria > Pseudomonadota > Gammaproteobacteria > UBA9214 > UBA9214 > UBA9214. Next base: position 4,983 of record CAYUFA010000118.1, read on the forward strand.
TCACCGGACAGGCCTGCCAACCAGACTCCCGTGGAGATCACTGTAGAGTGCCGCCTGTCAACTACAATAAGAAGGTTTTTTGGCAGGGAAATCTGATAACAAGGAGTGGAGCAATGTTGATACTAACGAGGCGGGTCGGAGAGACGCTCATGGTGGGAGACGACATCACCGTGACTGTGCTCGGTGTAAAAGGAAACCAGGTGCGGATCGGGGTCAATGCCCCCAGAAATGTTGCGGTACACCGTGAGGAAATCTACGAGCGCATCAAGATCGAACAGAGCCAGAAGGAAGGCACCAGTCACGGTTGAGGCCGCCGGATGCCGCACAACTTTACCCCTGCTGGCACCGGGGGTATCCTTGCGGCTCACGGGTGGACGCGTGCCACATTCCTTGTGTTCCGTGTTTGAGCAGTGCCTGCGGTCACACACGGATCCGTGCGGCAAGCCCGTCCCGGGTCGCGTATTCAGGTCCCGCGTCTGCGGCACATTGAACGCCGGTCCGCAGGGCGAGGGGCATAGCCCCGAGTAACGCGCCCCCTGCCAAGGGAGTATGGGTCAAAAGCCCATCGAAGGTTCGACAAAATCGCCGGGAGCGATTTTGAACAGCGGAGCGAAGCGACGCTGGCTCGCAGGGCGGAGTACAGGGAAGTACGCAGTCATCCCGACCGACATCGGGCGTACACAAGGTTTTGGAGAGGTGGCCGAGAGGCCGAAGGCGCTCCCCTGCTAAGGGAGTATGGGTCAAAAGCCCATCGAGGGTTCGAATCCCTCCCTCTCCGCCATTCTTTATGTATAATGCGCGACCACTTACTTGCGCCCGTAGCTCAGTTGGATAGAGTACCTGGCTACGAACCAGGCGGTCGGGAGTTCGAATCTCTCCGGGCGCGCCATATCAACAAAGAGCCCCGCCTTGCGCGGGGTTCTTTG
>CAYUFA010000119.1:0-5878 GCA_964443845.1 uncultured Ectothiorhodospiraceae bacterium
TCAGCCCAACCTACGAGCTGCGCTCAGCCCAACCTGCGAGCTGCGAGCGCGCCGCAGGGGGCTCGCGTGATCAACACGGATTCCCGCCGGAATCTTTGCGACCGGGATTGCCGCAGTGCTGGCCGACTCACGCATCCCACCGCTCGCAGCACTTGTACATCCTTGTACATCGCGCGCCTCGCAAGGACGAGGGGATGTTTCGCCGCCAGGGTGGCTCCTGCCACGTTCTGCGTTCGCAGGAGTGGGTGCCGTCCACGAACCGGCGAAGTGCGCACGGCGCACCTCGCAACCGTGTCCATCCCCGGAGAAGGGGGATACCCTGTGGATTTCCGTGTTCTTCCGTGGTCATTGTCCAGTCGCAGGCCGGGCCGTGCGCAGCGGTCACTCCGCCGTATACCCGAACCGCTCCATGGTGTCGGCCAGGATCGGAATGATGCGTTGCACCGCGTCGCGGTAATTCCGGTAGCGATACAGCGAGGAGGTATAGATCTTCTGGGTGACCTGTTCGTAGCTGGCCGTCCTGACCACGCGCTCGCTCTTGTGGTATTGCAGGCAGGCCTCGTTCCAGGGTGCGCCCACATAGTCGAGCACCTTGCGCGTGACCGCCTCCTGGTCGGCGACCAGGTCCTCGTAGCGGATTCTGAGGTACGGAATGCCGATCTGCCGGTAATGCTGCAGCATGCCCATGACATCGCGGTAGTGCAGCGCGGTGCTCTCCAGGCTGGACGTGTAGCGGGCCTGGGTGGCGAAATTCGAGAAATACGCCGACAGGCAGGAATTCAGCGGGTGGCGCGCGATGTGGATGATCGGCGAGCGGGGAAACAGCAGTGCGATCAGGCCGAGGTGAATGGAGTTGTGCGGCATCTTGTCGGTGACCCAGCGGGACTGCGCGTCGGTCACGCCCAGGGAACGGACACAGTCCAGGTAATAGTCACGCATCGCCAGCAGCAGGGCCTGGTCCGGTGCGCCGTCAGCATCCAGCAGCACTTCCGGGTAGCGGCGATCGTTGCCGATGACCTCGCTGGCCCGGCCCATTGTCAGGTCATTGAGAAAGGACAGCTCGCCGGCCGGCGCGATTTCCGGGTGCGAGCCGAGGATCTGTTCCAGCAGGCTGGTGCCGGAGCGCGGGAAACCGACGATGAACACCGGCCGCGGACTGTCGGGGGGCTCCGGCAGCGGGTTGCGGGTCAGTTCCGGCCAGCGTTCCGCAGTGTAGAAGCTCTTCCAGCGGGTGAATCGTTTGAAGTCAGTGTCGCGCTGGTAGACCCTGCCGGCATAGCGGTTCTTGACCTCGTTGGCCTCGTCATAGGCGGCAATGGCCGCGGCATAATTACCCAGCTTGTCCTGCACGGTGCCCAGCTCGAACAGGTAGGTGGCGCGCGTGTAGAGGGTCTCGATGCTATCCTTGTCAATCTGTTGCAGTTTCTCCAGGGCTTCGGTGTAGTGCTTGCGCCGCCGGGCCAGCTTGGCCTGCAGAATCCAGCGGCCCGGATAGGAGGGGTTGATGGCCGTGGCCTTGTCCGCCAGTTGTTCCGCGCTATCCAGTTGATTGACCTTCTCCTCCATCTGGCTCCAGGCGTGGTACAGCGCAACATTTGCGCACTGATGGACTTCGGCGTCCCGAAAGGTGGCGCGTGCCTGGTCATAGCGTTCCTGCGTCGTGTAGAGGTTGGCGAGTCCGATATAGCCTTCGGTCAGCAAGGGCTGGTGCTCGATGGCATAGCGCCACTCGGCCTCCGCCTGCGCGGGCTTGCGCAGCTTCTCCATCAGCAGGGCATTGGCCACGTGGGTGTCCACGTCCCACGGCGCCAGTGTCAGTGCCTGTTCGATGTAGGACCTGGCCCTGGCGATATCATCCTGCTGCAGTTCGGCCTTGCCGAGTCCGGCGAGTGCCTTCGGCGAGTTGGGATTGGTCTTCAACGCGCGCACGAAGTGCCCGATGGCCTGCTCCTGTTCGCCCAGCTCATAGAGGCGATAGCCCAGGTTGCAATGCACCGTGCTGTTTTCCGGGTCCTGTGACATCACCCTGTCGTAATGCTGTTGCATGGCGGCTACATCGCCCAACCTTTCGGACAGGCTGCCCAGGCTGATATGGGCACCGAGGTAGTCGGGGTCCGTCTGCAAGGCCTTTTTGAAGTACTCCTGCGCCTGGTCCGTTTCACCGCGTTGCAACAGGAAGTTGCCGTAATTCGTCAGGCTTTCCGGGTTGGTCGGGGCCAGGGCGAGCGCACGGCGGAATGTCTGCGCGGCCTCCTCGGGGCGCTGCTGCTGTTGCAACACCGTGGCGAGGTTGTTCCAGGCCGGCAGAAAATCGGGGTAGTGTTGCAGTGCGCTACGGTAGCGTTTGTCGGCGCTATCCAGGTCACCCAGCAGCTGGCTGACCAGGCCGGCATTGACCAGCACACGGGGATCATCCGGGGTCAGGTTCAGTGCCTGCTCGTAATGCTCCAGCGCCTTGTCCAGCCGGTTGCCGGTCTTGTAGATGTTGCCGAGGTTGTTCCACGCATCGGCCAGTTTCGGGTCGAGCGCGGTCGCACGGGTACCGTGCACGAACGCATCCTCGTCCCGGTGCAGGTCGTGCAGCACCGAGCACAGGTTGCTGTGGGCAAGCGCATTATCCGGCTGGAGCTGTACCTGGCGCGCAAGCAGCGTGGCGGCTTCCTCGAGCTGGCCGCGCTGCACGGCGATGACCGCCACGACCTCGATCAGTTCGGGCCTGTCGGGCTGCTCGCGCAACAGCTGCCGCGCCAGTTGGTCCGCGGCAGCCAGGTTGCCCTGCTGGAAGTGGCGCAGTATCGGGTCGAGTCGGCCCTTTCCCGAGGGCGCCTGTCTGTTGCCGGATGCACCGCAACAACGCTTGTACTTCTTGCCGCTGCCGCAGGGGCAGGGCTGGTTTCTGGCGGGGCTCTCCGGTGCGGGACGCGAGTTCATAACTTAATAGAATGGCAGATCGTCCATGGGCGGTGTGACGGGATTGCCCGGGATGATACTGGGAATGGCCGCGCTGGAACAGTTTGGTCGGATTGCGGCACCGGCAAGCGGTTTCCAACCTGAGGGAAATCAAAAATCCAGGAAATTTTTAAAGTAACTATGTAAACAATCACTTATATACTAATATCGGCGCTCGGGGAGCCGGTTCCGCTGCCTGGGCTCATCTCCATCGTACTGAATTTTTCATTTTGTACAGTGTGTTAGACGTCTCTCGACCCGATTGTTGCAACAATACAACAGTTGAATGCGACATGTTGTTTTTTTGTAAAAAAGCGTTGCATTCCTGCATATCATTGTTGTAAAGTCCTCTTCGTGCAATGACAACACCACGTTTTTTAACCGTTCAACTTACACTCTGTATTAAGGGGAATATCATGATCAAGAAACTGCTTCCGACGATGATCGGCGTCGCGCTGGCCGGCGGTATGACGGCTGCCAGTGCCGACGTTTCGATCTTCGGTCACATCGACGAGAGTATCGCCAACTGGAAGAGCGACGACGGCACCTCGACCACGAAGGACACCAACCTGTTCTGCACCACCTGCTCCATCGGTTTCAAGGGCAGCGAGGACCTGGGTAACGGCCTGAAGGCGATCTTCTCGATCGACTTCCAGTACGACATCAACAACCGTCACACGGTGAAATCCAACACTTACACCTACACGTCCGAGGGTGTGGTGACCTCCACTTACAATTACAGCACAGGCAGCAGTGCCATCACCGACCGCGACCAGTGGGTCGGTCTGGCCGGCGGTTTCGGCCAGGTGCGCATCGGCACCATCTCCACCAGCTACAAGTCGCACGGCGCCATGATCGATCCGGGCTACCGGACCGTGGCCCAGATGCGTGACTGGGGCCTGCAGTCCAACCTGCACTCCTTTGCCGGCGAGGAAGGCCAGGGCCGTGCCACCAACACCATCCGTTGGGACAGCCCGGACTTCAGCGGCGTGAAGGTGACGGCCCACTACACCGTGGACAGCAGCAAGTCCGACGGTGAGGACAAGGATCCGTGGGGCATCGGTGGCCAGTATCAGAACGGCCCGATCCTGGCCTATGCGGACTACATCACCAACAGCCGTGGCGGGGACGACAGTGCCTGGCAGATCGGCGGCAAGTTCAGCATGGATCAGTTCGCCGTGTTCGCGAACTACGAGGTGGATGACGGCCTGATCAGCAGCAAGGGCGTGAATGCGATTGTGAATCCGGGTGTCAACAACACGGTCAACGGCGCCGACGTCTGGATGCTGGGTGGTTCCTTCAACATGGATTCCAACACGGTGTATGCCGCCTATGGCCAGGGCAAGGACAACAACCAGCCAGGCTTCGATGCCGGCTACAAGTCCTGGGAAATTGTCGGTGTGCACGGCTTCAGCAAGAGCACGCTGGCCTACCTCGGTTACGTCAACAAGAAGGGCGATACCAAGGCCGACGTCCCGGAGGACCAGGCCTTTACCCTGGGTATGAAGAAGACGTTCTGATCGCCGTTTGACCGGAACGGAAAACGGGGCCTGCGGGCCCCGTTTTTTTTGCCTGCCAGTGCAGGCATGGGCAGGGGAGTGGGCCGGGCTGTTGTATTCCTGCAACAGTTACAGAAAAACTGTTGCAAGCACGCACACCCTGCGCTAAATTGTTCGGCCACAAGAAATTAATGCAGTAATTTCAGCGCGAAATTCCAACACGGTGGAGGGGTCCATGATCAAGAAAGCATTACCCGTCATGATCGGCGCGGTGCTGGCCGGCGGCATGTCGGTCGCGGCGGCGGACGTGGCGCTGTTCGGGCATATCGACGAGAGTGTCACCTCCTGGGATACGGACGGCGTCGGTCACGACATCACCCTGCAGTGCACGACCTGCTCCATCGGCTTCAAGGGTAGCGAGGACCTCGGTAACGGCCTGAAGGCGATCTTCTCGATCGACTTCCAGTACGACATCAACAACCGTCACACGGTGAAATCCAACACTTACACCTACACGTCCGAGGGTGTGGTGACCTCCACTTACAATTACAGCACAGGCAGCAGTGCCATCACCGACCGCGACCAGTGGGTCGGTCTGGCCGGCGGTTTCGGCCAGGTGCGCATCGGCACCATCTCCACGCTGTACAAGTCCCACGGTGCCATGATTGATCCGCTGTACCGCACCTCGTTACAGGGCCGTGATGCCGGCCTGCAGTCCGACCTGCACAGCGGTGCCGGCGAGGAGCTGCAGGGTCGTGCCACCAACACCGTGCGTTGGGACAGCCCGGATTTCAATGGCATCAGGATCGGTGCCACCTACACGGTCGACAGCAGCAAGAGCGACGGCGAGGACAAGGATCCCTATGGCGTCGGTGCGAGTTACCAGAACGGTGGCCTGCTGGCATTTGCCGATTACCTGAACAACCAGCAGACCGGTATGGCCAAGAAAACCGCCTGGAAGCTCGGTGGCAAGTACGACATGGGCCTGTTCAGCGTGATGGGACAGTACGAGCGATTTGATGATTCGCTGATCTGGAACGACGACGAGCGCGTCTGGCACGTGGCCGGCGGCGTGAATGGCCTGCTCGGAATGAACATCTACGTGGGTTACGGCGAGGGCAAGAACGAAGACAGCGACCAGGGGTACTTCGCCTGGACCCTTGCGGTATCGCATGATCTCAGCAAGCTGACCACGCTCTACGCCGGATACACCGAGGTCAATTGCGATCCGAAGGCAAACGATCCCGCAGCGGGTGCGCCCATGGCGGCCTGTACCGTTATCCCGGTCGGCATCCCGGGAGCTGGATATTCCGGCACGTTCAACGTGGGTATGAAACTGAAATTCTGAGCGGCCGGTTCACTCCATACGACAACGGGGCCTGCGGGCCCCGTTTGTTTTATGCAGGTGTGCAGGAGCCGCCCTGGCGGCG
>CAYUFA010000120.1:0-5840 GCA_964443845.1 uncultured Ectothiorhodospiraceae bacterium
TGGTGATCTGTGCGCTGCTAGGCAGTGGCATCAACCTGCCGCTGGTGCGCATCGACGCCGAGGAGCCGCCGGATCCATCGCCACCGCTGCCGGCCGGGCTGCGGCTGGCGCAGCAGCCGTTCACCGGGACCACGCTGATCGCCATCAATGTCGGTGGCTGCATCATCCCGGTGTGTTTCTCCGCCTACCTGCTGGTGCACAACCCGCTGCCGGCCGGCGAGGTGCTGGCGGCGGTCGCCGTGGTTGCCGCGTTGTGTTACCGGCTGAGCCGGCCGGTGCCGCGACTCGGCATCGCCATGCCGGCGCTGATCGCACCGTTCGCCGCGGCGATCATCGCACTGCTGATCAATCCCGTGCACGGCGCGCCACTGGCCTACGTCAGCGGCACGCTCGGTGTACTGGTCGGCGCGGACCTGCTGCGGCTGGGCGATATTCGCAAGATGGGGGCGCCGGTGGCCTCGATCGGTGGCGCCGGCACCTTCGACGGTATCTTCATCACCGGGATCGTGGCGGCGCTGCTGGCGTGAGGCTCGCACTGACGTCCGAGGTGCTTCCTTCCACGTCATTGCGCGGCGCGTAGCAGCGCGGCAATCTCCGCACGAGGGAATCCCGAGCACGAGATTGCCGCACCGTGCTCGCGATGAGGAGGCGCCACCAGGGTTACGCCGACGGTTGCAACGCCGTGGGCAGGAAACGGCGAACCAGCAGGTGGTCGACGGTCAGCTGTTTGACCGTAGCGACGAGCAGCAGGGCGAGCAGCAGGCCCCATTCGAGGTGATCCAGCAGTGCGGCCGGTGAATCCTTCAGGGCGCCATAGTAGGAAACGACCGCCACGATGTTCAGTACAAAGAGGCCACAGGCGGCGAACCGTGTCCACAGGCCGATGGCCAGCAACACCGACAGTCCCAGTTCGCCACCGGCCCCGAGATACGCGGCCACCTCCGGCGGCAGCAGGGGCACGTGGTATTCCTCCCGGAACAGGTAGAGGGTCGACTCCCAGTCCGTGACCTTGTTCCAGCCGGAGACAAAAAACACGTTGGCGATATACAGCCGCGCCGCCAGATCCGCGAGCGGGGCCAGGCGGTCGAGCAGGGTCCGCTCCAGGGCTTTCCACGTGGTGTAAATGTTCAGCAATCGTCCTTTCATCTCATCTCGTCCTCGGTAAGCGTGTCGGAAACCCTGCCGAATCGAGCACTCCCGTCACCCAACTTCCGGCAAGCGGGAGATTGCCTCGTCCCGCTGCGGTAGCGCGGTCCTCGCGATGACGACCAGGGTCCCGCATTGCGAGCCAAGCGCGGCCATCCCGTGCTGTGGGCGCCAGCGTCCGGAGACGGTTGTGCCGCGCGTTCCTGCGATGCTGTATGGATCAGGATGGATCCGGATCCGTGACCAGTTCATGGGCCGGCGCCTGCCGGGCAACCAGGAGCCCCTGTTCCACCCACGTACGCAGCCAGCCCGCCGCCTGCAGCGCCGCATCGTTTGCTTCTTGCAGGGCGATGGATGCGCAGAGGTCGGCGAACGTGGCGCCCTGCCGCAACTGGTCCAGTGCCGCATGTTCGGTGTCGGGCAGGCTGTGCCAGCCGCAGGCCAGGTCCGGTTTCCGGTAGACCAGCCAGTGCCGCGGTTGCTGCACCGGCGTCGTCGTTGCTCCGGGCACGGCATTTTCCTCGTCGGTGAGCGCGCGCCACAGCGGCGGCGCATTCCAGTCCAGCGCCAGCAGCGACACGGAGGGATGCAGGTCGAACTGCAGATCACCCCAGGATTCCGCCGGTACCGAGAGCAGGGTGTCGACACTCAGCCGCTCGGCGTCCGCGGCATCCAGGGTGTGGCGAATGGCCCATTCGAAGGTGGCCAGCTCACTCAGAACCGGTACCCCGCACCAGGGTTGTGTGGCGTGCAGGAACCCGGCGAGGGCGTCGCCGAACCAGCGGATCGAGGCATGGGTGGACGGGTGCTGCTGGAGATAGCCGCGGGACATGGCCGCGAAGTCGTCGTCCCCCAGGGCCTGATGCAGCGCCGGGAAATTGCTGCGCAGGGCCTCGATCAGGCGCAGGACGTAGGCATTGGCGTAGACGTCCAGCCCGGTATCCGGGTCCACCGATCCGTTCTTCAGGCCGGCACGGAGTGACGCGCGATCCGCTTCCGGGGCCACGATCCAGGCCTGCAGGGCGGACTGCCAGGCGCGCAGTCGCCGGCCAGCGTCGCTGTGCTCAGCCACCGGCATGACGCACCTCCGGAATGGCGGCCTGCCGGCAGATGGCTGCATCCGCCGCGATGTCCCGGGCGTGTTGCAACTCGTCGATCAGTTCGGCCAGGGGCGGGATGCGGTCGTCGCGTTCGATCATCACCGGCACATCGGGAAAGGACTGCACGGCCGCGTGATACAACTGCCAGACCGCGGCGCAGATCGGGTGATCATGGGTGTCGATGCAATATTCGCCCAGGTCCGTATGCCCGGCGAGATGGAACTGGCGCACGCGTTCCGGCGCCAGTGCCTGCAGATACTGCAGCGGATCGAAGCCGTGATTGCGGCCGGAAACGTAGATGTTGTTGATGTCGACCAGCAGGTCACAGTCCGCCTCGTCCGCGATGGCGTTGAGGAATTCCCATTCCGTCAGCGGCGCCTGCGCCTCGACGTAGGTGGAGACGTTCTCGATGGTCAGCCGGCGGCCAAGCATCTCCTGTACCTGCCGGATGCGGCCTGCCACATGGCGGATCGCCTCTTCGGTGTAGGGCAGCGGCAACAGGTCATGCAGATGTGCCCCGTTCACGCCGGTCCAGCACAGATGATCGGAAACGATGGCGGGCTCGATGCGCTCGGCCAGCCGCCTGAGGTCACGCAGATATGCCCGGTCCAGCGGATCGCAGGAGCCCAGGTTCATCGCCACGCCATGCATGGCCAGCGGGTAATCCCGGCGCACCCGTTCCAGGTAGTGCAACGGCTTCCCGCCCGGCACGAGGTAGTTGTCGGAGAGGACTTCCAGCCAGTCGACCGCCTGCGGTCCGGCGACGAAATCCCCGTAGTGTTCCGGGCGCAGGCCCAGACCAAATCCTGTCAGATCCGCCATGTCGTCTTGTCCCTGTGTGCGAGGTGAACGGGACCGGCGGCAAGGGCACGGCATGCCGTGCCCTCACTACCGGACGCGGTCTACTTGATGACCTTGCCGCCCTGCTTCACGCATTCATCTGCCGAGGGGGACAGCAGCCAGCCCATACCCTTGCAGGCGTTGTGGCCGGCACAGGCGTTGGTCGCGGACTTGCACTTGCCCTGTCCCTTGCAGGCATTGATCCCCATGCACTTGACCGTCGTGCTGTCCTTGCCCTCACTGGCAAAGGTGGGGCTGGCCACGGCGGTGGCAAACAGTGCGGCCGCGGAAGCCGCCAGCGCCAGACGGGCGGCCTTGCTGCTGAGGGAGTCATTCCTGGTGGATTTATTCATGGTGCATCTCCTGTCATTATGACAAACGGGTTGTTCCGGAAGTGGCGGGTCATGCCCCCCACACCCAGTCTGATGCACCGGAAGCGGGATTGTTACAGCGGCTGATAAAAAAAATTATTCTTATTCGTGCCGGGGACCGGCATGGAGCCGCTGCTCCTGATACAGGCGTTCGGCCAGTCGTGTGACCTCTTCTGCCGCCGGCGGCGGCTCCGGCCGCAGCGCCAGCACCCCGCGCAAAAGCCGTAATTGGCTGATAAAGCGGCGGCATTGTTCGCAGATGAGCAGATGAAAGCGTACGCCCGCGCGCTGTCGCCAGTTCAACTGGCTGTCGAGATAGTCGCTGGCATGGATCTGCACCAGTTCGCGGCAGGTCAGCATGTTCCGGTCTCCTCGAATTGATCCACCATCGCGTACACCTTCGCACGGGCGCGATGCAGTATCACCCGGATATTGGATGCACTGAGGCCGAGGATGTTACAGATTTCCGCCACATCCAGTCCCTGGTATTCCCGCAGCGTCAGCACGCTGCGCTGGATTTCCGGGAACGTCTCGAGAATCATCTCCAGGCAGCGCAGAAAGTCCTCATGGCTCAGCAGGGCCTCCGGTGACTGGTCGTGCCAGAGTGCGGGCTGCTGTGCCCAGTGACCATCGTCGAGGAAGCAGTCCGGATCGAACAGGCCTTCCCGGTCTGCCACCGAATCCTCCAGCCGAACCTCGCGCCTGCCCTTGCGCAGGCGGCCCTTTGCCTCGTTGATCACGATCCGGAAGAGCCAGGTTTTCAGAGTCGAGCGCCCTTCAAAGCCGGACAGGGAGCGGATTGCCGCCAGCCACGCCTCCTGTACCGCTTCCTCGGCCTGCGCCTCTCCGATGATTGCGGCCGCGGTCCGCTTCATGGCGCCGTGATAGCGGCGCACCAGTTCCTCAAAGGCGGCGTGCTCACCGGCCCGCAGTCGGGCAAGCAGGGCGGTGTCATCGGCCGGTCTCCGCAGAGTCATCCATCGCCCCCCCTGGTTGCGCACAGCAGATGGACCGGGTGAGGGGGCAGGCCAGGGCCTGCTCCTGCGCATGCCTTCCATGCCCCTTGTCCTGCCCGTTGTGGTGCCTCATATCATGCCATGAAATCAGATGCTTGGAGGTGCCGGCATGATGGATTCCGGGGGCGGCCAGGGGGGGCGAGGCCGAGGTGCTCCGCCTGACAATGAGAGGGTGAGGAACGCTGCAATTGGCGCCAATTTCCCTCTCAATGGCAGCAAAAACCAGTCAGATCTGCAAAATACCGATCTCGAGCGTTGCCGGGCGCGACTGCCTTTATTTGCTATTAGTAAATTAGAGTTTTATTATATATTAACTTAATTACGTTACGGGTGATCGTATGATGTTTCCGGGGATGTGGCGATATGCGGTAGCGGCTGTGCTGCTGCTCGGCGTGCTTGGCTCTGCCCACGCGCAGGAGCCGGCCCTGTGTGCCCCGTTCGAGGGTGGCGTGGTGGCCCCGGAGCGGGTACGGGCCATGCTCTCGGCGGCCGAGGACGGGCACCTGTACCGGATCCGCAATTCCGCCTCGCGGGTCGGTTTTTGTGTGGGCAGCAAGCTCACCCCGATCAAGGCCGAGTTCCGGAATTTCCAGGGCGGTGTTTCGCTCTGGCCGGGCGCGGGTGAGCAGGAGCAGGCCATGATCATGATCCGGGCCGCCAGCCTGGATGCCGGCAACCGGGTCACCGACCTCCTCCTCAAGGGCGAGGATTTCTTCGACGTGGAACGTTACCCGGAGATTCTGTTCGTCAGCACGGAGATCCACTGGGACGGCACGGAGCGTGCCGAGCTGAAGGGCAATCTCACCCTGCATGGCGTGACCCGGCCCGTGATCCTGCAGGTCCACCTGACCCGCATCGAACAGGATCCCGGTGGCCACGTCGAGAAGGTACTGGCCCGGGCCGGTACGACCATCAACCGCGCGGACTTCGGCATGGGCGCGCTCCCGGGTCTCGTCGATAAGAAGGTCGAGTTGTGCCTGACCGTGGAAGGTGACCGGTACGAGGCCCTGCCGCAATCCGCACGCAAGGGATCCACGGTACGGACCGTGCAACAGTGAGCTGCGGCAGCGGTTGGCAGGGACAGGTTCACTGACGGGTGGTAGCCGCCGGAACCACCGTCATGCAGGGCGGCAGGAAGGTATGCCGGTTGCGTGAAAATGTGTTCGATGAGTGAGGTGACCTATGATTGACAAACACCGGAGTGCGAGGCGCGCACTGCCCTTGTTCCCCTGGCAGGCGTATCACAGGGCGCTGCGAACCGCGCAGCTCAACCGCCGCTTCTACCTGCAAGGTCTGGTCACGGGCTTTGGCAGGGGTATGCGCACACGGTTCTGCAGCCGGGTTCACAGGCTGAACATCGGGCTCTG
>CAYUFA010000121.1:0-3359 GCA_964443845.1 uncultured Ectothiorhodospiraceae bacterium
GTCAGGCGGACGTCCGCCTGTGGGCCGCCGTCGATGCCGGTACGCCGGTGTCGCTGTCCGGCGAGCTGGATGTCAGCGACTTCGTGGTGCAGTCCGGACACGGCCGCGCGTCGGCCGCCCTGCAGGCCCGGTACCTGCGCGCGCAACTGGGCTGGCAGCGCCGGGTGCACGGCTGGCAGGCGGCGCTGCAGCGTTTCCGCATGGAGTCGGACGGCCAGCTGTGGAACATGGACAACCTGTCGGTCGCGGCACTGACCCGGGATCAGACCACCATCCTGCACGCCATCGCCTCGCACCTGCCGTTGCAGGAAATGAACAGCCTGGTGGCCGTGCTGCCGGGACTGGGCAAGGACCTGCGCCGGCAACTGCTCGCACTGCACCCGACGGGCGTGCTGGAGAACACCGACCTGTACCTGCGCCAGTTGCCGGACGCGCTCGTGGTCGATCGCTTCAGCACCACGTTCCACGACTTCGGTATCGCGCAATCCGGTGCGATCCCGGGTATCGACGGGCTCAACGGCAGCCTGCAGGGGACGCCGACGGCGGGGCGGCTGGTGCTGGAAGGTTCGGGCAGCCACCTGGCGGATACACGCCTGTTCCGCGCGCCGTTGCAGTTCGACCACCTGCGGGGCGACCTGCTCTGGCTGGGTAACGCCGAACACCTCACGTTCCACAGCGACTCGCTGCACCTCGACAACGCGCACCTCGCGGCCGACGGCAAGTTGCAGCTCGCGCTGCCGCGCGCGGGCGGTGCGCCGATCCTGCACCTGCAACTGGCGTTGCCCCGCCTGCAGATCAGCGCCGTGCACGAATACCTGCCGGTGCACGTCATGTCACCCGTCGGGGTGCGCTGGCTGGATCGCAGCCTGGTGGGCGGCGAGGTGCACGACGGCACGGTGCTCATCGACGGGCCGCTCGACAAGCTGCCGTTCGATCACGGTGAAGGACGGCTGGAAGTGCACCTGCCGGTGACCGGCGCGACGCTGGATTACAACAAGCACTGGTCGCCGGTGGAAAACCTCGATGCCCAGGTCGACATCAACGGCCGCCGCGTGGATGTCCTCAGCCGGCAGGGCCGCATCCGCAGCGCCGCGCTGCACGACGTGCACGCGCAGATCCTCGACCTGCAACATCCCCACCTCACGGTCACCGGCGACGTCAGCGGGCGCATGGCGGTGATGATGCAGGAACTCGGCAGCAGTCCGCTGGGCGACACCTACGGCGGGTTCGTCGACCGTGTCCGCACCACGGGCAATACCGCCCTGCACCTCGACATCCACGTGCCGTTGCACAAGGACGAACCGGTGACCGTGGCCGGACGCATCGACCTGAAGGGGAACAGCCTCGAGCTGCATGACAGCGACATCAAGCTCACCGCCATGCACGGCCGGCTGGACTTCAGCGAGCACGGCATTTCCGGCAAGGGCCTGAAGGCGCGGTTGTTCAACCATCCCGTGCGCGCGCGGGTGTGGACCGACGCGAAGCGGCACAGCACCGGGATCGAGCTGGATGGACGGCTCGGCCTGATCGACCGTGTCCTGCCGAAGGATGCCGCGTTGCGCGCGGCCGTGCACGGCAATCCCGACTGGCAGGTGGTGCTCACCCTGCGCAGTGCGCCGGCGCGCGGCCAGCGCGCCGACCTCGGGCTGGAACTGCGCAGTACGCTCGCCGGTACCGCCATCGACCTGCCGGCGCCGCTCGGCAAGCCGGCGGAGAGCTCCCGCGTGCTGTCGTTACGCATCGATGACCTCGCGCAGGTGGACCGCGAGCTGCGCGTGCGCTACGGCGACGTGCTGGATGGCGTGTTGCGGTTGCACGAGGATCCGTCCGGCATGCACCTGCAGCGCGGCACGCTGACGTTCGGCGGGCCGCGTCCGCGGCTGCCGGATTCCAACGTGCTGCTGCTGACCGGCACCCTGGCGCAGTTCCGGCTCGCAGACTGGAAGCCCTGGCTCGACAAGGGCGGGACCGGGGCGGCGGCCGTACCGCTGCGGGTGCGGGTGAAGATCGGTGACCTCGACCTGTTCGGGCAGCACATCCACGATACCGGCCTGGACATGCATGCCGTGGGCCGCACCTGGTACATCAAGGCCACGGGCGCTCAGCTCGACGGCAATCTCCGGGTGACGCGCGGAAAGACGGGTGTGGCGCGGATCGGGCTGGACCTGAATCGGCTGCAGCTGCAACATTCCCCGGCGGCCGGTCCGCAGGCGACCTCGACCCTGCGCCCGGCCGATTTCCCGAACCTGCAGGCCAGTATCCGGTCGCTGATCTACGACAAGGTGAACTTCGGCGCCGTACAGCTGGAGGCGGACCGGAAACCGGACGGCCGGCTGGCGATCCGCAAGGCCACGCTCGACTCGCCCATGCTGGCGCTGAACCTGACCGGTGAGTGGTACGAGCAGGACAAGCAGGACAAGCACGCGCGTTCGCGCATCGACCTGAAGGTGACCGGCGGCAAACTGGGCACGCTGCTCGATGCGCTGGGCTATGAAAAGATCGTCAAGGGCGGGGACCTGTACGGCGGCCTGCAGGCCACCTGGCCCGGCGCGCCGTGGGAGGCGCACCTGGCGAAGATGGACGGCAAGCTTTCCGTGGTCATCAAGAACGGCCAGTTGCTCGACGTCGAGCCGGGCGCCACCGGCCGCGCGCTGGGCCTGCTCAGCCTCGGCAAGCTGCCGCGGCGCCTGCTGATGCTCGACTTCACCGACCTGTTCGGCAAGGGCTTCGGGTTCGATCGCATCGGCGGCGACTTCATCCTCGACAGCGGCAACGCCTGGACCGACAACCTCGAGGTCAGCGGCCCGGCGGCGAAGATCGCCATTACCGGGCGGGCCGGCCTCGAGGCGCAGGATTACGACGAAGTGGTGACCGTGACCCCGTCGCTCAATTCCAGCCTGCCGATCGCCGGTGCAATCGCCGGCGGTCCGGCCGTCGGCGCGGCGGTGATCGTGGCCGAGAAACTGCTGCATGGAAGGATCGGACTCAACGAGATGGGACGCAAGCAGTACCGCGTGACCGGCACGTGGTCGGACCCGGTAATCAAGCGCCTGACCCCGGAGACCGCCGCGCAGGAAAAGAACAAAAACGCACAGGAAAAGACCAATAACCAGTAGGAGCGCCCCCCGGGCGCGATCGATCACCGTCGCGCAGGAAAAGAACAAAAACCAGCAGGAGCGCCCCCCGGGCGCGATTCCACTCAAGGCCGGAGTCACCCGATGCCGCAGCGCCCCCGCAATGGCGGGGCATGGCCGGCGCATTCCCCGGCCGGCAGGACCTGTGGAACATCGCGGGCAGGAGCGCCCCCCGGGCGCGACCGGACGGGGGGGCGAAAAATGCCGTGTCCTTGCGAGGTGCAT
>CAYUFA010000121.1:3459-5795 GCA_964443845.1 uncultured Ectothiorhodospiraceae bacterium
GGGGGGGCGAAAAATGCCGTGTCCTTGCGAGGTGCATAGCACCGCGGCAATCCGCCGCAGGCGCCCCGAGCGGAGCGCAGGGACCTCCGGAGATCGCCACGGACTCCAGCGGAGTCCTCGCGACAGGGATTGCTTCGCTGGCCCGCAATGGCGGGGAAAGGCCGGCGTCGCGGCCATCGCGTAACCGGAGTGCGTCGCCTGCCGCCGCATACCGGTAACCCTGCTGCCGGTCGGGGTGCGGGGCCCGGAAACTGTGCTATCCTCAAATCCCCTTTCGTTCCGGATGCATTGCGTGACTGTATGAGCGTCGTGGCCTGCGTACAAATGGCCTCCAGCCCGAATATCGGAGCCAACCTGCTGGAGGCGGAGCGCCTGATCGAGGAGGCTGTCAGCCAGCACGCACGGCTGGTAGTGCTGCCGGAGAATTTCGCGCTGATGGGCAAGACCGAGCACGACAAGGTCGCGGTGCGCGAACACCCCGGCAGCGGTGCCATCCAGAGCTTCCTCGCGGAGCAGGCCGCGCACCACGGCATCTGGCTGGTCGGCGGCACCATCCCGCTCGAGGCCGACGACCCGAACAAGGTGCGCGCCACCTGCCTGGTGTTCGACGACCAGGGCAAACAGGTCGCACGCTACGACAAGATCCACCTGTTCGACGTCGCGCTGGTCGACTCCGGCGAGCAGTACACCGAATCGGACACCATCGAACCCGGCCACGAGGTGGTCGTGATCGACAGCCCGTTCGGACGCATGGGCGTTGCGGTGTGCTACGACCTGCGCTTCCCGGAACTGTTCCGCCAGCAGCTCGATCTGGGTCTCGAAGTAGTGGTGATGCCCTCGGCGTTCACCGCCATCACCGGGCGTGCGCACTGGGAGGTGCTGGTGCGCGCACGCGCCATCGAGAACCTCTGCTACATGATCGCCCCGGACCAGGGCGGCTACCACCTGAACGGCCGCGAGACCTACGGCCACAGCATGATCGTCGACCCGTGGGGTACCGTGCTGAACAGCCTCGCGCGCGGCCCCGGCGTGGTGTGCGCCGACATCGAGCTCGGCCGCCTGCAGAGCGCGCGCCGCAACTTCCCCAGCATCGCCCACCGCCGCCTGCAGTGCCGCAATACCGATGTCTGAGACCAGCCTCGACATCGCGCGTGCGCGCCTGCTGAGCCCCGCCGGGCTGGACGAGAACGACCTCAACCCGGTGTTCGACCGCCTGCTCGGCCGCGCGGTCGACGGCGGCGATCTCTACTTCCAGTCCACGCGCTACGAGTCGTGGGTGCTGGAGGATGGCATCATCAGGGAAGGCAGCCACAGCATCGAGCAGGGTGCCGGCGTGCGCGCGATCTCCGGCGACAAGACCGGCTTTGCCTATTCCGACGAGATCGCCATGCCCGCGCTGCTGCAGGCCTCCAGCGCGGCGCGCGCCATCGCCAGCCATGGTGACAGCGGTTCGTTGCAGGCCTGGCACGCGCAGCATCCGCATACCCTGTACCCGGCCAGCGACCCGCTCGACTGCATGGGCGCAGAGGACAAGCTGGCGCTGCTGCGTGCCATCGATGCCGAGGCCCGTGCTGCCGATCCGCGGGTGAAGGAGGTGGTGGTGAGTCTTGCCGGCGTGCACGAGGTGATGCTGGTCGCGGTCAGCGACGGTACGCTGGCCGCCGACGTGCGCCCGCTGGTGCGCTGCAATGTCACCGCCATCGTCGAACAGGGCGGCCGGCGCGAGCAGGGCAGTGCCGGGGGCGGCGGGCGCAGTGATTACGCCTTCTTCCTCGAGGACGGGCGCGCCCTGGGTTACGCGCGCGAGGCGGTACGCCAGGCACTGGTCAACCTCGAGGCCGTCGACGCACCGGCCGGCACCCTGCCGGTGGTGCTCGGGCCCGGCTGGCCCGGCATCCTGCTGCACGAGGCCATCGGCCACGGGCTGGAGGGCGACTTCAACCGCAAGGGCACCTCGGCCTTTTCCGGGCGCATCGGCCAGCAGGTGGCCTCACCGTTGTGCACCGTGGTCGACGACGGCACGCTCGCCGGCCGGCGCGGTTCGCTCAACATCGACGACGAGGGCACGCCCGCACAGCACACCGTGCTGATCGAGAACGGCATCCTGCGGGGCTACATGCAGGACCGCATGAACGCGGGGTTGATGAAGGCGCAGCCCACCGGCAACGGCCGGCGCGAATCCTACGCCCACCTGCCGATGCCGCGCATGACCAACACCTACATGCTGGCCGGGCAGAGCGATCCGCAGGAAATCCTGCGCTCCGTGAAGAAGGGCCTGTACGCCGTGAACTTCGGCGGCGGCCAGGTCGACATCACCTCCGGCAAGTTCGTGTTCA
>CAYUFA010000122.1:0-2074 GCA_964443845.1 uncultured Ectothiorhodospiraceae bacterium
CCATCCCGACCAAGGCCAACCAGGTGTTTTCCACCGCGGACGACAACCAGACCGCGGTGACCGTGCACGTGCTGCAGGGTGAGCGCGAGGTGGCCTCGGCGAACAAGTCACTGGGCCGCTTCGACCTGTCGGATATTCCGCCGGCACCGCGCGGCTTGCCGCAGATCGAGGTAACCTTCAACATCGATGCCAACGGTATTCTGCACGTGTCCGCAAAGGACAAGGCCACCGGCAAGGAGCAGTCGATCCAGATCAAGGCCTCCAGCGGTCTGTCGGATGACGAGATCGACCGGATGGTGAAGGACGCCGAGGCGCATGCCAGCGAGGACAGGAAGTTCCACGAACTGGTGGATGTGCGCAACCAGGCGGACGGCCTGATCCATGCCACCAGCAAGTCGCTCAAGGAACTGGGTGACAAGGTGGAGGCCGGCGAGAAGCAGGAGATCGAAGCCGCCATCGAGGCGCTGCAGACGGCCATGAAGGGCGACGACAAGGACGAGATTGTGTCCAGGACCCAGGCGCTGGGCGAGAAGTCCGGCAAGCTGGCCGAGCGGGTCTACAAGGAGAGCGCTGCGCAGCAGGATGCCGGTGGCGAAGCCGGTACTACGGAGGCTGGCGGCAAGGCCCAGGAAGAGGATGTTGTCGATGCAGAGTTCGAGGAAGTGAAAGATTCCGACAGCAAGTAACGGTATTCTTCGGGATTACTGCCAGCGCTGCTGCCCCTCGGGTCCGGTCCGGCAGGATGCCGGTCCGGGCTTTTGCCATAACCGGGTCAGGGCTTGATGCAGATACACGGGGAGACCAGACAGAACAATGTCTAAACGCGATTACTACGAGGCGCTGGGCGTTTCCCGCAACGCCAGTGAGGCCGAACTCAAGAAGGCCTACCGGCGCGCGGCGCAGAAATACCACCCGGACCGCAATCCGGATAACAAGGAAGCGGAAGAGAAGTTCAAGGAATGCAAGGAAGCCTATGAAGTCCTGACCGACTCGCAAAAGCGGGCTGCCTATGACCAGTTCGGGCACGCCGGCGTGGACCCGTCCATGGGGGGCGGTGGGCCCGGTGCCGGTTTCGGTGCCGGCGCGGCCGGCTTCAGTGACATCTTCGGTGATGTGTTCGGCGATATCTTCGGTGCCGGGCGGGGCCGCGGCGGCGGTCAGCGGGTCTATCGCGGTTCGGACCTGCGCTACAAGCTGGATCTTTCGCTCGAGGACGCCGTTGCCGGCACCGAGGTCAAGATCCGGGTACCGACCCTGGTCACCTGCAGCGAGTGTGGCGGCAGCGGAGCGAAGAAGGGCAGTCAGCCCAGGACCTGCACGACCTGTGGCGGGCATGGCCAGGTGCGGATGCAGCAGGGTTTCTTCTCGATCCAGCAGACCTGTCCGCATTGCCAGGGCACGGGGACGGTCATTTCCGATCCCTGCACTGCCTGTAACGGCAAGGGCCGCGTGCAGGAACGCAAGACACTGTCGGTCAAGGTCCCGCCCGGTGTCGACAGCGGCGACCGTATCCGGCTCGCGGGCGAGGGCGAGGCCGGCGAGAACGGCGGCCCGCCCGGCGACCTGTATGTGCAGGTGCATGTCAAGCCGCACCCGATCTTCCAGCGCGAGGAGAACAACCTGTTCTGCGAGGTGCCCAT
Source organism: uncultured Ectothiorhodospiraceae bacterium (assembly GCA_964443845.1). Lineage (GTDB taxonomy): Bacteria > Pseudomonadota > Gammaproteobacteria > UBA9214 > UBA9214 > UBA9214. The sequence goes on from CAYUFA010000122.1 coordinate 1,641, forward strand.
CAGCTTTGTCACGGCCGCCCTGGGTGGCGAGCTCGAGGTGCCTACCCTGACCGGCCGCGTGAACCTCAAGATCCCGGTAGAAACCCAGACCGGCAGGATGTTCCGCATGCGCGGCAAGGGGGTGAAACCGGTGCGGGGCGGGCCGGTGGGTGACCTGATCTGCCGTGTGCTGGTCGAGACACCCGTCAACCTCACGCGCCGGCAGAAGGAGCTGTTGCAGGAGTTTTCCGGCGAGATGGAGAGCGGCGGCAGCCGGCACAGTCCCCAGGCCAGCTCCTGGCTGGACGGGGTGAAGAAGTTCTTCGAGGGGCTGGGCGGGTAACCAGCGGCATTTCCGCATGCCTGTGCTGGCGGCGAATGGCGTGCCGAGCATTTCCCGCAGTGCGTAGGTTGGGCTGAGCAAAGCGAAGCCCAACAATCGGGTTGCCGGGCTT
>CAYUFA010000122.1:2174-5754 GCA_964443845.1 uncultured Ectothiorhodospiraceae bacterium
CATGCTGGTTGACTTGCCCGGCCGGAACTTTCACCCTTCGGGAAACCCGCAACAGTGCGTAGGTTGGGCTGAGCAAAGCGAAGCCCAACAATCGGGTTGCCGGGCTTCACTGCGTTCAGCCCGGTCTGCCTGTAGTTCTCCATGCACGCAAAGCAAAGGAACTCGCCCCCAGGCGGAATCCGGCGTCATGCTGGTTGACTTGCCCGGCCGGAACTTTCACCCTTCGGGAAACCCGCAACAGGACAGCAACACCATGACCCGAATCGCAATCGCCGGTGCCGCCGGACGCATGGGCCGCAGCCTGGTCCAGGCCTGCCAGCAGACGGACGGTGTGCAGCTCACGGCGGCACTGGAACACCCGGCCAGCCGTTTTCTCGGCACCGATGCCGGCGAGGTGGCGGGACTCGGCAGCAACGGGATTGCCGTGGGTGGCGACCCGGCTGCCGTCCTCGCGGAGTTCGACGTCCTGATCGACTTCACCCGGCCGGCTTCGACCCTGGCCAACCTGGCGGTGTGCGGCGGGGCGGGCAAGCGCATGGTGATCGGCACCACCGGCTTCACGGACGCGCAGAAGACGGAGATCGCCGCTGCCGCCCGGCAGATTCCCGTGGTGTTCGCGCCGAACATGAGTATCGGGGTCAACCTGTGCCTGAAGCTGCTCGACATGGCCGCGCACGTGCTTGGCGACGAGGTCGACATCGAGATCATCGAGGCACATCACCGCAACAAGGTCGACGCCCCCTCCGGTACGGCCCTGCGCATGGGTGAAGTGGTCGCGGCGGCGCTCGGGCGCGATCTCGGGGAATGCGCGGTGTACGGTCGCCAGGGCCACACCGGCGCGCGCGCGCGGCGGACCATCGGCTTCGAGACGATACGCGCCGGCGACATCGTCGGTGACCATACCGTGATGTTCGCGGGCAGTGGCGAAATCGTTGAAATCGCTCACAGGGCTTCCAGCCGCATGACCTTTGCCAACGGTGCGGTGCGTGCGGCCGGCTGGCTGGCGAAACGCGACGCCGGTCTCTACGACATGCAGGATGTGCTGGGCCTGAAGGATTAGACAGCCCGGTCGGCAATCCAGTACAATCGCCGGCAGTTCGTTCGGCAGGATAATACAGCACCCCGGAACGGGAGGGCTCCATCGGAACCCTCCCGTTTTCTACGCGAGATGCGGAGGTCTCCTTGACAAAAGCGGCCCTGTTGGCGCTTGCAGACGGAACGATTTTCCGTGGTGTTGCTATTGGTGTCGAAGGGCAGGTGACCGGCGAGGTGGTGTTCAATACCGCAATGACCGGCTACCAGGAAATCCTGACCGATCCTTCCTATGCGCAGCAGATCGTCACGCTGACCTGTCCGCATATCGGTAATGTCGGTACCAACGCCGCGGACGAGGAGGCGGGAGCCGTCCACTGCGCAGGTCTGGTCATCCGTGACCTGCCGTTGGCGGCCAGCAACTGGCGCAGCGAATGTTCGCTCGAGGAGTACCTGATCAGCAACGGCGTGACCGGTATCGCGGATATCGACACCCGCCGCCTGACCCGGATCCTCCGCGAACGGGGTGCCCAGAACGGCTGTATCATGGCCGGCGATGCTGTCGATGAAGCAGCAGCCATCGCTGCGGCGCGGGAATTTCCCGGTCTCAAGGGGATGGATCTGGCCAGGGTGGTCAGCACCACGCAGCGCTACGAGTGGCGCCAGGGCGTCTGGACGCTGGCCGGTGGACTGCCGGGTGGTGCGGACGATGCCTCCCTGCCGTTGCACGTCGTGGCCTACGATTTCGGGATCAAACGCAATATCCTGCGCATGCTGGCGGCACGGGGCTGTCGCGTGACCGTGGTGCCGGCGCAGACGCCGGCAGCCGAGGTGCTGGCGTACACGCCGGATGGCGTTTTTTTATCCAACGGGCCGGGTGACCCGGAACCCTGTGACTACGCCATCCGGGCGATCGGCGAGATTCTCGCGGCCGGCATCCCCGTGTTCGGCATCTGCCTCGGCCACCAGCTGCTGGCGCTGGCCAGCGGTGCGCGCACCATCAAGATGAAATTCGGACATCATGGCGCCAATCATCCGGTCCAGGACCTGGAGTCCGGGCAGGTGATGATTACCAGCCAGAACCACGGCTTTGCCGTGGACGACGGCACGTTGCCGGCCAACCTGAAGGCGACCCACCGTTCCCTGTTTGACGGTTCGCTGCAGGGGATCGCCCGCACCGACTGCCCGGCCTGCAGTTTCCAGGGTCACCCGGAGGCCAGCCCGGGCCCGCATGACGTGGCGCCCCTGTTTGACCGCTTTATCGACATGATGAGGAGTGCCTAGGGTCCGCCGTACGCGCCTTTGAACCAGCCACGGAACTTCCCGGGCGCGCTCGGCGCACGCTGTAATCGAAACATGCCGAAACGAACAGATATCAACAGCATCCTCATCATTGGTTCCGGTCCGATCGTGATCGGCCAGGCCTGCGAGTTCGATTACTCCGGCGCCCAGGCCTGCAAGGCGCTGCGCGAGGAGGGTTTTCGCGTAGTGCTGGTCAATTCCAACCCGGCGACGATCATGACCGATCCGGACATGGCCGACGCGGTGTATATCGAGCCCGTGCAGTGGCAGACCGTGGCCCGCATCATCGAGCAGGAACGGCCCGACGCGCTGCTGCCCACCATGGGTGGCCAGACTGCCCTGAACTGCGCCCTCGACCTGGTGCGCGAAGGGGTGCTCGAGAAGTTCGGCGTCGAGATGATCGGGGCCAGCCGCGCGGCCATCGACATGGCCGAGGACCGCGGGCTGTTCCGTGACGCCATGGCCGATATCGGACTCGCCACCCCGCGGGCCTACGTCGTGCACAGCATGGAAGAGGCGCAGCAGGTGCACGGATCGCTCGGTTTCCCGATCATCATTCGCCCGTCCTTCACCATGGGTGGCAGCGGCGGCGGCATTGCCTACAACAGGGAAGAGTTCGTTGCGATCTGCGAGCACGGGCTGGACCTCTCGCCGACCAGCGAGGTGTTGCTGGAGGAATCCATTCTCGGCTGGAAGGAATTCGAGATGGAGGTGGTGCGCGACCGCAAGGACAACTGCATCATCATCTGTTCCATCGAGAACCTGGACCCGATGGGCGTGCACACCGGCGATTCGATCACCGTTGCCCCGGCACAGACCCTGACCGACAAGGAATACCAGATCATGCGCAACGCCTCGCTGGCGGTGCTGCGCAAGATCGGCGTCGAAACCGGCGGTTCCAACGTCCAGTTCGCCGTCAACCCGAACGACGGGCGCATGGTGGTGATCGAAATGAACCCGCGGGTGTCGCGTTCCTCCGCACTTGCGTCGAAGGCCACCGGTTTTCCGATCGCCAAGGTTGCCGCCAAGCTCGCGGTCGGCTACACGCTCGACGAGCTCAGGAACGAGATCACCGGCGGTGCAACGCCGGCGTCATTCGAGCCGAGTATCGATTACGTGGTCACCAAGGTGCCGCGCTTCACCTTCGAGAAATTCCCGCAGGCGGAACCGCTCCTCGGTACCCAGATGAAATCGGTGGGCGAGGTCATGGCCATCGGCCGCACCTTCCAGGAGTCCCTGCAGAAGT
>CAYUFA010000123.1:0-5735 GCA_964443845.1 uncultured Ectothiorhodospiraceae bacterium
CAGAGCACATTTTCCACTTATATTCTAAAAAAATGTGCTCTGACACCATTTTATTCTGCAGCGGTTTTTTTACGCTTTCGAGAACGCGTGACGTCTCAGGGTTTTCGCTATTGTCGTGCAACCAGTGGAAATTTTCCGCCGATGAGTAATCGTTTGGATCTCGAAGATTGTCGGCATTCCAGTAATAGGTATCCCGAAACTGCATATACTGGTTGCTGCAAAACCAGCCCTGGGAGCATACCGACGGGCATCCTGCTGGGTCCGTACCCGAGAAGATGCCGGGCGCATTGTCCAGGTATTCCACACGCTGCATATATCCCATAGGGTCAGTCAGAGTCAGTACACGGTCATAGTAGGTCTTGCCATTAGAGTCGGTCGAAGAATTTTCGGTGTAGCTGAAACTACTTGTGCCGTATGGCGTCGTCATCGAATTGATAAAATCGGTGGATAGAGCGTTTCCATAGTCAAACGTAGAAGTCAGACCGACCTCATCCGTGATGGAAGCCAGGTAGCCATTGCTTGAATACGTAAAGCTTGCAGAACCATAACGAGTGATCTGTTCCTTATTTCCGCCAATCCGGTGAATCATGAAATGTATCCGGCCCCATTAAATTACCAGAGCGATCTAACGCAGGTATGGCATTGATCGATTGAGCCGGCACTTCAAAACTAATACAAAAGCATCAATTACCAGCTTGTTCAGTCAGTTTTGATATTCATCATTTCACCCTGACCTCTATTTTGTTAGGTTACTTGCGTCAGCCCGATAAAAACCAGCTGGCCCGGCATACGCAATAGCATTTGCAGGGAGGATACCTTGTCGCAGATCGCCAAGGAATGCACGACATTGATCGTGCTGGCTATCACGGCCCTGTCTGCCAACCTGGCCGCGGCTGGCTACATTCCGCTACTCGGTGGCTATTTCGAATACGAGGAGATCCTCGATTACACGACCTACGAACCGGAAGGCATCGTATCCGGCTCGGTGACCGGCACCGATCCCCGGATCGCCGAGCGTATCACCGCATCGGCGATCGCCGTCGAGGGCACTGCAGCCGGTACTGCCAGTGGTTACGCCGAGACCACTGCTGGCAGTCCGGGCGCCGGTGCCGTGGGGCCGACGGCGCCCATGGCAACCCTGTTCTCGGATTATGTCCCGGTGGGCAACCAGTCAGCGGCAGCCATTTCCGGCCTGGCCGCCGTTCGTTACGAAATCCAGCTGGTCAAGCTGCACCCGGACGCGCCCGATATCGCGATTCCGCTGCTCTTTACCAGCACGCTCAGCGGCAGCTTCTCCTCGTTGAGCGTCATGGGCAGCGGGGTGGGCTACCAGCAACAGAACAGCGCCGGCGGTGTCGAAAACGTGGACGCCGGACTTTTCGTGCAACCCGGTGACAAGCTGCTGGTACAGGCCGAGGTGTCGACCGGAAGCGACCTCGGTCTGATATCCGCAACCGCGCCGGTGTTTGCCATCGACCCGGCCGTGCAGGTATCTTTTATCCCGAATCCCGATGGCAGCCCGCGTTTCGTCCCGGCGACAGATCTCTACACCCTGATCTACCCAGCCGCCATCGGCTACGCGGGCAGCTTCAACACGGTCACCCCGCTGACGGAAGGCTGCCTGCCGGATCCGTCCATTCTCGCGCCGAACGGGCTGCCCTCCGTCACCGACGGCCAGGCCATCAGCTGCCAGGCCCTGGATCCCAGCGGCTTCCGCAGCTATGGCTCCGGCGCACTGGACCCGCGTGGTGTTCTGAACAACCTGTCGATCGTGATCACCCCCGACGCCATCGTGCGGACCGACGAGGCTGGCAAGGAAACCATCGGCCTGCTTGGCAACGGAAACACGATCTTCAATGAGGGCACGATCCTGTCCACGGGCGACGGTGCGTCGGCGGTGTCCTTCGCCGGCGGCAATGACAACTCGGTAGATAACTTCGGGGCGATAGACGCCACCGGGCTTGAATCTCTCGCGGTGGAGGCGGAGGGCGACGGCGTCGAGGTGTACAGCACCGGCGCCATCAGCACCAGCGGCGACTACTCCGCCGCGGTATACCTCGAGGGCGACGAGGTAAGCGTGCTGAACGAAGGCGTGATCACCACGGACGGCCAGATGTCCAGTGCGGTGGTACTGGAGGGCGATGACGCCGGCGCCCAGAACGCGGGCGAGATCCAGACGTCGCGCGACGCATCAAGCGGCCTGGTCATCGAAGGCATCGCCGGATTCCTGGACAACAGCGGCAGCATCGCGACCCAGGGAGTCTTTTCCGCCGGTATGGTCATGCTGGGGTACAACAGCACGGGCATCGAGAACACCGGCTCCATCACCACTACCGGCGACGACGCGATGGGCATTCTGGCCCTGGGCCTGAATCACGCCGTGAGCAATCTCGACGCCACCGGCCAGATCTGGACCCTGGGCGCGCGGGCCCACGGCATCGCACTCGGGCTGCAAGACCCGGTTCTGCCGGTCGGTGTTGAAATCCCGCCTGCGGCACTGGCCCCGGCTTCCGGATCGATCTCGAATTCGGGCCGGATCACCACGCAGGGCGACGAGGCCGATGCGATCCATGCGCTGGCCGACGACCTGCCCGTTCTCAATACGGGTGAATTGACGACCCGGGGGCGGCAGGCCCACGCCATCAGCGTGGCCGGTGACCGGGCCAACATCGAGAACAGCAGCATGGTGACGACCGAAGGCGAGGATGCACTCGGGATTTCCGTGGTCGGTGCGGACGCCGTGGTGAACAACAATGGCCGCATATATCTGGCAAGCATCGCGACCGCCGGCCTGAGTGCGGACGCCATCGACGTGGCCGGCGACAGGGCGACGGTGACAAACACCGGCGACATCAGCACCACCGGCCTGTTCGCATATGCAGTGTCCATACTGGGCGACACCGCCAAGGTCTTACATGGCGATGATGCCAACCCTGCCAGCATTACCACGTCCGGGGACCTGGCCAACGGCATCAACGTACTCGGCGATCATGCCACCGTGAAGATCGACGGCGGCGCCCTTGGCGCCACCATCCTGACTCAGGGGTCAGATGCCGATGCAATCTCCATAAGTGGCAACCAGGCCAGAGTCGAGATCAAGACCAATGGCATCGTGACCACCGAGGGCGACAATGCGCGTGCGATCCGGATCCTTGGCGACTCCATCAGCACTGCAACGATCAGTAACGCCGGACTGCTGATCGCCGGCCTGGCGGGCCCGGGAGGTATATCGCCCACCCGGGATGCCGGCGGCATCGAGCTGACGGGCCGCGGCAACATCACCATCGAGACCGACGGGATCCTGAACGTGTTCGGCGAGGGAGCGCAAGGTATACGTAACGTAAGCGGGGATGACTCCGTGATCGTGAACCTCGGCATCGTCGAGGTGGATTCCAGCATCAATCCCGCAGCCGGTGGCGGCATCTACGTGCAGGGCGACAACGTGCGGGTGCAGAACGGTGCACGACAGGCCTCCACAGCACCGGATAACGCCCGCCTGTTGATGAAGGGCGACAACAGTGAGGCCATCCGCACCGCCGGCACCGGCGCAGCGGTCAGCAACGGTGCCGAACTGACACTGGATGGCACGAACAATACCGCCATTGCGGTGGAGATGGTCGGCGACGCGAGTTACTGGGTGGACAATGACGGCACCATCAGTCTTGGCAGCGGCGCCAACAATTTCGGCATCCACGTCTACAACAACAACCCGGGGAGCAACCTGGATCCGGGCGCAGCGGTCAACGGGGAGGCCTTCTGCGTTGTCGGCGGCCCGAGCGGCGCACAGGTCCTGAACTGCGGCACCATCGATCTCGGCACGTCCGACAACGGCGCCGGCATGCTGGTGCAGGGCACAGCCGGGAGTTTCATCGAAAACCAGGACCGGATCACCGGCCATGGCAGCAACCAGGTGGCCATGCGGGTCAGCGCTGCCGCGGGGGCCGATCCGGGCGACGCCCAGGTCAACGTAATCACCAATTTCACCGACATCGATCTTCAGAGTCCCGGGGTTCGAGGCATGCTCGTCGAGGGCAGCGGAAATTTCGTATTCAATGGCACCGGCGAGAGCCGCATTGACTTCGTCGGCGTCGCCCGCTTCGACGACAGCCTGCAGGATCTCGGCGGCTCGATCAGCCAGGGCCTGGACAAGCTGAATACTGAAAACCAGGCCACCACTTCCCTCGCGCACCTCATGGTCGACGGCGTGAACGCGGTGGGCATCGACATCAATGGCATCGGCAACCTGGTGGGTAACCGGCTTGACCTGATCGATACCGGTGGGGAGATCGTGGACCCGGCCCTGCCGCCAGAACTGCAACCGGGCTTCGTCGGCTTCAGCGAGATCATCGCCAGGAACACTGGCTCTGTCGGCGTGCGCTTCTCAGGAGAGGGCAATGTTCTCGATAACCAGGGCATCATCGAGGGCGGTGCATACTCCGTGCTGGGAGGCAGCGGTAACGACATCGTGCAGAACAAGCACCGCCTGATCGGCAACGTGGACCTCGGGGACGGAGACGACACATTTATCCAGGTGGGCCCCGGAAGCAACATAGCGGGCACGGTGGACGCCGGCGAGAACGGCGGGCGCGACGACCTGCTGTTCGTCGCATCAACCGCGCCTGTTGCGCTGGAACAGAACGGCACCGTGGATCGCTTCGTTCTGGATGGTAACCAGTTCCGCAACTTCGAGGACCTGAAGATCAACAACGGCGATCTCGAGAAGGGTACGCCCGGCGCGATCCCGCTGCCGCAGGGCCGGGCCTACCTGCGCAATACGCTGGACCTGGACGCAGCCGACAGTGGCAGCGTGGCCATCAGCCTCGCGGATATCCGTGACGCCACGCTGTACTTCGAAAACGGCGCCCGGCTGGAGGCCGACGTGATCACCGTCGGTGTGGGTGGCGCCCTGCGCGGCAACGGTTCGGCAGGCCGGCAGGTTATACAGATCGGCCAGGTGGATTCGACGATTATCGTTGATCCGGGCGGGCTGATCGGCCCGGGAAACAGCGCGGGTGAATTCGAGATCTTCGGTGACCTGACACTCGGCGGTACACTGGAGTTCGAGATCGGTGGTACCGAGACAGGCAAGTTCGACATACTGAGAGTGCTCGGTGATCTGGATCTGCTTGAGACTGCCAGCCTCGACATCTTCTTTACCGACGGCTTCGCCCCGCAGGCCGGGGACCGCTTCGAATTCCTGTCAGCCGAGAATCTGCCAGGCGACCTCGACCTGGTGGAAGTTAGCATCTTTGGCCTATTGCCGGGATTCGAGTACGACTTCTCCTTGGATCAGGGTAACCTGTCACTGGTTGCCCTGACCAATGGGGTCGTACCCCTCCCCCCGGCACTGTATTTGTTCACCAGCGCGCTGGTGCTGCTTGCTACTGCGGGCCGCCGCAGGCGATAGCCGGGTCCTTCGTGGCCGGGCGGTCCGGAACTGCAGCGCCCGCCGTACCACCGATCAGTACGAAATGGTACCGCTCAAACAATCTTCAATCACTGGCACGGTTTCGGTTGTCATCCGCAACAATCGAAGCGGAGAATCTCTTACTGCGCAAACAACTGTCTCTGTTTCAGAAATGCAAAGCAAAGCCCGGCCAACCTGACACTGATCAGAATGACGCCCATGCACTAGCCGGCTGTTCAACTGGTGTGCAGCACTGGTTTTTGTCCAACTGCAGAATGGTGGGCCGTGAAGGATTCGAACCTTCGACCATCGGATTAAAAGTCCGGTG
>CAYUFA010000124.1:0-5619 GCA_964443845.1 uncultured Ectothiorhodospiraceae bacterium
CAGGCTGCCGCCCAGGTGCACGTTGAGGATCTGCATGCCGCGGCAGATGGCGAACACCGGCATGCGCCGTTCCAGGGCCGTGGCCAGCAGCGCGAATTCGCAGGCATCACGTTCGTGATCGATGTTGTACAGCGTCTCGTGCGGGCTGCCACCGTAGCGTGCCGGATCGATGTCACCGCCCCCGGAAAAGATCAGCGCATCGAACAGGTCCAGCCAGTCACCGGGCTCGCAACCACCGGGTGGCAGCAACACGGGCACGCCGCCGGCCCGGCGTACGGCGTCGGTGTATTCCGCCGGCAGGCTGTGGCGGTTGCTCTCGCCGCGCCCGTAGGTGGTGATGCCGATGACCGGCCCGCTCATATCGGCAGGCGCCCGTTCAGGGCGTCGAGAAAGATCTGCTTGAGTTCCTTCGCCGTCACCGGCACGGGGTTGCCGGGTGTGGAAGGGTCGTGTTCGGCCTCTGCGGCAATGCGGTCCACATCACGGTCGTCCACACCCAGCCCGGCCAGCGTGTGCGGGATGCCAAGCGTCGCGCGCAGCGACAATACCCAGGCGAGGAAACCGTCGAAGTCGGGCGCAGGCAGGGCCAGATAACGTGCTGCCGCGGCGATACGCGTCTCGATCGCCGGGCGATTGAAGACCAGCACATATGGCATGAATACCGCGTTGGTCAGGCCGTGATGGGTGTCGTAGTGCGCGCCGACCGGATGGCTGAGGGAATGGATCGCGCCCAGGCCTTTCTGGAAGGCGGCAGCGCCCATGCCGGCGGCGGCCAGCATGTGGCCGCGCGCCTCCAGGTCGCCGCCGTTGGCATGGGCGACGGGCAGGTAATCATGCACCAGGCGCATACCCTCCAGCGCGATGCCGTCGGCGAGCGGGTGGTAGCCGGACGCGCAGCAGGCCTCCAGGCAGTGGGCCAGCGCGTCCATGCCGGTCCATGCCGTGATGTCGGGCGGCAGACCCACGGTCAGCGCCGGGTCCATGATGACCCGGGCGGGCAGCATGCGCGGATGGAAGAGGATGACCTTGCGCGTTTCCTGCTCGTTGATCAGCACCGCGGCGCGGCCCAGCTCCGAGCCGGTACCGGCCGTGGTGGGAACGGCGACGATGGGCGCGATGCCATCGGGATCGGCGCGCAGGTAGTTCTCGCCCGCGTCCTCGAAGTCCCACAGCGGCCGGGTCTGGCCGGCCATCAGCCCCACGGTCTTGCCGACGTCCAGCGCGCTGCCGCCGCCGCAGGCGATGACCCCGTCGCAGCCGGCGGCACGATAGTCGTCCAGGGCCGCTTCGAGATTGGCCCCCACCGGATTGGGCCTGAGCGCGTGGAAAACCCTGACCGGCAGGCTGGCGGCTTCGAGTATTCCGCAGATGTCGCCCAACAGGGGCAACCCGGCCAGACCGGGGTCGGTGACGAGCAGCGGACGCCTGACACCCAGTTCACGGCAAGCCCCGGGCAGCTCGCGGATGCGACCGGCGCCGAAGCGCACGCGGGTGGGGTAGTTCCAGTTGCCGACGGGAAGCTTCATGGGGGTCCTCAGCGGGTGACGGTCTTCAGGTGGAAGGATTTGGGCCGGGTGAGCTGTGCGTAGCCCAGCGGCGAGAGCGTGCAGCCGTGCCCGCTGTCGCCCACGCCGGTCCAGGCCAGGGCGGGGTCGAGGTAGTCGCAGCGGTTCATGAAACAGGTGCCGGTGGCGACGCGTCCGCCGAGCGCCAGGGCGGCGTCGGCATCGGCGGTCCAGATCGAGGCGGTCAGTCCGTAGGGGCTGTCGTTCATCAGCGCAATGGCCTCCTCGTCGGTGTCCACCGGCAGGATACCGACCACCGGCCCGAAGCTCTCCTCGCGCATCACGCTCATGCCGTGGTTCACGTCCACCATCACCTGCGGTGCGAGGTAGGGTGTGCCCGGTCTGGACGCGGGGAATTCGGCCTCGTCGATCAGCGCGCGGGCGCCTGCGGCCCGCGCGTCGGCAATCTGCCTGCGCACCCGGTCCGCGGCGCGGGTACGTACCATCGGGCCCAGGGTGGTGGCAGGGTCCAGGGGGTTGCCAAGCACGTAACGGCGGGTGCGCTCGACAAAGCCCGCGACGAACGGGTCGTAAATGCCGCGCTGCACGTAGATGCGCTCGATGCCGCAGCAGGACTGGCCGGCGTTGAAGAAGGCCCCCTCCACGAGGTTGTCCAGGCTGTAGTCGAGATCGGCATCGGGACGCACGTAGGCGGGGTCCTTGCCGCCCAGCTCCAGTCCCACGCCGGTGAAGTGCGCGGCCGCGACCCGCTGCACCACGTGCCCGCCGGCGACCGAGCCGGTGAAGGCGACGAAGTCGACCCGCGGGTCGCGCACCGCGCCGTCGGTGGCCGCGTGATCGAGGTACACGTACTGGTATAACCCCTCGGGCAGACCGCCGGCGTGGAAGGCGTCCGCCATGCGCTCGGCGCTGAGCGGGGTCTGCGAGGAGGGCTTGAGGACCACGGCATTGCCGGCCATCAACGCGGGCACGATGGAGTTCACCGCGGTGAGGTAGGGATAGTTCCAGGGTGCGATCACCAGTACCGTGCCCAGCGGTTCGCGGCGGATGAAACGGGTGAAACCGGGCATGGGGTTGGACGCCGGCACGTCCGCCAGCGCGGCGGCGGCTATGCCGATCATGAAACGCGCCCGCTCCTCGAAACCGCTCACCTCGCCGGGGCTGTGCGCGACGGGGCGTCCCATCTGCAGAGTGATCTCGCAGGCGATGCGATCGCGTTCGGAGACGAAGGCATCCACTGCGCGGCCGAGCCGTGCGGCGCGTTCGGCGAGGGGGACGCGGCGCCATGCCGCCTGGGCCTCGCGGGCCCGGTCCAGCACGGTATCAAGTTCCGCCGAGGTGGTGCAGGGGCGTTCGACGACGACGGCGCCGTCGACGGGGGAGATCGTACGCAGTGGCTCACTCATGGAGGAATCTCGGGTTGACGTGGAAGCCGCACCACGCATCCCGGCGCGGGCGCCGGGGTGTGGATGCCGCCGCTGGATTGGTCCCCTACATGCGCTCGAAGTTTCTGAACCGCTCCCAGTCGGTGACCGCGGCGTCGAAGGCCTCGATCTCGATGCGGGCCATGTTGGCGTAGTGGTCGACGACCTCCTCGCCGAAGGCCGCGCGCGCGGCCTGGCTGGCAAGCAGCCATTCGCGCGCCTCGTGCAGGGTGCGGGGCACGTGCGGCTTGTCGGCGTGGTAGGCATTGCCCGTGCAGGCCTCCTCCAGCGACAGCGTGTGGTCGATGCCGTGCAGGCCGGCCGCGATCATTGCCGCCAGGGCGAGATACGGGTTCACATCACCGCCCGGGACGCGGTTCTCCACGCGCAGCGAGGCACCCTGGCCGATGACGCGCAGGGCGCAGGTGCGGTTGTCGAGGCCCCAGGCGACCGCGGTGGGGGCGAAGGAGCCGGGCGCGAAGCGCTTGTACGAGTTGATGTTGGGTGCGTAGAACAGGGTGAGCTCGCGCAGGCAGGCGAGCTGGCCGGCGAGGAAGTGCTGGAACAGTTTCGACAGCCCGTTCTTCCTGTCACTGAACACCGGCTTGTCATCCCTGTCGCGCAGGCTCAGGTGGATGTGGCAGGAGTTGCCCTCGCGCTCGTTGAACTTGGGCATGAAGGTGATCGAATAGCCTTCCTGGGCGGCGATCTCCTTGGCGCCGTTCTTGTAGATGGTGTGGCCGTCGGCGGTGCGCAGGGCCTCGTCGAAGTGAAAGTTGATCTCGTGCTGGCCGGCGTTGCACTCGCCCTTGGCGGTCTCCACCGGGATGCCGGCGCCATCCATGCTGTTGCGGATGCGCCGCAGCAGCGGTTCTATGCGCGCCGTACCCAGCAGGGAATAATCGACATTGTAGCGATTGGCGGGGGTGAGCCCGCGATAGCCCTTGTCCCAGGCCTCCTCGTAGGTTTCGTTGAACACCATGAATTCGAGTTCGGTGCCGGCCAGGGCGATCAGCCCGCGCTCGGCCAGGCGCTCGAGCTGGGTGCGCAGAATCTGGCGCGGTGAAGCCACCACCGGGGCACCATCCACCCATTCCAGATCGCACACCACCAGGGCGGTGGCGGGATGCCAGGGGACCAGGCGCAGCGTGGACATGTCCGGATTGAAGACGAAGTCGCCGTATCCACGTTCCCAGGAGGACATGCGGTAGCCATCCACGGTGCGCATCTCCACGTCGACCGCCAGCAGGTAGTTGCAGCCTTCGGCCTTGTGGTGAACGACTTCGTTGAGGAAGTGGTGTGCGGTCAGGCGCTTGCCCTGCATGCGCCCCTGCATGTCGGTCATTCCCAGCAACACGGTGTCCACCGAGCCTTTCTGCACCAGGGTTTGGAGTTCCTTCAGGGTCAGACCGCCGGGCAGCGCCCGGCCGCCCGCGCGTGTGGAACCATTTCTCGATGAAGGCATGACAGACCTCCGGAATGATGACGACGGTGCTCCGGTGCGCGACCGGGGCACCGTGCAACGCGGCGCGCGCGGGATTATGAGACAGGCTCCAGTAATTGTCGCCCGAAAACGATGGCATGGATAGTCTTGTACCTGATATCAGCCTTCCCTGCCCTGCTTTGACGGATACCCTGGATTCTGCTTCACTCCAGTCATCAGTCATGTGGATCTGAAGAGAATAGTTCTCAATAGATTCATTGCAGCTGCAACGTCCGGCGTAATGCAGCATGTAGCAATTCTCAAAACGAACTGCACGGGAAATGCCACCGTGCAGTAACAAATGGGAATGGTCAGTACGGGCGTAGAGTCTTTTCAATCAACTCGTTATATCCTGGATATTTCCTTCTTAAGTATCGCTCAACCCGTTTTTGATGACCCCACCGGTTTATCGAAGTCGTATGCTGTCAAACCCGGTTGGCGCGTATATTTATCGATTACGGTTTGTTCCCTTACTCCATGCAGCTTTGCCACATCGTAGGCAGCTTCATTCCGGGTTCTTCCAGCGCTTTGCACTCAAATCCCATAGGTGTGCCTTCTGGTATGTCAAGGCCAGGCGATGCGCTCTTAGTCTCGTCGCCTTGGCGTGCGATCGCTAATGTAAGCAGCCGCTTGAGAGCGGAATTGAAGTCATCTTCCAGCGGAATTGCATGCTCTTTGACACAGGCATACACAGTATCTTCGACCTGTACATCATGCATTGACCGATACCCGGCAATAACTCCTGGCGCCTAACCTGACAATTTACTTTGATAACTATATGTACATCAAGTGTACTTGTCGCAAGATGATTTCACTCGTTGGAGACGATTCCGGATTTTGCGGAGATTTCGTGAAAAGCAGTTGTGGTTTGAGGGCCTGAATCAACCCTCTTGCAGAACGACACCAGCTGAAAAATCTGAAGATAGTTACTGCCCCGCGGGGACGCGGGACAGGGACCAGACTGTTTGGCGGAGAGAGACCGCTCCCGCACCTCCCCGTGCATTGGGATTCTCACCACCTATCGAAAATCGAGGGTTCGACTCCCTCATCACAACATAAAGAAAGGGGCCAGAAGGCCCCCTTTTATGTGTTGGCGGAGAGAGAGGGATTCGAACCCTCGATACGGTATTACCGTATACACACTTTCCAGGCGTGCTCCTTCAACCACTCGGACATCTCTCCGGAT
>CAYUFA010000125.1:0-5483 GCA_964443845.1 uncultured Ectothiorhodospiraceae bacterium
ACCGCTGCGCGTTCCGCCCTACGTCGTGTTCATAGCGCAAGTCAGCCATTCGGTGTAATCGCTTGCTCGTCCGGGTTGGGTCGGTTCCCGTCTTTTCTCCGTTGCTAATATAAGAAATGGCTGAACGTCCGGATTGGTTCTTGCGCAGCTCGCTTACTGTAAACGGCAGCTAGCTGTAATCCCCCCACAACATCTGCATGCCGGCCAGCGCGGCCAGCGCGGCGGTTTCCGTGCGCAGGATACGCTGACCGAGGCGTACGCCGGTAAAGCCGGCGGCCAGTGCGACTTGCTGTTCCTCCGGGTTCATTCCACCCTCCGGTCCGACCAGCAACACGACACGGCCATCCGGCGCTGCCAGTGCGGGCAGGGTGTGCGAACCGTCGGGCTGCAGCAAAAGTTTCAGCGCGGCATTGCAGCCGGACTGTAGCCATCCGGCCAGGTCGGTTGCCGGTCGCAGCACCGGCAGGGTATTGCGCCCACACTGTTCACAGGCACTGATGATGACGCCCCGCCAGTGCTGCCGGCGTTTCTCCAGCCGCTCGCCCTTCAGGTGCGACTGGCTGCGCTGCATCCACAGCGGCTGTATCGTGTTGACGCCCAGTTCCACCGCCTTCTGCAGGATCAGGTCCATGCGGTCGTGGCGTGCGATACCCTGGGCGAGCAGGATGTCCAGCGCCGGCTCGGCCGGCCCCGCGAGGCTGGCGCCCAGCCGTACCGTGATGCGGCCGCGCCCGGTGGACTCGAGCGTGGCGGCGCATTCCGTGCCGCGACCGTCGAACACCCTGAGCGCGCTACCGGGGCGCAGTCGCAGCACCTGGAGGGCGTGCAGCGCGGCCTGGCCGCTGATTTCGAGGGTGGTGCCGGGGCGCAGTGGCTGGTCGGTATGGATGCGTGGAATGGCCATGACTGAATGCAGGAGTTGTCAGTACCGATCTGTATCGGGCCGTGGGCAAAGGCTACGGAACTCGGTTGCGGATTGGAGCAAGTATATTACCGTACGGGTGACTATTTCCCTGCCGTTCCCGATAATGGCCGGCACCCATGCATATCCCTGATTCCCAATCCATATCCGACTGGCTCGCGCTGGACCGCGCGCATGTCTGGCATCCGTACAGCGTGCCTGGCGCGGACCTGCCGGTCTACCCGGTACAGTCGGCGCACGGGGTCCGCCTGCGCCTGGCGGACGGACGCGAGCTGATCGACGGCATGGCGTCCTGGTGGTGTGCCATCCACGGCTACAACCACCCGGTGCTCAACGCCGCCGTGCAACGGCAACTCGCCGACATGGCGCATGTCATGTTCGGCGGTCTGACCCACCGCCCGGCCGTCGAGCTGGCGCGGCAACTGGTGGCACTGACACCGGAGCCCCTGCAGGCGGTGTTTTTTGCCGACTCCGGTTCGGTGTCGGTCGAGGTGGCCATGAAGCTGGCCCTGCAGTACTGGCAGGCGCGCGGGCAGCCCGGCAAGCGGCGCTTCCTTACACCGCGCGGCGGCTACCACGGTGATACGCTGGGCGCGATGTCGGTCTGCGATCCGGTGACCGGCATGCATAGCCTGTTTACCGGCGTATTGCCGCAACAGATCTTTATCGAGGCCCCGCCTGCCGGGTTCGAGACGGTCTGTACCGACGCGGACATGGCGCCGCTGGCCGCGGCGCTCGAACGGCACGCGCACGAGGCGGCCGCGTTGATCCTCGAGCCAGTGGTGCAGGGTGCCGGAGGCATGCGCTTCTATCCGCCCGGCTACCTGCAGCGCGCGCGGGCCCTGTGCGACGCGCACGGCGTACTGCTGATCGTCGACGAGATCGCCACCGGCTTCGGGCGCAGCGGGCGGCTGTTCGCCTGCGAACATGCGGCGATCAGTCCCGACATCCTCTGCCTGGGCAAGGCATTGACCGGGGGCTACCTGACCCTCGCCGCGACGCTCACCACGCGGGAGATCGCCGACACCATCCGGGAGTCGCCGCCGGGCGTGTTCATGCACGGCCCGACCTTCATGGGCAACCCGCTGGCCTGCGCAGTCGCCCTGGCGAGCATCCGGCTGCTGCTGGAATCGCCCTGGCAATCCCGCATCCGGGCGCTCGACGCGGGGCTGCGCGCCGGCCTGCAGCCCTGTGTCGCCATGCCACAGGTGCGCGAAGTGCGTGTGCTGGGTGCGATCGGGGTGGTGGAACTGCACGCGCCGGTCGACATGAAGCGTGTACAACCGCGGTTCGTCGAGCGCGGCGTGTGGGTACGCCCGTTCGGGCGGCTGGTCTACCTGATGCCACCCTACGTGATCGGGGAGGAGGATCTCGCGGCACTGACGCAGGCCGTGGTGGAGGTGGTCAGTACACTCGACCATTCCGGCGCGTAGCGGCCACCATCCTGCTGCCCATCCATGGATTGACCGTCCGGCAGTGCGGTCCGGTACCGGGGCACGGGTCGCAACCCTGCAAGGCGTCCGGGGGTACGGGCGTCCAGTCAAAAAGTCAGCGGCGGGTCGTGGTGCGTCCCGGACAATCTCCATCCCGGAGCCCGCACCCGGGCCAGACTGTCAACCATCGGGACGAACAGCTATTTGATTCTACGACACATTGGCTGATTCGAAGGCACAGGCGTGCCGCCCCATGTCCAGGCCGAAGCCGCAGCGGATGAATTCCTGTTATCTTTCGCGAATTCCTCTGCTATATTTCTGCGCAATTGCAAACGCCGACTTCGCTCGTAAGGGATCACATCAGTCAGGAGGCAGGCAATGGTCAAACCGGTTCACCCGATTGACGATGTCGTCAGGCATGCAGTTGAAATCGTCGTGCACGTGAAAGACCTACTGGGGGATGAACAGCAGCGCCGGGTGGTATCCAGTCTGGTAAAGACGGAAGGAATCGTCCAGGCGGAGTTCTGTCCGATGCGGAACCATCTGGTACGTGCCAGATACAACCGGAATCTCATTACGTCGCTGGATGTAATCAAGAGCTTTCGCTCGTTGAATCTGGATGCCAGGCTGATTGGTCCGATTTAGCCTGCGGATACGACCGGTCGACGCCACGCACGCGGTACATCGCGCTGTCGGCTGTTCCGGATCGGCTGCGGGCGTCACAGGCAGCGGGGTCACCGGCGAGCTGTTGGCGCGCCATGTGAACGATTTTTCAGGAGCCACATTCAGGGGTGTAAAGACTGCCATGAACAACATAACGGGTCAGTCCATTGCAGGGATGTCCGCGGACGAGTTGAAGGTATGGTTTGACCAGCGCTTCGACGCAAGAATGCAGGAACGGGAGGAAAGCCGGCAGCCCAGACTGTCCATCATGGTGACCAAGGGCACACTGGACTGGGCCTATCCACCGTTCATCGTGGGATCAACCGCTGCGGCGATGGGCTGGGATGTCACGCTGTTTTTCACCTTCTATGGTCTGGCGCTGCTGAAAAAGGATCTGAAGCCGCACATCAGCCCGCTCGGTAATCCTGCCATGCCCATGAAAATGCCGTTCGGGCCCGGCTGGTTCCAGGGGATCGAATGGAATATGCCCAACCTGCTGATGGCAGGCGTCCCGGGCTTCGAGGGGCTGGCCACAAGCCTGATGAAGATGACGGTGAAAAACCACGGCGTCGCCAGCATTCCCGAATTGCGCGAGTTGTGCATCGAAGCCGATGTCAAGCTGGTTGCCTGCCAGATGACGGTCGACCTGTTTGGCTGGAAGAAGGAAGACTTTATCCCCGAAGTGTCCGAGTGGGCAGGGGCCGCCAGCTATCTTGACAATGCGCGGGGTGCCGACATTACGCTGTTTGTCTGACCGGTACTCCCGCGCCGTCCGCTGGAGTTGGTACAGGACGCCCCGCCACGGGGCGTCCTGTACGGTGCAGGCGGGCGCTGTCCGGTGCGCCGCGCCGGAGCCGCGTAACCGGGGCCTGCCGTCAGCGCGTACCGGTCAGCCGCAGCCGCCGCCGGAACAGCCGCCGCTGCTGCAGCCCCCGCCGCTCGGTTGCGGAATGTTGTTGAACACGAAGGCGGTATTGCCGTCGCCATGGTCGATGAAGTCGATCTCCGCACCGCGCAGGTGACCGATAGTGTCGGCATCGACTATGAGCCGGACGTCGCCGTGCTCGGCGACCAGGTCATTGTCGTCAATGCGGTCGGCGAAGGTCATGCCGAAACTCATGCCGCTGCAACCGCCGGGAGCGGCATAGACGCGAATTCCCTGCGCATCCTCCTCCAGAGTGCCGAGCAGCTCGGCCAGTTTGTCGATGGCGGAAGGGCTGATGAACAGGTCCTGCTGCTGAAGTTCGTTCACGCTGGATGATGCCTCTGGTTGAATTCGTATCGTTTATGGGGTCGGCCTGCGGCGTATACAAGGGGCTGTCGCCGGGCGGCGGCCGCGCAACAAGGGTTACCCGGTTGCGCTGTCCTGTTTCTGCAGGCCGAGATTGCGCCAGATCGCGAGTGCCGGCGCGGCCCGGTTCAGGGTGTAGAAGTGCAGGCCTGGCGCACCGTGTGCCAACAGGCGCTCGCACAGCCGGGTGACCACTTCCTCGCCGAAGGCGCGAATGGATTCCATATCCTCCCCATAGGCCTCCAGCCGCTTGCGGATCCAGCGCGGTATCTCGGCACCGCAGGCATCGGAAAATCGCACCAGCTGGTGGTAGTTGGTGATCGGCATGATGCCTGGTACGACCGGTATTTCCATGCCCACCCGCCGACAGCGTTCGATGAAGCTGAAATAGGCGTCGGCGTTGTAGAAATACTGCGTAATGGCGCTGCTGGCGCCGGCCTCCACCTTGCGCTTGAAGTTGGCCAGGTCACGATCCGGAGTGCTGGCCTGCGGGTGGTATTCCGGGTAGGCCGCCACCTCGATATGGAAATGGTCGCCGGTGGTTGTACGGATGAAGGATACCAGTTCGTTGGCATAGCGGAATTCGCCGGCCTCGACCATGCCGGAGGGCATGTCCCCGCGCAGGGCCACGAGGTGACGGATGCCACGCGCCACGTAACCCGCGAGCATTTCGCGGATGTTTTCCTGCGTGGAACTGATGCAGGAAATGTGCGGCGCGGTCTCGATACCGGATACCCGCTGGATGTCGATGACGGTTTCGGAGGTGCGGTCACGCGTGGAGCCGCCGGCGCCGAAGGTGACTGAAAAGAAGCGCGGCGCGATTGCGGCGAGTTCCCGGCTCGTGGCCTCCAGCCGGGCGATACCTTCCGCGGTCTTGGGCGGAAAGAATTCGAAACTGATTTCCGGGCTGCCTGTTGTCATAAGGTGGTTGCCAACCGGAAGTGAAAACCGGGGACAGACCACGTTTTCGCCAGAGTCGTGTTCCGCCTGTCAGCAGCGGTCGTCTGCAGGACGGCGGGCGAAAAAAACGTGGTCTGTCCCCTTTTCACGGCAGCTCACCGCTAATATCGATAATGATCCGGCTTGTACGGGCCATCGACCGGTACGCTGATGTAGTCAGCCTGCTGTTCGCTCAGCCGGGTCAGTTTTGCGCCGATCTTGCCCAGGTGCAGGC
>CAYUFA010000126.1:0-5418 GCA_964443845.1 uncultured Ectothiorhodospiraceae bacterium
AGCGACAAGAAGACCTGGGTCAACGGGAAAGAGCACAAGCACGTTACCGGCAGTTTCGAGGCAAAGGTGCTGGACTTCACCAGCGAGATATTTGTCGGGGCGAAGCACTCCTCGCAGCTGGCCACCACACTCGATACGTTCGTCGGCATGAAGACATCCTTCTCGATGGCGTTGGACATATCGTCAAACAAGGATAAGAAGGTGTTCAAGGACAAGATCGTGGAACATATTCTCGACAAGCACATGGATGTCAAGGCGAAGAACTTCATCCATCAAAGCGTCGACAATACCACCAGACTCAACATGATGCCGGACGAGATGCTGCTGGAGTCCGGCGACTCCATGATCAATATCAGGAAAGATGCCGATATCGTTGCCCAGACCAAGACGAAGATGGGTTTGTCGGGTGACAGCGAGGTGAGCATTACCGCGAAAAGCGGGGGTATAAAAATGCGCGCCGGTTCCGGTGGCCTGAAGATCAAGTCGCAAGGCGAGGCCACGATCAACGGACAAACCATAAAAATTGGCTAGTGCAGGGTACGGTACAGGTAGTACGGTATCCGCGGCCGTTCTGGCGAACAGGAAACTGCCGGGAGTTCGGGTTTGGAGATAATCAATTGCACGGATTTCCAGTTTGCCGTTTTCAGCGGCAGGTTGGGATTCCCCGGCTACAGCGCAACCTATGTCGTCAAGGGCTGTTTCCGGCTGGTTCCCGGGGCGCTCTCCCGGCAGGCTGAGGACCAGCCCTATCCGACTGGCGACGAATATTATCCCGATGACGAGGACCAGACGGGCAATATCCGCTACCCGTCCGATTTCGTGTATTTCAAGCGGCGTGCGGACCTTTGCATGGTCGGTCACGTGCACGCGCCCGCCGCGACCCCGGTGACCTCCTGTCCGGTACGCTTTGCCGTCAATGAGCGGGCCAGGGACCTGGTTGTCACGGGTGACCGGATGTGGCAACGCAGGGCCGGGATGACCGGCGTGACGCCGCCGGTTCCCTTCACGCGCCTGGAGCTGCGATACGAGAACAGTTTTGGAGGCACCGGCTTCGAGCAGAACCCGGTGGGGAAGGGTTTCGGCAAGCGGGACCAGGCAGACGGGACCACGGCCTGGCCGCTGCCCAATATCGAGGACCCGGCACTGCGGATCACGCACCCGGATCACAAGCCCCCGCCTGCGGGGTTCGGACCTCTCAACGCCGGCTGGCAGTTTCGCGGGCAGAAGCTGGGTACCTATAACAAGCGCTGGCTGGAGCAGAAATGGCCGTGGTTTCCCGACGATTTTGATCCCACCTATTTCAACGCCGCGCCCCCGTCCCTGCAGCTGGATGGCTACCTGGCCGGCAATGAAAAACTGCAGATTACCAACATGCATCCCGAAGTTCCGGACTACCGGACCAGCCTGCCGGGTGTCAGGGTGCGCTGCTTCACCCGTACGCATTCCAGCGATGCGTCGATCGGCAAGTCGTTCCAGGAAATCCGCATGAACCTGGACACCCTCTGGGTCGACATGGACGCGGAACAACTGGTGCTGGTCTGGCGTGGCTGGTCACGCACGGATTCCGAGGAGATGGAGGATATCCAGGATATCCTGGTGACCGCCGAGGCGCTGGATGGCGCTTCCATGGAGGTGGACGAATGTTACGCGCTGCTGAACCGGCGCAAGGCGGAGCTGGCACAGGAACTGGAGGAAGAAGAACCGGAACCCGTGGGCAACGTGGTGCCGGCAGCTGACGACACGACTGACACGGAAGCATTGCTGGTTGGTGCCGAGGCGGAGGTAAACCGTGCAATCAGGGATGCCGGGCTGGATCCGGACAAGCTGCCGGAACCGTCGGACGGGGATAAGAAGAGGGAGGCGGAACTGCTGGCTGCGCTGGGAATCGAGAGCCACGAGGAGAACCCGCAGACCCGCGACCAGGTGCAGGCGCGGGTCCTCGCCAGGGACAGTTTCCTGCAGGAAGACCTGACCGGGCTGGACCTCGCCGGCATCGATTTCAGCGGGGTCGACCTGCGTGAGGCCGACCTGTCCGGACTGGACCTGCGACAGTGCAGTTTTGCCACGGCGGACCTGGGTGGCGCAAGTCTGGCAGGCGCCGACCTCACCCAGGTGAATCTGCAGGGTGCAAACCTGCGGGTCGCGGACCTGACGGGAGCAAGGCTGTCCGGCGCAAACCTGGAAGGTGCCATACTGGAAGAAGCGATCCTTGAATCCTGCGCAGCGCAGTCCGTGAATTTTGACAACGCGCAGGCCAGTGGCGCGGACTTCAGCAAGGCCAGTCTGCGTGGCAGCCATTTCTGCCGTTCGGTCCTGAGCGGGGCCTCGTTCGAGGAAGCGGATCTCAATCTCGTCATCATGACGGAGGCGCTGCTGCGGGATGTCAGGCTGGACAAGGCAACGGCCCTGCACAGCAGCTTCAGTCGAGCCGACATGACCGGCGCGCGAGCCTCGGACCAGTGTGATTTTTCCGGCACCTCGTTCGCCTGGTGCCAGCTCGAAGGTGCGAATTTCGAGGGTGCGCGCTGTGTCCAGGCGGATTTTTCCTGCGCGGACATGCATGACGTGAACCTGATTGCGTGTGACCTCGGCGAGGCAAGACTGGAATATGCCGATCTCAGGAATGCCAGGCTGGCGAAGGCCCGCCTGGTGAACACCAGCCTGGCCTACGCCAACCTGTTCGAGGCTACCCTGGAAAAGGCGCTGCTGGACGGCACGAACCTGCGGGGCGCCAATCTGTATGCCGCGGAGTTTCTGGATGCCGGGATCAACAACGCCGACTTTGCGCAGGCCAACCTGAACATGACCAAGCTCGGCAAGGTCAGGTAAGCGCAATGGCCGTCGTCACGACCTTCGATGAGCTGGTGACATTCCTGGCATCGGCCATGGAGCAGGAGGGCGTCCACATTTCCGGTGCGCCGCTTGCCGGGATGGAGCTGTCCGGACGTGCCCTGTCCAATGCAGCCTTCGACGGCTGTGATCTGACCGGTGCAATCCTCAAGGGTGCAAGCGTGTCATCCGCCGTGCTGGACCGGTGTGTGCTGGAACGTTGCGGCCTGCAGGGGGCGGATCTGTCCGGGACCATATTCAACAACTGCAGTTGTGACGGTGCGGATCTGGATCACGCCAATCTGGCCGGAGTTTCTTTCCGTTGCGGTCTGGCGCCGGCACATCCCGACGCTCCCGTCGAGGTCCCGCTGTCCGATCTCGAACTGGACGAGGCGACTGCCGGGTTGCTGGAAGACTCCGGCGTGCATGGTTACTGCATGGGCCGTTCCGCGCTGCGCCAGGCATCGCTCCGTCATGCGCTCCTGGCGGAGGCCGACTTCGAAGGGACCGACCTGCACGGGGCGGTGCTGGAAGAGGCCGCCTGTACGGATACGAGGTTCCGGGATTGCGATGTGGGCGAGGCCACTCTGGCCAGGAGCGACCTGCGTGGAGCCGTGTTCGAGGGCTGCGTGCTGGACGGGACGGATTTCTCCGGCGCACGGTTGCAGGCGACGGAATTTCGCAGCACCCGCCTGGATCACGTGAACTTCGGTGGCGCGGTATTCGAGGGTGTCATTTTCGAATCCGTGGACCTGTCCGGACAGCAATCCTTGCCCGGGAACCTGCGACAGTGCCAGTTCATCCGGTGCGATCTGCACGGACTGGATTTCTCCACCCGTGACCTGGGCGGTGCCTCCTTTGTCGAATCGGACCTGACAGGTGTGGTGTTGTCCCGGGCCGGGCTTGACGAAACATCGTTCCAGAACTGCAAACTGGCCGGTATCGATCTGTCCGACAGGGATCTTGCGGATTGTGATTTCAGCGGTGCGGACCTGCAGGGCGCCTGCTTCCGGGGTTGCCACCTGGCAGGGACGGATTTCTCCGGTGCCAGGCTGCAGAATGCGGATTTTTCCGGTGCCGGTATCGAAGGAGCCACATTCGTTGCGGCCGATCTGTCCGGTGCCAACTTCCGGAATGCCGTCATCGTTTCCAGCGAGATGGACGATGCCTCGACCGGGAAGGCCGTGTTCCTGCATACCCGTGTCGAGCAGACGAGCCTGGCCGGCGTCGACTTCTCCGCGATGCAGGTGCGGGAATCCTCCTTCCGGCTGTGTGACCTGACCGGATGCAACTTCAGGGGCATGAATCTGGGCGGCTGCGAGTTCCCCGATGCGGACATGAGTCGGTGTGACCTCAGTCTGGCAAGCCTGGACCGGGCAAACCTGTTCCAGGTCACCCTCAAGGAGGCCAGCCTGCTCGGCAGTTCGCTGCGGGGTGCGAACTGTCATACGGCCGACTTCAGCGGTGCGAACCTGGAACGCGCCAGGCTGGGCGGCAGTGACCTGCGCTGTGCCCGCTTTGCGGGTGTGCAGGCCAGGGGTGCCGATTTCAGCAGCGCGATTCTCGAACGGGCCGAATTCCGCGATGCCGCTTGTGAAGAGGCCGATTTCAGCAACGCCAGCCTGGTCTACAGCGATCTGTCGCACGGACGGTTTGCCGGGGCGCGCTTTTCCGGTGCTAACCTGACCCAGGCAACCGTCCACATGGCGGAAACCACGGGCGTCGACTGGAGTGGCGCCAACACGAAACTGCTCGAAAAGACCAACGAGGATCTGGCCTTCGCGGAAAGCTGGGTGCCACCCAGACCGCGGACCAGTGAATAACAGGTGAGGTTATGGAAAAGATCAGACCGATATTGAAGAACACGCTGCCTGGCGATTACGTCGGTGCAGGTACCGTAACCACGTCCCTGGCCGGTGCACCGTACTACACGGTCAATATTCCGTGGCGGAACGAATCCCGGGAAATCCTGGCCACCAGGGCGGCCGGGCTCGCCGACACTCCCGGCGTCGGCGACCGCGTGTTGTGCGTGAGCGGCGGGGACGGCGCCGTCTACATTACCCTGTTGCTGGAAAAGGTGGCTCCCGCTGCGGAATGCGACGGCGCAGGCGGTCCAGACGACAGGGCCGGGGCCGCGACGGTCTACCGGGATGGAGCCCGTCTGCTGGAGGTCCGTGACCGGCGCGGGGAACTGATCTTCGAGTATGATCCGGGCAACGACCGGTCCCGTATCATCGTCAATCGCGGTACACTCGATGTCAGTGCACCCGGGGGCGACATCCGCTTCAATGCCGGCGGCCGGATCCACCTGCAGGGCAGCATGGTGGAGTTGAGCGCCGGCACCCTGCCGGGAACCGCACCATCCCGGTTCAGCCTGGGGCCGTTCCGGTCCACCTTGCAGGCACCCAGCCTCGATGTCCGCTCCGGCCAGGGCAGGATCGAGCTGGATGAGGCTGAATATCGCGGCAAACGGCTGGTTTCCAGTGTTGCGCGGGCACGGCTGGCCTGGGGCCGGCTGGAATCCCTCGTGGACAGCCTGATTCAGAGAGCCAGGACGAGCTTTACCACGGTCGAGGAACTCAGCCAGAC
>CAYUFA010000127.1:0-5303 GCA_964443845.1 uncultured Ectothiorhodospiraceae bacterium
CCGGCTGCCACGCCGGGCAAGGCCACCAGCGCGGCGACACCGGCTGCTACGCCGGGCAAGGCCACCAGTGCGGCGACACCGGCCGCTACGCCGGGCAAGGCCACCACCGGGACACCGGCGCCGGCCACCGCTACCACTGCGCCACCGGCCGCGCCCGCCACGCCCGGTACCCACTGGAGTGCCGCCGGGCTGGCAGCCGGCCAGATCGTCAACCAGTCCGGCGCCAACACGCTGGCCGACCGGCTCGCCGGCCTGCAGATCGGTTCGGTGCTCGGCCGCGACGCCAAACCCGGCTACGGACTGGATCAGCCGGTACTCGACGTCCGGCTCACGCAGCAAGGCGGCAACAAGATCGAGTACCGCATCGGCAAGCAGGGCAACGATTTCGTGCTCAAGGCATCCAGCCGGCCCGAGTACTTCCGCCTGCTGCCCACCACCGCGGATGGCCTGATCAAGGCCGCGCACCACGACCAGCTGGTACAGGCGGCGCCGGCGCCGGCCGCGACGCCGCCGGCAGCGACGTCCACGCATCCTCCGGCCACGGCGCCGGCCGCTGCGCCCGCCGCTACCCGCAAGGAGAACACACCATGACCGCAACGCTAAGCTCCGCTGCCCAAGCGCCAGGGGCAATCGCACTGGAGGCCGTGCAGCAGCTGCAACAACAACTCGAACGGCAGATCATCGGGCAGCCACGGCTGGTCGAACGCCTGCTGATCGCCCTGCTGAGCGGCGGGCACGTGCTGGTGGAAGGTGCGCCCGGACTGGCCAAGACCCGTGCGATCAAGGCGCTGGCCGCCGGCCTGCAGGCCGACTTCCACCGCATCCAGTTCACGCCGGACCTGTTGCCGGCCGACCTGACCGGCAGCGACGTGTACCGTCCCGAAGACGGCAGCTTCCGCTTCCAGCACGGGCCGATCTTCCACAACCTGCTGCTGGCCGACGAGATCAACCGCGCACCGGCCAAGGTCCAGTCGGCGTTGCTGGAGGCCATGGGCGAGGGCCAGGTCACGGTAGGCGCGCAGAGCTATCCGTTGCCGCCCCTGTTCCTGGTGATGGCGACGCAGAACCCGATCGAGCAGGAAGGCACCTATCCGCTGCCCGAGGCCCAGCTCGACCGCTTCCTGTTCCACGTGCGCGTCGACTACCCGGAGCACGCGGCCAGCCGCGAGATCCTGCGCCTGGTACGCGCCGAGGCGCTGGGCGAGAGCGCCGCCGTGGCCGCCGGGCGGCCACTGGAGCAGTCCCGGGTGTTTGCCGCGCGCGAGGAAATCCTGCGCCTGCACCTGGCCGAGGCGGTCGAGGACTACATCGTCGCACTGGTCGAGGCCAGTCGCACGCCGGCTCCCTACGGGGCGGACCTGGCGGAGTGGGTGCGCTGGGGCGCCAGCCCGCGCGGGGCCATCGGCCTGGAACGTGCCGCGCGTGCCCATGCCTGGCTGGCCGGACGTGACTTCGTCACCCCGGAAGACGTGCAGGCGATCGCCCCGGACACCCTGCGTCACCGTATCCTGCTCGATTACGAGGCGGAGGCCGAAGGCATTACCGCCCAGCGTTTCGTGGAGGAATTGCTGGCCCGTGTCCCCGCCCCCTGATTCCAGCCCGGTTTTCCCCGATGTTGCCGACCTGATCGGCTTGCGTGGCACGGCCCGCGGCCTGGAACTCGGTGCGCGCCGGCTGGCGTTGTCGGTGCAGGCGGGTGGCTACCGGTCGGTCTATCGCGGCCGCGGCCTGGAATTCGACGAGGTGCGGGTCTATCAGCCGGGGGACGAGGTGCGCGACATCGACTGGCGCGTGACCGCGCGGCGCGGCGGGCGCCCGCATACCCGGCTGTATCGCGAGGAACGCGATCGGCCGGTGCTGATCTGCGCCGACCTGGGACCGGGCATGCTGTTCGGCAGCCGGCGGCTCAAGTCGGCACAGGTGCTGCGCGCGGCGGCGCTGCTGGCCTGGGCGGCGGAACAGGCCGGCGATCGTGTCGGCGGTGTGATCAGCAGTCGCGCCGGCCAGCGGGTACGCCCGGCCCTGCCGCGCCGCGAGGCCGTGCTGGCCTGGCTGAACGCCCTGGTCGAGCTGCAGCCGCGCGTGCCGCAGGTGCCGGTCCCCGGCCTGTTCGATACCGGGCTGGCGCGGCTGGCACACCTGGCCCATCCTGGCAGCCTGGTCCCGGTGCTGAGCGATTTCCAGGAACTGGACAGCGCCGGCGAACGTTCGCTCGGGCGGCTGTCGCGGCATAACGACCTGCTGCTGGTATGGGTGTTCGATCCGCTGGAGGCGACCCCGCCCCCGGCAGGCCGCTGGCGCCTCGGTGTGCCGGGCCGTCTGCGCGAGGTGGACAGCGCGGCCATTGCCGGCCCGTGGCGGGCGCGCTTCGCGCAGCAACAGGAACGCCTGGAACGACTGGCGCGGCGGCTGGGTTGCCCGTTGGTGCCACTGTCGACCGCCGCACGTCCCGCGCCGGTACTGGCGCGCGGCCTGGTGCGGCATGGACGTGCCGCATGAACGACCCCCTGGCCGCGCTGCGTCCCCTGCACCTGCCGGCCGCGGTGAGCTGGTGGCCGCCGGCCCCGGGCTGGTGGTTGCTGGCGGTGCTGGCCGGTCTGCTGGGTGGCGCGGCGGTGTGGTACTACCGGCGCACGGCGCTGCGGCGCGTGGCGCTGGCGGAGCTGCAGCGGCTGCAGCACCAGGTCACGGACGACGTGGCACTCACCGCCGCACTCAACCAGTTGCTGCGGCGCGTGGCGCTGGCCCGTTTCCCGCGCACGCAGGTGGCCGCGTTGAGCGGCACGGACTGGTTGCAGTTTCTCGAGACCCGGACCAGCGGCTTCGTCAGCGGCCCGGGGCGGGTGCTGGCCGCGGCGCCGTACCAGCGCGGCAGTACGGTCGACCGCGCGGCCCTGGTCGCACTGGCGCAACGCTGGATCCGCCGCGCCTGCGGGAGGCGGCCATGATCCACCTGGCCTGGCCGTGGCTGTTGCTGTGCCTGCCGCTGCCCTGGCTGGTGCGGCGGTTCTGGCACGCGGCACCACCGGCCGGCAACAGTGCGCTGTTCGCGCCGTTTGCCGTGGGGCTCCCGGCGGGCGGCGGCGCGCGCGCGACCGGCGCGCGGAGCGGCTGGCGCATCTGGCTGGCCGCACTGGCCTGGCTGTGCCTGTTGCTGGCCGCGGCGCGGCCGCAGTGGCTGGGCAATCCTGTCGAACTGCCCCGGAGCGGACGCAACCTGATGCTGGCGATCGATGTGTCCGGCAGCATGGATACGGCGGACATGACGCTGAATGGCCAGGCGGCCACGCGCCTCGACGTGGTCAAGCAGGTGGCCGGCGATTTCATCGAGCGCCGCAAGGGCGACCGCGTCGGCCTGATCCTGTTCGGTACCCGGCCCTACCTGCAGTCGCCGCTGACCTTCGATCACGTGACCGTGCGCCACTTCCTGGATGAGGCCGTGATCGGCCTCGCCGGGCGCGAGACCGCCATCGGCGATGCCATCGGGCTGGCGGTGAAGCGCCTGCGCGCGGCCCCCGGCAGCGAGGCGGTGCTGGTGCTGCTGACCGACGGGCAGAACACCGCCGGCGCGATACCACCGCGCGAGGCGGCAAAACTCGCCGCGCAGGCCGGCTTGCGCATCTACACCATCGGCATCGGCGCCGATGAAATGCGCGTGCCGGGCCTGTTCGGCAGCCAGGTTGTGAACCCGTCCGCCGACCTCGACGAGGACACGCTCAAGGCGATCGCCCGGACCACGGGCGGACAGTATTTCCGCGCCCGCAGCAGCAGGGACCTGACCGACGTGTACGCCCTGCTCGACAAGCTGGAACCGGTGGCCGGCAGCAGCCGGGTGGTGCGCCCGGTCAGTGCGCTGTACCCGTGGCCGCTCGGACTGGCACTGCTGCTCAGCGGGTGGCTGGCGCTCAGTGCTCTCGTCCCGCGCCGGGTGGCCGCATGAACACGTTTCACTTCCTGCGTCCGGACTGGTTCCTCGCGCTGCTGCCGGCGTTGCTGCTGGTCGGGCTGCTGTGGCGGCAGCGCAGCCGCGGTGGTGACTGGCAACAACTGGTCGCGCCGGCACTGCTGCAGGCCCTGCTGCTCGACACCCGCCGGACCCTGCGGCGCACACCCCTGGTGCTGCTGGCACTGGGCTGGCTGCTGGCTATCGTGGCACTGGCCGGGCCGGTCTGGCAGCGCCAGCCGCAGCCGGTCTTCCGCGCGTCGACCGACCGCGTGATGGTGCTCGACATGTCGCCGTCCATGGCCGCGACCGACCTGAAACCCGATCGCCTGGCGCAGGCGCGTCTGGCGATCCGGCGGCTGCTGGCCACGCGCAAGGAAGGGCGCACCGCACTGGTGGTGTTCAGCGGCGAGCCACACGTGGTGGCGCCGCTGACTGACGACCGGGCCACCATCGAGGCGCTGCTGCCCGCGCTGGCAGTCGACATCATGCCGGTGGCGGGCAACCAGGCGGCGCCGGCATTGCACAGCGCCGGCACGCTGCTCGCGCAAGTCGGCAGCCGGCACGGCTCGGTGTTGCTGCTGACCGACGGGATTGCCGATCCGGCCGCCAGCCTCGATGCCGTGCGCAAGCTGCGCCGCCAGGGGGTACAGGTGTCCGTGGTGGGCGTCGGGACCACCCAGGGAGCCCCGGTGCCCGCGAGCGATGGCGGTTTCGAACACGCGGCCGATGGCAGCGTGCGCATGGCGCGGCTGGAGGACAACGGCCTGCGCGCGCTGGCGGCCGCCGGAGGCGGGCACTACCAGCGCCTGACGGCGCTGCGACCGGCGACCCTGTTCGACCAGGGCAGCACGCACGATATGTCACAGGCGCGCAGTGTGGACCACGGCCTGCAGCGCTGGGTGGAGCAGGGGCCGTGGCTGTTGCTGCCGCTGTTGCTGCTCGCCGCCGCGGGGTTTCGCCGCGGCTGGCTGGGTGTGCTGGTGATCCTGCTGCTGCCGCCGCCCGCGGCGCATGCCTTCAGCTGGCAGGACCTGTGGCTGCGTCCCGACCAGCAGGCCAGTCAGCTGCTGCAACAGGGCGATGCGCAGGCGGCTGCCCGGCGCTTCCACGATCCGCACTGGCGCGCCGCGGCCCGCTACCAGGCCGGTGACTATGCCGCCGCGGCGCAGGGATTCACCGGCACGAGTGCCGACAGCGCGTACAACCGCGGCAACGCGCTGGCCCGCAGCGGCAAGCTGCAGGCAGCGCTCGCGGCCTACGACACCGCGCTGCAGCGGCAGCCGGATTCCGCGGATGCGCGGTACAACCGCGACCTGGTGAAAAAGCTGTTGCAACAGCAAAGGCAGAACCAGCAGAA
>CAYUFA010000128.1:0-5277 GCA_964443845.1 uncultured Ectothiorhodospiraceae bacterium
TCAGCTGGGCACCCTGTCCGACATGCTGACCCTCGCCAACCTCGACCAGGTCCTGAGCGTGTTCGGCGGCCTCGTCGAGGACCCCGCCACCTTCCTGGACAGGCTGGGCGGCATCGGCAGCGGTAGTGTCAGCTACACGGGTAACGCCAGCGTCACCGCGCGCGCCGACCTGACCACAACCGGCGCTGGCCTGGAAGGACCGGATCCCCGCGCGGAAGCGACCGCGGCCGGGATCTTCGCCGCCGGCGGTGACGTGACCATCAATACCGATCCCGTCACGGTCGATGCACAGGCCTACGCCAACCAGCTGGACGTGATCGACAGCGTTCCGGCCTCTGCCGTGACACCGGCCGTCTACATCAGCCCGTCCCTCAGCACCGAGGCACGCAGCTTCCTGGTGGCGGCCGCCGGTCTCGGGGACCTGTTCAACGGTGTACCTGAGGGTGGTTCATACAGCCAGTTGAACGTGCGTGGCGACCTGTCGGCCATGGCACTGGAGCAGGCAAGTCGCAACGGCGAGCCCAGCCCCGGCGACTATGACCAGCTGGCCGCGGCCGTCACGGCACTCGTGGCGAGTGGCGACATCACGGTAAGGGGTGCAGACCCGCTGGCCACTGCCGACCCGGCGCAGGTCCGGGGACGTGCCTCGAAATGGCAGCTGTGTTACCACGCTACGTGCGCCCCCGTCACGCCCGGCGTTGAAGGGCTGCTCGACCTGGCGGCAAACAGTGCCGATGCCAACGGCAGCGTCGATTCGGCACACCTGGCCCAGATCGTCATCGAGTCCTTGCACGGTAACGTTGACATCCAGCCGAAGCACCTGACGCATGTCCAGCCCGCCGGCCTGTTCACCGATCCGATCGGCCCGATCTGGCCGGGCAACCTGCCGCTGCGCTTTGCCGCCGACGGCCGCATGCTGGTAGCCACCGGTATCGATACCACCCGTCCGCCACAGATCGTCGCGCTGGACAGCAGTATTGAATCCGCCATCCAGCGCGGTGGAGACCCGAGCACACTGCTACCGCCCACCGCGTCGGGTGGCTGTGTCGCGGCAGGCCGGGATGCCTTTACCGTCAGTGGTCCGGATTACTTCGACCGCCTGATTTCGGCAGCCTGCGACACCGGGGGGCGGACGGACGGCAGCACGCCGGAGCAGCACTAGCCGGTAGACCCTTCTCCAGCAACAGGGAAGGCAACCATCGATTGACCGATCACCGGGCCCGAGGAAAAACCGTATGTACCGGATAGCAAAGAATGTCAGCACACACCGGCGCCGGCGGGTGACCGCACTGGTGCCGGCCATCGTCGGCCTGCCTGGACTGCTGGTCTCGGCGCTACTGTTTGCCGCACAGCCCGCCGCCACCTTGCCCGGCGTGGTCGACCGGCCGCCGGTGGAACTGCCGCCGGTGCTGTCCGGTGAGCGGGTCGAGGTGCCCGTGGCCAGGCCACAACCGCTGCAGTCCCCGACCACGGCCGGTGCCCCGGTCGCGACACTGACCCGTGTCATCTTCGACGGTACCCTGCTGCTGAAGGAGCAGGAGCTGCAGAAAGTCGCAGCCCCGTTCCTGAACCGGCCCATCACCGGCAACGACATCGCACAGCTGAAGTACGAGCTGACCAGCCTGTATTTCAGGCACGGTTACGTGCTGGTCAAGGTCACCACGCCACCGCAGAATCTTTCCGGCGGCGTCCTGAAAGTGGTGGTGATTGCCGGGCGCATCGGCGATATCAGCACCAGCAATGATGCACTCGGCGCAAAGCTCGCCGCCTCGCGGCTGGCCGTGCTGCACAGCGGTGATGTATTCAACGAACGGGTCGTGGAATCGGCCCTGCAGGACATCAATGACCTGCACAACGTCCACTCCAGCGTCAGCCTGCGGCCTGGCAGGAAGATCGGTACCACCGACCTCGACATCCGGATCCACAAGGCCGCCGGGAACGAGGATGTGCAGGTATTCACCCTCGACAATTACGGCTCGAAATACACCGGCAAGACCGTTGCCCGAATGAGCCTGCAGAAAAGCAACCTGCTGGGACTCAACGAGACCCTGGGCATCACCGGACGCAAATCCTCGGACGATTTCCAGGCCCTGCAGGGTGATGCGGTATTCCCGCTGCCGCTGGGCAACCTGAAACTGGAGCTGGATTACCTGAGGAGCGACAACAGCATCGGCGACGTATTCGCCGCCCTCGATTCCAGTGGTGAGTCGGAGGTATACCAGACCGCACTGTCGAGCGCCCTGATCAACCAGCGCCAGCGCAAGCTGGTGGTACGCGGTGGCGTTGAACGCGGCAACTACGTATCCCTGCTGGCCGGCGTTCCCGATACCAAGGACGCCATCACCAGGGTGTATGCCGAGGGCAGCTATACCATGCGCACGAGCCGGCTGGTGTCATTTTTCAGCCTGCGCGCCAGCCGGGGCGTCAGCGCGCTGGGCGCGGACAGCAGGGGCGAAGCGGATGCCTCGCGCCTGACCGGCGATCCGCGCGCCTGGACCCTCGAGTCGCTGCTGTACGGAAATTTCAGACTGACCGACCGGGACTACCTCCAGGCCGTCGTGCAGGCCCAGCACGCCAACACGGTCGTGCTGTCCTCGGACCTGTTCACGATCGGCGGCTACGGCAGCGTACGCGGCTACCAGCCCGCCCTGGCCACCGGCGACAGCGGCGTCTCGGTGAATCTCGACGGCTACCGGCAATTCAACCTGCCGGAACGCTGGTACGCACAGGCCGGCCCGTTCGTGGACTACGGCTACGTGCATAACCGGGTCGCCGGTTCCACGCCGGAATCCAACCTGTGGAGCGCGGGCATCGGGGCCGAGTTTGGCTACCGGCATACCAGCAAGGAGATCAGCAAGCTGCGTCTCGACTGGGCCCGCCCGTTTGCGGACCGGGATCTCCCGCAGGTCGACGACAATGTCTTCTACGCACGGTTTACCCAACTGTTCTGATGCCGTGCCTGCCTGACAGAACCGTCAGTCAGGCCTTCCGGAAGCCCTGAAATCCGGGGTACGTACCCGACGTATCCCGGATTGGCGCACCTCGTGTCGATGCGCTATTGTCGGCCCGGGGATTTCCCCGCCGTAACAAACGCCGCACGGACGGCTGTCCGTCTTGCCCCATACCGGCATATCATGTGACCTGTCTCCGGTCCCGGGCCGGAGGCCGGCCGGTGCGGCAGCTGCCAGCCTGCGTCTGCACCCCGTGCGGGCAATGTGCGCACGCCACGGGAGGTCGGCTGGCCGCAGCTGTATTCCGGCCACAGGGCAATGAACAACCGGCCATGACCGGCGAGTGGCGGTGACCATGACTGTCGTGAATCAGCAAGAGACACCACGGATTTTGCGCGGCTATGACCGGCTCAAGGATCCGGAGCTCAACAAGGGCACGGCCTATTCCCGGGAAGAGCGTGAACTGTTCGGGCTGCGTGGTCTGTTGCCGGCACGGGTTTCCACGATCGAGTCCCAGCAGTCACGTGTGCTGGAGAACCTGCGTCGCAAGGACTCGGATATCGAGCGCTACATCTTCCTGCTGAGCCTGCAGGGACGCAACGAGCAGTTGTTCTATCGCCTGCTGATCGACCATATCGAGGAACTGATGCCACTGGTCTATACGCCCACGGTAGGCCAGGCATGCCAGGAGTTCGCGCACATCTTCCGGCAACCACGCGGCTTCTACATTACGCCCGGGGACAGGGGCAGTATCAGGCGGATACTGGACAACTGGCCGGAGCGTGATGTGCGCATGATCATCGTGACGGATGGCGAACGCATCCTGGGGCTTGGCGATCTCGGTGCCAACGGGATGGGTATCCCGATCGGAAAACTGGCACTTTACTCTGCCTGTGCCGGCATCCGGCCGCGGCAGTGTATGCCCGTCATGCTGGATGTCGGTACCAACAATGTGGCGTTACGCAACGATCCCCTCTATCTTGGAACCAATCAGCCGCGCATGACGGGGGATGACTATCATGCGCTGGTCGATGAATTTGTAGTTGCGGTGCAGGATGCCTTCCCGCACGCAGTGATTCAATTCGAGGACTTCATTGCAACCAATGCCTTTACATTGCTGGATCGATATCGTGACCGGTTGGCATGCTTCAATGATGACATCCAGGGTACGGCGGCAGTCACGCTGGCCGGCGTGCTCGCCTCGGGCCGGATCACGGGTATCGATTTCACGGATCTGAGGATCCTGTTCCTGGGGGCCGGCTCTGCCGCAACCGGTATTGCCGACCTGTTGCGGGTCGCATTTCGTCAGGCCGGGCTGGGCGATGAGGAGGCGCGGCAGCGTCTGTGGTTTGTGGACCGTCCCGGTCTCGTTGTCAGGGGATGGGAACGTTTGAGCCCGCACATACGGGCGTACGCACACGACGTGCCCGCTGTCTCGCTTGCCGGGGCGATCGGGAAAATCAGGCCACAGGTGCTGGTCGGGGCAACCGGCTGCCCCGGCGCGTTTACGGAAGAGGTGATCCGTCAGATGGCGCAGCTCAATTCCAGGCCGGTGATCTTCGCGCTTTCCAATCCGACCTCGCAATCCGAGTGCACGGCCCGCCAGGCCTACGAGTGGAGCGACGGGCGCGCGCTGTTCGCCAGCGGTAGCCCGTTCGCTGCCGTAGCGTATAACGACCGGGTATTCAGGCCCGGACAGAGTAACAATGCCTATGTATTTCCCGGTGTCGGTCTCGGTGCGATCGCCTGCCGTGCCCGGATCATCACGGATGAGATGTTTCTGGCGGCGGCCAGGACACTGGCTGACATGGTGGGTGACGAGGCGCTCGCGGCCGGCATGCTCTACCCGCCACTGACGGATATCCGCAGGGTTTCTCTGGCCATCGCCGCGGCCGTGGCCGAGATGGCCTGGCAGCAGGGGGTGGCGCAGGCGGAGAAACCGGCGGATGTCGAGGACATGATTGCGCAGCAGATGTATGAGCCGGGATACCGGCTCCAGGAATATTCGTAACACATGCCGTTGCGGGGTACCGTTGCCGGGACAGGCGGTGTGCTGCAATTGCCGTTCAGGAGCCGCTCTCCTGGGGTTGTGCGCGGTCCGGACGAGCACGGTGCCTGGTCGATTGTGTCCCGGTTACAGAGGGCGCCCGCCCGGCAGTCTGGCTTGTCTGCAATGGCCCGGATCCTGTAAACCGCCGCTGCCCGATCATTCAGGTTATGGCACTGCTGTCCCACAAACCCCCTCTCCCTCCGGGACGCCTGCAGGGATGCAGGCGGGTACGGGTCCAGGGATGGACCCGGGAGCGCGCAGCAGGATGCCCGAGCC
>CAYUFA010000129.1:0-5261 GCA_964443845.1 uncultured Ectothiorhodospiraceae bacterium
GGGGATCGCAGCAAAATGGTGCGCATGTCGCACCCTGCGATGGTTACCAGGCCACGCAGCGCGCGTCGAATACCGGTCCGTCCACGCACACGCGCTTCATGGCGGGGCCCTGCGGCGTGTTGATCCGTACCGCGCAGCCGGCGCAACCACCCACGGCGCAGGCCATGAATTCTTCCAGCGACACCTGGCAGGGAAGGCCGTAGTCCGCGGCGAGTCGCGCGGTCGCGGCCAGCATGGGGTGGGGGCCGCACGCGAACACGGCGACCTCGGAGCGGGCCGTTTCGTCCAGGGTGTCCAGCCAGTGCCGCGCCAGCTCGGTGATATAGCCGTTGAACGTTCCCGGGTAGCCCTGCAGGCTGGCGAGCCGGCTCGGAATGTTCCAGTCCTCCAGCAAGGGCATGGCGGCGATGACCTCGGGCGGCAGACCGGGGACCAGGTACCGCGACGGGCGTGGCGCAAACGGGAACGGCACCTCGGAACCCATAATCACGAAGGGTCGCCAGTGCGTGTCGGTGCGCAGCGCATCGGCCAGGAACACCATCGGGGGGATGCCGACACCGCCGCCGATCAACAGGGTTCGGGGCCGCGCCCGGTCCGCACTGAACGGGACCCCGATCGGGCCGATCATGCTGAGACTTTCCCCCGGCTTGTGCGTGGCCAGCAGGCGGGTGCCGGTACCGACGTCCTTGTACAGGAACTCCACCCAGCCGGCCCGTGCATCGACGCGCATGATCGAGAGCGGGCGGCGCATCGGCAAGCCCGGATCACATTGCAGGTGGGCGAAACTGCCCGGACGTGCCCGCGCGGCACAGCGGGGGGCGTGTACCCGCAGCACGTACTGTTGTCCCGGGTAGCTGTCCTGGGCCAGGATCTGCGCGGTTTCGACAAACAGGGTGTTGCGCTGGGGACGGGTCGGGTCGGCCATGGCGGCATTATAGCCGGAGCGGTGCGCTGACAGGCCAGGCTTTCCCGTGGCACGCGCCTGCAGACACGGGTTCTGTGCCGGTGGAGGTTGCTCCCCCCGCTTGCAGTCCGTGCGGCTGCGAGGACACCTGGCCGGCAGTCGCACGCGCCGGGTCGTTGCCATCCCCAGCGTCCGCAGGCAGGCCCGGAAATCCTTGCGTGCCTCCCTGCTTGTATATAATCAGCCGCAGTTTCCGCTGTCGACCGGCGTTCCGGCGAACCTGAAGACACTATGTCGAGTCCTGCGCATACACCGACGGGGATCAACCGGCAGCTGACCGCCGGGCTGCCCGCCCTGTTGCGGCCCGACCTGCTACGGGCCTGGGAATCCTTTGCCGAGGCCGTGGCCGCATCCGGTCACACGCTGCCGCAACACCCCGATTTCACGGCCAGTCTGCTGCGGGTCTGGGCGGCGAGCGAGTTCGTACAGCAGGCCTGTGTTCGCGATCCGGCGCTGCTGTTCGAGCTGCTGGCGGACGGGACCCTGCTGGGGGATTACGCGGAAGATGAATACCGGCGGCGGCTGGAGCAGGCGCTGCACGGGGTGCGGGAAGAGGAACGGCTGCAGCAGGTGCTGCGCCGCTTCCGCCAGCGTGAAATGGTGCGCATCGCCTGGCGCGACCTGGCCGGCTGGGCGCCGCTGGACGAAGTGCTGCGCGACCTGTCCGGCCTCGCCGACGCCTGTATCCGCGCGGCCCTGGACTGGCTGGGGGCGCACCTGGCGCACGCGCACGGCATCCGCAAGTCCTTCACCCCGTCCCTGGTGGTGCTCGGCATGGGCAAGCTCGGCGCACGCGAGCTGAATTTTTCCTCCGACATCGACCTCATCTTCGCCTATCCCGGCTCCGAGATGCAGGCGCTCGGCCGCCACCTCACGGCGCACGAATTCTACCAGGAACTCGGCCAGCGGCTGATCCAGGCCCTGCATGCGCCCACCCAGGACGGGTTCGTATTCCGTGTTGACATGCGCCTGCGGCCGTACGGTGACAGCGGGCCGCTGGTGGCGAGCTTCGACGCCATGGCGGACTACTACCAGTTGCAGGGGCGGGAATGGGAGCGCTATGCGATGATCAAGGCGCGTCCGGTAGCGGGTCCGAAACGCGCCTGCAAGGCCTTGCTGGAGCTGCTGCAGCCGTTCGTCTACCGGCGTTATCTCGACTTCGGCGCGTTCGATTCCCTGCGTGGCCTGAAGCAGCAGATCGCCGGCGAGGTCGAGCGCAAGGGCATGCAGGACAACATCAAGCTCGGCCCCGGGGGCATCCGTGAGATCGAGTTCATCGTGCAGGCCTTCCAGCTGGTGCGCGGCGGCCGCCAGCCGTTATTGCAGCAGCGCCGGGTGCTGGCGGTGCTCGATGCCCTGGCCGGGCTCGGTCACCTGCCTGCCGCGGCCGCCCTGCAACTGGCCGATGCCTATGTCTTCCTGCGCCGTACCGAGAACCGCCTGCAGGCCGTTGCCGACCAGCAGGTGCACACGCTGCCGGAGGACGAATACGGACGGGCGCGGCTGGCCTGGTCCATGGGGTTTCCGGACTGGAACGCGTTTGCACAGGCGCTGTCCGTGCAGCGCAACCGGGTCCAGGCGCACTTCGACCAGGTGTTTGCCGATCCCGACCAG
Organism: uncultured Ectothiorhodospiraceae bacterium; assembly: GCA_964443845.1. Classification (GTDB taxonomy): domain Bacteria; phylum Pseudomonadota; class Gammaproteobacteria; order UBA9214; family UBA9214; genus UBA9214. The sequence goes on from CAYUFA010000129.1 coordinate 2,579, forward strand.
CGCGACCGGGACGACGTGCGTGACCTGACCGAGGTCTGGAATGGCACGCTGGACGAGCGGCAGGCGCTGCATGCGCTGACCGATGCGGGGTACGCCGACAGTGCGGCGGTGCTGGAATGGCTGGGACAGTTCCGGCACGGTCCGGTGGCCCGCTTCCTCGGCGAGCAGGGGCGCCACCGCCTGGATGCGCTCATGCCGCAGGTCCTGAAACTGGCGGCCGGTTCCGCGCCGGCCCTGGACGTGCTGCGGCGCATGGGCGCACTGCTGGAAGCAGTGTCCGGCCGTACCACCTACCTGTCCCTGCTGGTGGAGCACCCGCTGGCCCTGGCGAATCTGGCGCAGCTGTGCGCCGCCAGTAGCTGGGTGGCCACCCGGCTGGCACGTCACCCGATCCTGCTCGACGAGTTGCTGGACCCGCGTGCACTCTACGCGCCGCTGGACAAGGCCGCCCTGCAGGGGGTACTTGCGGTACGCCTGTCCGGCATCGCGGCGGGGGACCTCGAGCAACAGATGGACCGGCTGCGGCAGTTCCGCCAGGCCCAGGTCCTGCACGTGGCCGCGGCCGATATCGTCACCGGCCTGCCGGTGACCCGGGTGGCCGACAACCTCACCTGGATCGCGGAAGTGGTGCTGGAGACGGTGTGGAACATTGCCTGGGACCACCTCGTGGCGCGCCATGGCAGACCGCTGTACCGCCTGCAGGGCAAACGCCGCGCGGCCGGGCTGGCCATCGTCGGCTACGGCAAGCTCGGCGGCCGCGAGATGGGATACGGCTCGGACCTCGATCTCGTCTTCCTGCACGACAGCACCGGCAGCGAGCAACACACCGCCGGGCCGAAGGTGATCGACAACAGCGAGTTCTTCACCCGCCTGAGCCAGCGCATCATTCACATGCTCAATACCTACACCGCGGCCGGCGTGCTCTACGAGGTGGACATGCGGCTGCGCCCGAACGGCAACTCCGGGATGCTGGTCAGCAGCATGGAGGCCTTTGCCGAGTACCAGCGCCGCAGTGCCTGGACCTGGGAGAATCAGGCCCTGATCCGGGCCCGGCCGGCGGTCGGGGACGCGGACATCTGCCGGCAATTCGAGCGCATTCGCGCCGGTGTGCTGGCCCGGCCGCGCGCGGTCGAGCGGCTGCGGGCCGAGGTGGTCGAGATGCGTGATCGCATGCGCCGGGAGCTGGACCGGGCCGGGCCGGGCCAGGTCGACCTGAAACACGGGCGCGGCGGTATCGTCGATATCGAATTTATGGTTCAATTTGGAGTCCTGCGCTGGTCCAGCGAACACGACGGCCTGCTGCGCTATACCTGGACGCTCGGCCTGTTGCAGGCTTTCCGCGAGTACGGGCTGATGGCGGCCGATGAGGTGGAAACCCTGTCGGCGGCCTATCGCGCACTGCGCCAGCGCATCAATCACCGGGTCCTGCAGGAGGCCTCCGCGCAGGTCGAGGAGTCCGAACTGGCCGCCGAGCGTGCCGCGGTGAGCCGGGTCTGGGAGCGCCTCATGGGCGGGGCCTGAGGCGTGATAGAAAGGTGAAGTCTGGGGCGTGAAGCGTGAAAGGTGAATCGTGAAAGGTGAGACGTGAGAAGTGAGGCGAAAAGGTAAGGTGTGGAGCGCAGGTGGTGTATGGAACCTGCAGTGCCCGCAGCCACGTGCATTCACACCCCCCCTCAGACCCCACGTCTCACGCTTTGCGTCAACAGGTAACTTCGGAGTACAAGTCTTATGTCGATGGCGGATCGGGACGGCGTGATCTGGATGGATGGCACTCTGGTGCCCTGGCGCGAGGCGCAGGTGCACGTGCTGACGCACACCCTGCATTACGGCATGGGGGTGTTCGAGGGCGTGCGGGCCTACAAGGCCGAGCCGGGCACCGCGATCTTCCGGCTTCCGGAGCACCTGAAGCGCCTGTACGGGTCGGCGCACATCATGAACATGCCCGTGCCGTGGGACCGCGACGCGCTGGCCGCGGCCCACCGCGACGTGATCCGCGAGAACGGGCTGGAGACGGCCTACATCCGCCCGATGTTCTTCTACGGTTCCGAGGGTATGGGCCTGCGCGCCGACAACCTGCGGGTGCACGGCATCGTCGCGGCCTGGGAGTGGGGCGCCTACCTGGGTGCGGAGAACATGGAAAAGGGTATCCGCATCAAGACCTCTTCCTACACCCGCCATCATGTCAACATCACCATGTGCAAGGCGAAGGCGAACGGGCACTATATCAATTCCATGCTGGCGCTGAACGAGGCGCTGAGCTGCGGGTACGACGAGGCCATGCTGCTGGACGTGGAGGGCTTCGTGGCCGAGGGCAGCGGCGAGAACATCTTCATCGTGCGCGACGGCGTGATCTATACCCCGGATCTGACCTCCGCCCTGGAAGGCATCACGCGCGACACCATTGCCCGGCTGGCCGCGGAGGAAGGGTACACGCTGCGCGAGAAGCGCATCACGCGTGACGAGGTGTACCTCGCCGACGAGGCATTCTTCACCGGCACCGCCGCGGAGGTGACTCCGATCCGCGAGGTGGACAACCGGGTGATCGGCAGCGGCACGCGCGGCCCGGTCACCACGAAACTGCAGTCCCTGTACTTCGACGTGGTGCACGGCCGCATCGGCAGATATTCCGACTGGCTGACGGTGGTGTAGGCGCTGCCCTGGCGGCGCAGGGGTGTTGCACGGG
>CAYUFA010000130.1:0-5188 GCA_964443845.1 uncultured Ectothiorhodospiraceae bacterium
ATGTTCATGGAGAACAGCTTGGCCTCGCCGGTCTCGTCCTGGGCGCGCTTCATGGCATCGTAGACCAGCGGCAGGGTCTGCTTCACCGGCGAGAACACCTGGTTGCCCTGCGGTTCGTCGTTCTTGATGAAGTCACCACCGAGCCAGAACTGGTAGGCCGCTTCCGCGAACGGTTCCGGGCGCAGGCCCAGCTTGGGCTTGATGATGGTACCGGCGATGTAGCCGCCGTCCTTGACCGGCCGGCCCAGGATGCGCCACAGGTCCGAAATGTCCTTGGACGGGCCGTCGAACATCTGGATGGCGCGCTCGGGCACGTAGAAGTCGATCATCTTGCCGTACTCGACGTCGCCCATGCCCTGGTTGTTGCCGATGGTCAGGGTCAGGAAGGAGACCATCATGAAGCGGCCGTCGGTGACATTGCGATCGAACAGCTCGAGCGGAAAGGCGATGCGCATGTCCTCGCCGGCGGGATCGATGTGATACACCAGTGCGTCCACGCCCTTGGTGAAATCGTCAGTGGTGCTGACCTCGACATTGGTGCCGGTGGATGATTCCGCGGCGAAATGGGCCGCCGTGGCGAGGTAGTCGTAACCCGCCTTGGGCTTCATCGTGTAGGCGACGAGGATGTGCTTGCCACCGGCAATCAGGTCCTCCTCTTTCAGATCGAGATTGGCGTAACGGCTGGATTGATCATGACCCATGGGTTTCTCCGGATAGTGTCCATTGATTAACAACTGTCTAATCTCACTATAATTTATTCTTACTATAAGGTATATTCAGTATTTATTAGATATTATAAAAGTTTTACTGATGATCAGACTCACCCTGCGCCAGCTGGAAATCCTCGAGGCCGTCGCCCGCTGTGGCAACTTTTCCCGCGCGAGCACCGAACTGCACCTGACCCAGCCGGCTGTGTCCATGCAGATCAAGCAGTTGGAAGGAGTTCTGGGCCTGCCCCTGGTTGAGCACATGGGCAAGCGCATCCAGCTCACCCTGGCCGGGCAGGAGGTACTGGGTTCTTGCCATGTCATCGAACACGAGCTGGCGGACCTGGAACAGGCCCTGGCGGACCTGCAGGGGCTGAAGGGCGGCACCCTCACGGTGTCGGCGGCCAGCACGGCCAGCGTGTTTGCCGCCCGCCTGATGGCCCGGTATCGCACCCTGCATCCCGACGTGCGCATCAGCCTCAACGTCGTCAACCGCGAAACGCTGTTGCAGCAGCTGGCAGACAACAGTATCGACCTGGCGCTGATGGGCCAGCCACCGGAAGGACTCGACCTGGATGCCCGGCCCTTCATGGACAATCCGCTGGTGGTGATCGCCGCGACCAGTCACCCGCTGGCGGGTGTATCCGCGGTTCCACTGACCCGCCTGATCGAAGAACCACTCGTCGGCCGCGAGCCGGGTTCCGGTACACGGGGCGCACTGGAGAAGTTTCTGGCAGAGCATGGCCTGTCCGTCACGCCGGCCATGGAAATGAACAAGAACGAGGCCATCAAGCAGGCGGTGGAGGCCGGCCTCGGCGTAGGCCTGGTGTCCCTGTATACCGTCCAGGCGGAACTGGCATCCGGTCAGCTGTGCATCCTGGATGTCCAGGGTTTCCCGCTACAGCGGCAATGGTACATGGTACAGCGCGAGGGCAAGCGCCTGAGCCCCGCGGCCCAGGCATTCGCTGAACTGGTACTGCAGGAGGCCGAGCAGCTGATGCGCTGACATTCCTGGAGCGCTGCTTCCGGGCCGCTAGTACTGTAGCAGCGCAGAACGCCTTCCTGTGGCTGCGTCTTCTACCGATCGACGCAATACACGCATTCAACCCCTGTGCCGGTATTTCGCAATTCAAGGCATTGCGTGACCGCTCATGTAACCCTGGCTCATACTCCATCGTTTAGTGCAGGGATCAGGTATTACGCGCACCGGTTGAACTCACCGCCAGGTCGGACGTATCGCAGCAGGAACGACGGCCCCGAAGGGCCGTCTCTGCATATCAGGATCAGGCTGCTTTTCTGCGTCTGGCTATGCCAGCCAGCCCGAGCAAGCCGGAGCCGTACAGCCAAACCGCCGGCGGGATAGGTACAGCGGCAGGAGCGCCAATTGTAAAGCCATGCCAGCTTTCGATGGTCGGCACGGTAAAGCTGATCGATGTGAAGGTGCCTTGAAACTGTATGGTGCCATTGCCCTCAACACCCTCGAGCACATTACCAGGCAATTCGACGATGGAGCTGCCACCGTATGCCGTGCTTGCCCCCCCGACGATAACGTCAAACGGGGCATCAAAATTGTAGGTAACGGCCGGGCTTGTGACGATCGGGCTGCCCATGCTGAAGACAGCCATGACGGGGTTCGTGACCGGTTGTGAGAAGGTAATGACGTTGGTGCTCCCGGTACCTCCTCTGAGTGCAATGATATCGGACCCCGGGGGAGCATTCCCGATGATGCTGCCATCCGCCCATGTTGTCCCGGGATCCCACCAGTCGGTGCCGGTTCCGTTGACCTGAGTCTGAAGGTTATAGACTTCACCGCTGTAACTGACGGTTAACCCGCCTCCGCCGGCTGCCGCCGTGCCTGTTGCGGTACCGTCCGTAAAACCGGCAGTAAATGCAGTCCAGTCAACCCACGCGATGGGTGCCGCATGGACCGGATTACTCAGAAACAGGAAGGAAGTGATCGAGAGAGAAGCGAGTAAAGACCTTACGGATGTTGCACTAGACATATAAATCCCCTTCAGGGTACTGCAGACAGGCACCAAAAAGCCTGTCATGGTACGTTAAACACCGTGGAAACAACTGCAAAATCGATACCCAACCTGAGAATCTGTTAATAATCCGGTTGTTATGGGTATATGGTCGGGTCGGTACGACCGGGTAATTGTAAGATTTTCCAGACAGCATTATTGTAAGCTTAACAAAACGCTGCAATTTCCCTGTAATGAAGTTGCCTGGTCTCCATTCCTTGTGGACTGGATTCGATCTGAAAATAACATCACCAGACTACACTGTAACGGGCGACTGATACGAGCGCCCGAAAAAGGTCGGGGTAGTGTTCAGAAATCTGTGTCATTTCATTACCATTAACGCAAAAGGAATGACACAGATTTCTGAACACTACCTATTTAGCGTAGCAGGAATGTCTTCTTTGGGGTTGCCAGTGCAACCGGAACCGGATATTCCCCCTTCCACGATTCAATTCTGAACGTACCGGGCGCCTGCTGCCATTGGCTGAATTTTCCGTGTGCTCTTGCATCCATCATTCCTGGTGGGAAGGCCGTCAACCTTGCGAGACTCATAACGCCGCGGCAAATCCCGGAATGATGGTGCCGGTGCCATGAGATTGCCGGACCCGCTACGGCCTGTGACCAGCGTGCCTCGCAATGTCAGGGAATGGTGTATGGGGTACTCTGCATGCCCTGCGGTTTGCAGCGCTCGGATTGGGTTGAACTGGCAACGCAAACCCGGGATCCGGAGGATATTGTCCGGCAGGGATAGACTTCACTCCGTTCAACCCGACCTTCACCTGCTGTGAGCGCAGCCGAGGGTGTCGTATTTGGCGGAACCGCTGTGCGTTCCGCCCTACGATCCTGCGATCATCATCCGTTCGAGCAGCACCGACCCGCTGCGCGTGTTGCCACGCGTGTCGACGTCGTTGCCGACCGCGGCGATGCCCAGGAACATGTTGCGCAGGTTGCCGGCCACGGTGATCTCATCGACGGGAAACTGAATCTCGCCGTGCTCCACCCAGAAGCCGGCGGCACCGCGCGAGTAGTCGCCGGTCACGATATTGACCCCGAAACCGATGAACTCGGTCACCAGCAACCCGGTATCCATCTGCTGCAGTAACCCGGCGAGGTCGTGGCCGCCCGGGTCGATGGTGAGATTGCGCACGCCGCCGGCGTTGCCGGTGGTCTGCAAACCGAGCTTGCGCGCGGCGTAGCTGTTCAGCACGTAGCCCTGCAGAATCCCGTCCGTGACGAGGTCACGCGGCGCGGTCGCCACACCCTCGGCATCGTACGGGGCGCTGCCCGGGCCCTTCTTCAGCAGCGGCTGTTCGTGGATGTGCAGGAAGTCCGGGAACACCCGCTTGCCGACGTGATCGAGCAGGAAGCTGGACTTGCGGTACAGGCTGCTGCCGCTGATGGCGTGGATGAAATGCCCGAACAGGCTGCCGGCGATCTCGGCCGCGACGATCACGGGCGCCTGGCGCGTGGACAGGCGCCGGGTCCCGAGCCGCCGCACGGTGCGCTCTCCCGCGAGCCGGCCAATGCTGGCCGGCGTCGCGAGATCCGCCCGGTCGCGCGCGGCGTCCGACCAGTAGTCGCGCTGCATCTCCTCGCCCTGGCGCCCGATCACCGAGCAGCTGACGCTGTGGTAGCTGCTGCGGTAGCTGCCGTGGAAACCCTTGCTGTTGCCCTTGACGTGCAGGCTGGCGTAGCTGGCGACCGTCGCGCCCTCGGAGTTCTCGATACGCGGATCGACCGCCCGCGCGGCATCCTCGCACTCGGTGGCCAGTTCGATGGCGTGCTCGGCTGTCAGGCCCCACGGATGATACAGATCGAGATCCGGGATCACCGTGGCCAGGCGGTCGGCATCGGCCAGTCCGGCGCAGGGATCCTGGCTGGTGTGGCGGGCGATGTCGCAGGCCGCACGCACCGTGGCGTCGATGCCCCCGGGACCGAAATCGGCGGTGCTGGCCGAGCCCTTGCGCCGGTCGAAATACACCGTCAGGCCAAGCACCCGGTCGCGGTTGAATTCCAGCGTCTCCGTCTCGCCCAGCCGCACCGTCACCGAGAGCCCGGTGTCGACATTGACGCCCGCCTCCACCTCGTCGGCGCCGGCGGCCCGGGCCCGCTGGATGATGTCGTGTACGAGTGCCTCGAGCTGTGCCGTTGCCGGGAGCGTATCGGGAGTTTCGGTTACGGGCTGGGTGGTCATAGGCTTGTCCGGTGATGGTTGGGCGATTCTACCGGTCACCCGGGGTGCGGACAAACCTGCCGGAAAAGGCTACCGGCCACTACTGTCCCATATCAATCCGTTGAACGATCAGTCAATCCTTCACTATGCACAGCCTTGCAGGTGATTAGCCAGGCCGGGACATGAAATTCGACACCGGCTGTACATACCCGGCGTCCCTTTTCCCGGAGGGACGCCGACAGGGACGTCGGTGGTACGGGCCCGGGGATGGACCCGCTGGCGCG
>CAYUFA010000131.1:0-5109 GCA_964443845.1 uncultured Ectothiorhodospiraceae bacterium
TACTGCCCCGGAAACCGCAGATTAACGACTGTCAGATTACTATCCCCGTCCGGATCCGCATCCGCCGCCGTACTCCCGAATGCATCCGACTCCCACCGCCACACCGTCGTCCTCGTATCATCCGTGGCATGACGCGGCGTATCAAGGTGATCGTTGTGCAGGTAGACGGTTTTTTCCAATGCCGTATTGTTTGACGGCGTGGTGGGCGCATAAATCACGGCGGTCGGCTTGCTGTCCCGCCAGACATAGGTCGTTTGCGGCGACCCGTCCGCCAGTGTCTCCTCGATCAACTGCCCGTCGAGATCGTAGTGATACACCGTCGTCCCGGCCGGCGTGACCTTGCGGGTACGCTGGCCCATGGCATTGTAGGTGTAGGTTGCAATCAGCACGCTGTTGTCGTAAACCCGTTTGAGGCGTCCGGCCTGGTTGTATTCGAACGTCATCCCCTGCCCGTCGTCGATCATGTTGCCGGCGGCATCGTGCACCACGGTATTGCCATGTTCGGTCGCCATCACGTTGCTGGAAGGCGCATAGCTATAACTGCCGGCACCATCGGTGAGCCGGTTGCCGTTGGGATCGTAGGTGAAGCCCTGTGTGGCCTGCGGGCCCTGCTCATCGGTCAGGCGATCCAGGCTGTCGTATTGAAAGTTGGTCGTTCCGCTGGCGCTCTGGCGGCTGACGATGTTTCCTTTCAGGTCATAGCCGAGCGTCTCGCCGGCGGCTGCAACAAACGGAACACCTGAAAGGGCGACCAGGCACAAAATGAGCCAGCTTCCGGCGATCCGATGCCAAGCGTTATTCATGTGTAACGTGTTCATCACTGCAGCACCATTTCCTGCAGCAGGATGAGGTCCTGGATATTGATGACACCGTCGGGCGGACTGGCCGGATACAGATCACCGTTGATCAGCTGTTCGGCCGTTGGCGTCAGGTTGCCCAGTACGATGCGCACCATGATCATGATATCGGCTGCATTGAGGAGGCCGTCCGGTGTCGGCAGGGGGGCGACATCACCCAGTACCGCCTGACTGTTGTTCAGCAGCAGGCCGTTCTCGTCAAAGTTCCTGTTTTCAAAGAGTCCGTTGCCGAAGGTGACACGGGTTTCCTGGCCATCCGGGTTGTAGCGGATGTTGGAAACCAGCACCTTCGGCATGCCGTTGATTTCGGCCGCGACCTTGCTGATGCGCCGTTCGGCGTCGCGTGAATAGTTGATCACGCGCGCATCACTACCGGTGAGCTGTGTCAGGTGATCGCCAGCGTCGTAACCGAACTGGTGTGTGTAGTCGACGCCCAGCTCGGTATGGACCCGCTGCGTGATGTTGCCGTAGGCGTCGTAGGCGTAGTGCGTGACGCCGGACGCGTCGGTCGCACGGCACAGCCGGCCGACCCCGAAGCTGCAGGGAATGGCGCCGCCGGGATTAGTGTCATAGAGTAAGGTGATGTCTTCGCCGGCAGTCGGATAACTGATCCCAATCAGCCGGTTCAGCGCATCGTAGCCGTAGCTGGCGGTGATGCCCCGGGCGTCGGTCTTCGTGGCCAGGTTGCCCGCGCTGTCGTAGGTGTAGGTCGTCGTACCCCGGTCCGGGCTGACCTCCTGCATCACATCCCCGAAGGCGTTGTAGGTGAACTGGGTCTGGGCATTGTTGGGCGCGGTAACGTCCGTGAGCTGGTTCAGTGCGTTGTAGGACGACCCGGTCACACCGGTTGCCGCATCCGTGAAACCGGTTACCCGCAGCAGGGCATCGTACAGGTAGGTGCCGGTATTGGTGTAGGGATCCGTAACGGTCTTCAGGTTGCCGTTGCCGTCATAGCTGTATTCGGTTCGTGCGTCCGTGCTGTTGATGGTCTTGATCGAGGCCAGCAGGCGGCTCAACTCGTCGAACTCCTGCCGGCTTTTCCTGGCCACGATGCCGGTGGTATCGCGCATGATCTCTTCCAGGCGGTTGCCGGCTGCATCCAGCACGTACTCGGTACGCTCGCCGCTGGCGCTCTCCATGCTGGTCAGCCGTTGGGCACTGTCGTAGCCATAGGTGTAGAAGCGCCCGTCCGGCAATGTCGCCTGTACCAGCAGCCCGGCATCATCGAAGGAATATACAGTTGTACGTGTGCCCTGCGTCTGGCTGGTCAGTCGGCCCAGGTTGTCGTAGACGTACGTCGTGACCACCGCATTTTCGTCTGTCGCCGTCAACGGCCGGCCCGACGGGTCGAATGCGGTGAAATTCACCTCGTGCCCCAGGGCGTCGGTAATGCGTATCAGGTTGAAGTTCGCATCATAGTCGTAGCTGGTGATGTCACTCACATCGGTGCGCGGACCGTCGACCGTCGCCAGCCTGCCCAGCACGGCCTCGCCATTGCCGTTCACGGTATTGGAGTGGTAGGTGAAGGTCGTGGTACGGCTTTCCGTGGTGGCAAGATCCGTCACGGTCATACTCGTGACGCGTCCGAAGGTGTCGTAGTCGTAGTCCGTGGTGCGGCCCGGCTCGGTGACGACATCCGGCAGGCGGTAGGTGGCATCCCAGGTCGTCGTGATCGTACGGGCCTCCGGCGTGCCGTCCGCCTCGATCCGGGCGATCTCCAGGCCGCGTGAGTCATAGGTATAGTGCGTGACATTGCCCTCGGCATCGGTTGCCGATTCCAGCCAGCCTTCCGGGGTATAGGTAAAGGACTCGGTTGTCGCGGGGCTGTTGGGGCTGGCGTGGTTGTCGATGGTCGTGATCTTGCGTACGCCGAGGATGGTCTGGAACTGGTAGGTGGTCTGCTTGCCGAGCGGGTTGGTGACGGTAACGCTGTCGTCGGCGTTATAGCTCACGTCGTAGCCGTCGACCCCGCCGGCGTGTTCGGAATGAATGGCATGGCCCTGTGAATCGTAGCCCCAGGTGGCGATGCGCGTGTTTGCCTCGTTCGTGATCCCCGTCAGGGCGTTGACGTAACTGGTGTCTTCGTAATGATAGGTACGGTTCGTGGTGTCCGGCCAGGTGACCTGGGTGAGATTATTATCGGCATCGTAGCCATAGCTGAAAATCCCATCGGGGGTGGTCATGGTCTGAATACGGTCCAACGTATCGAAAGCGAATGTCAGCGCATGACCTCCTTCATCATTTACCGTAGCCAGTCGATCAGACGCATCGTAGGTGAAATCCAGCGATTCGCCACCACGATACTCAATGCGGGTCAACAGGCCCGAGGTGTCGAAGTACTCCCGGGTGTCGGCCGGGGTGGTGAACCGGTAACCCGTCAGGAAAGAATTGACATCGTAAAGGTATTCAAACCGGGCCGGGTAATCCGGATCCACCGTCTGCCACAGGCCGTTAGCCTCCTCGAAGCTGACCACGGCGCCCCGCCCGTCGATCACTTCCACGGTGGGCGTGGAGCCGTTCATAAGGAAATTGAGATACCGGAAATAATTATGGCGCCAGTACGTTCCCAGGTCGCGGTTCGTCCAGCTGCTGTCGCTGCGATAGATGCGGCTGAACGACAGCGCGCCATTGCGATAGTCGGTCTCTGGCCTGGCCAGGAAACCCTGCGCAATGTTGATCATATCGCCGACATAGCCAGGTGAATTTTGTAATGCACAGGCAGGACAGGGTACCTTGGAGCCTGCCGGACCGGTTGTGCCGCCATAGCTGGGGCCGGTTTGGTAGAACGAAAACTGATAGCTGCCCGTCTGCTGCGCAGAAAAGCTCCTGACCAGGACCGTGTAGGTGCCACCCAGCACCAGGGAATTCTGTAAAATCACACTGTTGGTCGTGTAATCAAGCCGCGAACCGTCCGGCGCGTACAGGACCATGTACATGTTGATGTCACCGGTGACGGACAATCGGACGCTGTCGCCTGCCGCCGCCGTGAATGTGTAGCTGTCCAGATCGCCGTTGGAAACGCCGCCACTACTTACATCACCACTGATCAACGCGCCATGTTCGTTGGCGCCCGGTACTCTGACAAAGTACAGGTTGTAACTGCCCGTATCATGGGCGGCAGCGCTGCGCACCACGACCGTGTGGATACCCCCCTGGGCCAGGGAATTCTGTGTAATCACATTGTAGGACGACAACACGTGCGAGCCGTCCGGCGCATACAGGCTCATGCGCGCATCGTTGGTGCTGGAGGCGGAAAAACCGGACACGGACAACACGATGCTGTCGCCCGCCGCCGCGGTGAAGGTATAGCTGTCCAGGTCGCCGTCCGTGAGGGTACCTGTATGAGTACCGTCGTTGCTCAGCGCGCCATGCTCGTCGGCGCCCGGCGCGTGCACGAAGTGAATTTCGTAACTGCCCGTCTCAGAGTTGGTGGCGCTTCCCACCACCACCGTATAGGTGCCGCCCTGGACCAGGTCATTCCGGGTAATCTGATTGCTGGAGGAATTCAGGTGCGAGCCATCCGGCGCATACAGGGCCATGTCCATGAGGAGGCTGCCGGTGCCGGATAACCGGGTGACGGATAGCTGGATGCTCTCCCCCGCCGCCGCGGTAAAGGTATAGCTGTCCAGATCGCCGGGCGTGATATCACCGGAACGTATGCCGCCGTTGACCAGCGCGCCATGTTCATTGGCGCCCGGCGCCTTCACAAAGTAAAGCACATAGCTGCCTGTCGACTGACCATTGCCTGCCTCCACCACGGCCGTGTAGGTGCCGCTCTGGGCAATGGAGTTTCGTTTCAATACGCTGCCTGGGATGCCGAACTGCGTACCGTCCGGCAAGTACAAGCGGATGCGCACGCCGAAATCACCCGCGACGGACAGCTGAATGCTGTCGCCCGCCGAGGCCGGAAAGGTGTAGCTGTCTTGTTCGCCAGGCGCGGAGATGGTGCCCGACTCCGAGCCGCCATTGGTCAGTGCATGAGCCGCAGGAATGAAACTGCACAGAAGCAGCAGGCTGAGCACGAAATGCAGCGGCTTTTTCATATACGTTATTCCCTGCTTTTTTATTCTTGCCGTCGCCCGGCGCAGGCCATTGCAACTTGCCCGGGCGCGATGAAGCTTATGGGAAGTGTAACGCTTTTTCGAAGCAGACTGAAACGGCGCTCCTGTACTCTGCATTTCGCCTGCCGGGATCCGGGCCTGGCTGCGGTTCCAGCCGATCCGGATGCCCGGCGCAATTGCCGCTTACCGAG
>CAYUFA010000132.1:0-4965 GCA_964443845.1 uncultured Ectothiorhodospiraceae bacterium
GCAGGTTGGGCTGAGGGATGCAGGTTGGGCTGAGGGATGCAGGTTGGGCTGAGGGATGTAGGTTGGGCTGAGCGCAGCGAAGCCCAACGGGCAGGATAGCATGCGCCAGGTGGTATTGGGCCTCACGCTGTTCAGCCCAACCTGCCCCTGCTGCGCGCGCAACAACGGGATGCCGGGCCGGCAGTGCGACCGACCCGGCAGGGACACCCGGCCTCAGTCCTCGAAACCCTCGGGCAGCTTGTGTGCGATGCCCTTGTGGCAGTCGATGCAGGTCTCGTTCCTCTCCTTCATGCGCGCGAGATTATGTTTTTTCTGCGCACTGTGGCCCTGCTTCTCGATATCCATGGCCTCGATGGAATGGCAGTTGCGACATTCGCGGGAATCGGTGGCCTTCATCGTTTTCCAGACATCCCTGGCGAGTTCGAGCCGCATGGACTTGAACTTCTCCGGGCTGTCGATGACGTTCATGACGTGCATCGGCAGTTCATTGAAGGTCGCCTGGATCTTCCTCACCATCATCGGACCCCATTCCTTCGGCACGTGGCAGTCCGGGCAGATTGCCCGCACGCCCACCTCGTTCTTGTAATGGATCGAGGTCTTGTATTCCTCGTACACCGTCTGCATCTCGTGACAGGAGGTGCAGAACCCGAGCGAGTTGGTCATGTGCACGACCGTGTTGAAGCCACCCCAGAAGATGATACCGACCAGGAACATCGCGAAGCCGCCGATCGGAATCCCGAACATGAACCAGAACCGGGGCCTTTGCCAGTAACGCCCGCAGTTGCCGTCATTCGTATCATTTTTGGCCATTAGACCAGTCTCCCTTGGTTGATGGGCTGCCTGAAGTGTACGTTACACGTTACTTGAAGCTTGCGTAGTAGTTCAGCAGTACCTTGACGTCCTCGTCGGTAAGCTTGTCGAACTTCGGCTTCATCTTTTTCGGCATCTCGCGCTTGCCATCCTTGTAGTCCTTGAACTGTTCTTCCAGGTAGGGCGTCCATTGTCCGGCCAGGATGCCGGCATCGTCGTCCGGTGAACTGCCGCCGTCCTCGTGGCATTTCTTGCAGTGTATCGCATGGTAGCTCTTGCCCTTCTCGGCCAGGCCGGCATCGAAGTCCTGCTTGGCCCGCACGAACGGCTTGTCGGCGAAGAAATCACCGATGGCCGTTGCATCCTCCTCGGAGATGTCCTTTGCCGCCTTGCACATGTTGCTGGTCTCGCCCTTGTGGGGGCCGGACTGGTACTTGACGTCCACGCAGGGCCGGCTCTTGTCCTTGTAGGCCGCCAGCGAGGCACCGATGTAGAAGGATGACATGCCGCCGATGATGGGGATCTTGGAATCCGTGCTCGCACCGTCCTTGCCGTGGCATTCCACACACGGTGCGGTCAGGGTGGCGATATCCGCGGCCGCTGCGGGAAGCGCCGCTGCCGTGAGTACGATCCCCAGGCAGATACCTGTGAGGGTTCCGGTGATCTTGTCGGTGCAAACTTTCATGATGCTCTCCTTTCAACATGAGTGGATGACGGGAACTGTATGGCATTTTGCAATTCGAGCGCTTACTATGCGTCCCGATGTTGACCTGCGTCAATACGAGGGGATATTGCCCTTGTTATCAATTGCCGCAGTCGTTCTGTACCGTGCCGTGGTGCAGCGGGAGCGGCAGGCTTTCGTCCAGTCGTGCACGATGGTTGCAGAGATAATGGTACAGGCCCGGATTGCTGATTTCATCATTGTGCCGGACGCAGACCACAGGGCGTCACAGGGGGAAAAGATGACATGTACGAAAGCGAGGGGTTTCTGGTACCAGAGCCGTGTGGGCGCAGTTGCGTTGCTGCTGGCACTGGCCGGTTGTGGTGGCGGCAGCTCCGGCAGCCAGGGGCCGGCCGGACCACCCGGACCCGGTGGCCCTCCGGGTACGCAACCGCCTGCCGCGACTTCCCTGAACATGGTCATCACCAGCGCGTCGGTCAACAGTCCGCCGGTGGTCAACTTCACCGTGACCAACGAGGGCGGCTTTGCCTATCCCGGCCTCACCTCCGCGGACCTGCGTTTCAACATCGCCAAGCTGATCACCGGGACCAACGGCGATCCCAGTGCCTGGCAGAACTACATTGTACGCGCCAGTGGCGGCGTCCTGCAGGGCTCCCAGGAGCGTGACCGCAGCGGCTATGCCTGGGGTAGCCTCGCGGACCACGGTGACGGTACCTACACCTACACCTTCGCCACCGACATCACCGATCCCGCCTACGCGGCGACCTGCCCGGTGGCGCCCTGCCAAACGCCCGATGGCAAGACGGTGGACCTGAGCTATGACCCGGCAGCGACCACCCGGATCGGCATCCAGATGTCCAACAGTGCGCTGCCGCTGGTCAACGCGACCTATGACTTCGTGCCGAACGGCGGCGCCGTGACCGCGGAGCGCATCATCGTCAACACGGACAACTGCAATGAGTGCCACAGCCAGCTCCGGGCGCACGGCACCCGCATCGACACCAGGCTGTGCGTGACCTGCCACAACCCGGGCACCTGGGCCGACAGCACCACGCCGGTGGACTTCAAGATCATGATCCACAAGATCCACCGGAGTCCGAACCTGGGGACGAACAGTTCTCCGGTTTATCTGCCGCATAACGATTATGCAGTCGGCTCGAGTGATTTCTCGGATGTCGAGTTCCCGCAGGATACCCGCAACTGCACCAAGTGCCACCACGACAGCAATACGTCGTCACAGGGCGCGTCGCCGCAGGGCGACAACTGGGAGACGGCCCCGAACATGGCGGCGTGCGGTTCCTGCCACGACGATGTCGATTTCTCGACCGGCGCCAATCATCAGGGTGGTATACGAACCAACGCCGAGTGCCTGGGTTGCCACAAGACCGGCGGCTGGGCGGGCAGTATCGCGGATTCGCACACGATTCCGGGCCGGGCCGAGCTGGCAAACTTCCGGTTCAACATCCTGGAGGTCTGCGGCACCCCGGTCGATGCAAACCCGACCTGCACACCGGGAACCGATGTGACGGTGAAGTTCTCGGTCACCGATCCGAGCGGAGCGGTGACGCACGAGCACGGCAACGCCTACAACATCCTGGCGGCCACGACGACCGATCCGGAATTCACCAACACTACCGCGCGCCTCACTCTGGATGTCGCCTGGCAGTCGGACGGCAAACGCGACTGGACCAACGACTGCGGCACCGGCCGGCGCCCGTCACGTGCGGATGGCATCACGCTGGGGACTTCCACGGCCGTGACGGACAATGGCGACGGAACCTTCACCTTCGACGGTTCGCAAACGACACCGGCGGAGGTGATCCCGGATGCCACGACCTGCGCCAACATGGGGCTCAACAATAGCAATGGTGCGACCGGCACCGGCGTGGTCGCCCTGGAAGGTCGCATGGCGGCCAAGGACAGTGGTGGCAACTACACTGTGCGGGTGCCGGTGACCAGCCAGGTCTCCTACTTCGCCATCACCGACACCACGCCGGTAGCGCGGCGCGTGGTGGCGGATGCGGCGTACCGTTGCGACAAGTGCCATGAGGTGCTGAGCCTGCACGGCAACAGCCGCAACAACAACGTCCAGCTGTGCGTGATCTGTCACAACCCGATGGACAGTGACGTCAACGACCGTCCGACAGATCCGAATACGGACCTCCCGGATCCCACGCTGTCTGCGGATGGCAAGGTCGAGGAGTCGGTCGACTTCAAGCGCATGATCCACGGCATCCATGCCGGCCAGGCCTCCAAGCACGGATTCCGTGAAAAAGGGCTGGTGGTCGGCACGACGGACTTCAGTGACATGCGCTTCCCGGGCATCCTGTCGAAGTGCGATACCTGTCATGTCCAGGTCAAAGGGACGGACAACAACAACAGGAGCCATACCTTTGATACCTACACGCTGGAAGACCGATCTGTCATCAGCGGTTCTGTAATTCATACTCTCGTTGACGGGGCTGACATTGGTAATTCTGGTATTGAAGGTGACGCTGCCAACTGGGATTTGCCGGAACAGAACGGCATCCTCGGCAGCACGGTCAACTCGTTCCCGGATCTCCCGACCGTGGTGGCCGACGCAACGGACTTTGCCAACAGGGTGGCCGATCAGTCGGACGACGAGAAGTACTCGCCGATCGCCTCGGTCTGCTCGTCCTGCCATGACGACACGGTCGCCAGGTCGCACATGATCGACAACAGTGGCCTGGTCGGCGGAGACAAGAGTGGCGTCAATGCCATCGATCCGGATACCGGAAAGATGTACGGTGACCCGCAGCTTATTCCGAGCATTGCCGGAGAACCTACCCAGGAGAACAACGTCGAAGCCTGCCCGGTCTGTCACGGCCCCGGCAAGGTGGCGGACGTGAGTGTGGTCCACAACTAGGTAACTGCACCACCGGGAGGGGTCCTGGTGCGCAGTGCGGCCCCGGTCCGGGCCAGCGGTATGCCGGACCGGGGCAGGGAGGCCCGCCGGTGCGGGCAATGCAACCGGCAGCGGCGGGATTGACAGGCTTACCAGGACAGGGGGAAGTATGGTTCGAATCGAGGCACGAGGTGAATGCAGTCCGGACGCCGCGTCGACCGGTTACTGCCAGCCCGGGTGTGCCGGGTTTGAATGCACGGCCGGCGTGACTGCACGGCATGGTCGTTCGCGGTGGAGCAGACCATGAACGCCGGCAACCACCCGATGTCCAGGCTGTTGCTGTGGTGCAGCCTCGTCATGGCGTGTGCGGGGACGGGATACGTTGTCCCGGCTGCGGCGGCCGACCGCGTCACCGCCAGTGATGCACCGGGACCGGTCATCGTCAGCGGCAGGAATTACACGAGGAAGGGGGCGGATACCTGCATCAAGTGCCACGATGTGGACTCGGAATACCCGGTCTTCGACATCTTCAAGACCCCGCACGGCGTGCAGGCGGACAAGCGTACCCCGTTCGGCACCCTGCAGTGCGAATCCTGCCACGGGCCGG
>CAYUFA010000133.1:0-4748 GCA_964443845.1 uncultured Ectothiorhodospiraceae bacterium
AAGTGGATGATGGATTCGTTCAGCAGCTCGAGGGCGGCGTCCAGGGACATGAGTGGGGTTCCGTGTGATGTGTTGCCCCGGCGATTATAAACGGTCGGGATTAGTGCATTCAGGATTATCGGAGCTCCCGTGGTCCCGCTGCCAGGAACCGCTGGATGTAGTCGCCCAGGGCAGCGGCCAGCGGTTCGAGAATGCTGTCCACGAGGTCAGGGACGGAGCGCGGGTCCATGGCCCCCGGTGCGTTGCCCACACCGATACCGAACAGCACCGCGTGCAGGCGGTCACCTTCCAGCGCCGCGATCAGTTCCAGCAGCTGTGCCGGGCCGAGTGCATGGCTGCTGGCGGGGGGCGGGTCCCGGGCCAGGTCTGCCACGCTCAGGCAGTACAGGGTGCCTGGCGCAGCGTCACTGGCCAGCGCGTCGATCACCACGAGCAATCCTGCCCCTGCCGCCAGTGCCGGCAGTTGCGCCGGCGTGTCACAAACCGCCAGGGCGAGCGTCCCGGCCGGGAAGCGCGCGGCAAAGCCGGTCTCCTGCAGGCGCTGCACCGCGAGCCAGCCGGCGGCATCCGGCCCGTGGTGCGAACCGACGCCCGCGATGCGCACGAGCGGGGTGGTTGCCGGTTCGTTGCTCAACCATGCTCCAGCTTGAGGCGCAGGAAGTGCGTGGCGCAGGAGATGCAAGGGTCGTAGTTGCGGATCACGGTCTCCGCGCGCGCCCGCAACGCGTCCTCGGGCTGCTGCAGCCCGAACGCGTGCAGCGAGTCGACCAGGTCCTGTTCCATGCGGGCCTGGTTCTGGCTGGTGGGCGGGACGATGCGGGCGGAGCGGATATTCCCGTGCGCGTCGGTCTCGTAGCGGTGATACAGGCAGCCGCGCGGCGCCTCGGTGCAACCGTGCCCGGTGCCGGCGCGCGGTTGCGGTTCAACGTATCCCTGCGGCGGTTCGGTGTAGTCCGCGAGCAGGCGGATCGCCTCCACAACCGCGACGTGGATCTCCGCCGCGCGCGCCACCAGGCTGTGGTACATGTTGCGGCTCGGGAAGCGGATGCCGGTTTCGGCCAGCACGTCACGCGTCGCGGGTGGCAGCCGGTCGTGGTTGAGGTTCAGGCGCGCGATGGGCCCGGTCACATAGGGCTTGCCGTCGAGCAGCGCATGCAGGGCCGTGGAATGCGGCACCTGGAACTCGGTGACGGCCTGTTCGAAGCGCTCGACCGGGATATCCAGCCCGTGGCTGGAGACCAGCCGTCCCTGCAGCATGGGGTATTCCTCCGGGTGGCGCAGGGCGACGCAGCAGAATTCCTGTGCGACATCCGGCAGTTCGAGCGTGGCCGACCAGCGCAGCAGCGCCTCGGCCTCGGGCAACGCCTGCTGCAGTTGCGCCAGCACCGTCTGCACCTCCCGGGGCCGGGGCGCGCGGTGGAAGCCGCCCACCCGGGCGCCGACCGGGTGCACCGAGCGTGCCCCGAACAGCCGGATGAGGTCGTTGCCCAGCGCCTGCAGCGCCAGGCCGCGGCGTACCGCGTCGGGATACACGCGCGCCATCTCGGGGGCGCTGCGAAAGCCCAGGAAGTCGGGCAGGGCCAGCAGGTGGATGTGCAGGGCATGGCTCTGGATCCACTCGCCGCAGTAGAACACGCGCCGCATGCGCGTGACCCAGTCCCCGGCATCGAGTGCGAAGATCCCTTCCAGGGCGGTGGCGGCGCTCATCTGGTAGGCCACCGGACAGATGCCGCAGATGCGCGCCACGAAGTCCGGGACCTCGTGGTATTCACGGCCCACCAGCAGCTGTTCGAACAGGCGCGGCGGCTCGAAGATGTGCAGTTCGGCCTGTTCGATGCGGCCGTCGTGGATGCGCAGGTTGAGCGCGGCTTCCCCCTCGACGCGGGTGAGCACCGGCACGCGGATGCGAATCTCGCCCGGCTCAGTCATCGCCGTGCTCTGTGTCGGAGACGGACCCGGTCAGGACGGGATCGGCGGCGTTGAAGGAACGGAAGCGGTGATCGACCTGCGCCGGTTGCAGCCCCAGGCCGGTGAAGCGCCGTTGCAGGGTGGCGCACTCGGCGTTCCCGGCCGGTCCGAAACAGCCATAGCAGTCACGGCCCAGCCCGGGGCACAGCGCCCCGCAGCCGGTGCGGGTGACCGGCCCCATGCAGGGCAGGCCGTGCGCGACCATCACGCACACCGTCTGCCGGCGCTTGCATTCGAGGCAGACCTTGTCCGGTTCCTCCTGCGGCTGCACGCCGGCCAGGTAGGCGCGCAGGGCCGCCATGACCTGGTCGCCGTTGACCGGGCAGCCCCACAGCTCGAAGTCGACCGCGACGTGTTCGCGGATCGGGCTGACCCGGGCCAGCGCATCGATGTAGCCCGGCGTGGCATAGACCGCCCCGAGCCAGTGTTCGCCGCCGGCGAGGTTGCGCAGCGCCTGCAGTCCGCCGGCGGTGGCGCAGGCGCCGATGGTGACCAGGTAACGGCTGTTGGCGCGCACCTTCTTGATACGCTCGACGTCGGCTGCCGTCGAGATGCTGCCTTCCACGAAACTGACCAGCACCGGCGTGTCCTCGTCCAGCACGCCGGCCTCGGCAAAGTGCACGACGTCCACCTGGTCGAACAGCGCCAGCAGGCCCGCGCCCTGGTTGAGGAAGGCGAGCTGGCAGCCGTCGCAGGAACTGAACTTGTGCACGGCGATTTTCGGTTTCATGCGCGGAGCCGCCCTACAGATCCGGCTTGTCCAGCAGGTGCCGGACCTCGCCGTAGTGGAACACCGGCCCGTCCTTGCACACGAAGCGGTCGCCGAGCTGGCAGTGTCCGCACTGGCCCAGCGCGCACTGCATGTTGCGCTCCAGGCTCAGCCAGATGCGTTCCGCCGCCATGCCGTCCGCCAGCAGCTGCTCGGCGCAGGCGCGCAGCATGGGTTCGGGACCGCACAGCATGGCAAAGGCATCGTTGCGGTCCAGGGTCAGCTGGTCGAACAGGTGGGTGACCGGCCCGATGGTGCCGGACCAGCGGGTGTCGCACACGTCCGCGGCCAGCAGCACCTGGGTATCCGGGTGCAGCGCCCACTCCTGGTAGCAGTCTCCCCAGATCAGGTCGCTGCAGTGCTTGACGCCATGCAGGATGGCGAGTTGTCCGTAGTCGTCGCGGCGGCGGTGGATATGATCGATGACCGGTACGACCGGCGCACAGCCCAGGCCGCCCGTGATCACGATGACATTGTGCCCGCGCGCAGCCAGCAGCGGCCAGCCGCGCCCGAACGGGCCGCGCAGGCCGATGCGGTCGCCGGCTTCCAGCCTGGCCAGGCCGTGCGAGACCCGCCCGACGTCACGGATGGCGTGCGACAGGATGTCCGGGGTTTCGGCGTCCGAGGTGATCGACACGGGGATTTCGCCGACCTCCGGCAGGTACAGCATGTTGAACTGGCCGGGAGTGAAGCGGAAGCGGCCGGCCGCCGCGGCGTCGGTCAGCCGCACCGTCAGCGTGACGATGGAGACGGACTCCTCGCGGCGTTCCAGGATTTCGGCCTCGTACGGGCAGTGTGTGACCGTCATCGGGGCGTTCCCTCCAGCACCGCGGCGATCTCGGCGGTAAGGTCGATGCCGGTCGGGCACCAGGCGATGCAGCGCCCGCAACCGACACAGCCGGAGCGTCCGTACTGGGCGTGCCAGCTGCCCAGCTTGTGCAGCAGCCACTGCCGGTAACGCAGGCGCGTATCGGCGTGGATGGTCCGGTTGTGGATGTAGCTGTGCCCCGCGCTGAAACAGGAATCCCATTCCCGGACGTGGTCGGACTGCGGGGCGCCGAACGGCGCTTCGTCCCGTTCCCGGTAACAGAAGCAGGTCGGGCACACCGAGGTGCAGTTGCCGCAGGACAGGCAGCGTTCCGCCACGTCCTGCCAGTGCGCGTGGGCGTGCCGTTCCAGCAGGGACGGGTAGAGGTTGCCCGGCGGCAGCCGGCGCGTCTGGCCCGCCGCGGCCGCCGCGCCGGCACGGGCGGCACTGTCCCGCTGCGCGGCGCTGGCCGCCGTGACCGGCAGCCCGGCCAGCAGCTGCTCGCCGGCGGGGCTGCCCGCCCGTACGAGGAATCCCTCGTCCAGTTCGTCCAGGACGAGGTCGAAGCCGGCGTGCGCCACGGGACCGTCACCGGTGGAGGCACAGAAACAGGTGTCCGCGGGATGGGTGCAGTTGACCGCGATCAGCAACAGTGCGGAACGGCGCGCCTGGTAGTACGGGTCGCTCCAGTCCCCGTGTATGAAATGCCGGTCCTGCAGGTCCAGTGCCGCGAGGTCGCAACTGCGCACGCCGATCACCGCGGTCGGCACCGCGGCCGCCGGCGTTGGCTGAAAGTGCAGTGCGCCATCCGCACCATGCTCGACGTGCCACAGGGTTTCCCGCGGCTGGAACAGGAACGGTTTCAGGGCCTGCGGGCCGTTCGACCAGGCAAACAGCCGCGGCGAGGCCGTCTGCTCCGTCCGGTAGCGGCCGGGGGCCTGCGAGACCTGCACGCCGGCCGGAAAGTCGGCCATGGAGGCCACTTCGTCATATACGATGGCCCCGTCGCGCAGGCGCGGACCGATGCACCGGTACCCCGCCGAGCGCAGTTGCGCCAGCAGCGCGTCCAGATCTGTCCGGGCCAGGTAGGCGGTGGTCGACGCAGGGGAGGCCATGCGCAGATTTGTACCGGAAAGTGCGGTCTTCCGCCAGAGGCCTGGTCAAGTCCGGCGCGGATAACCGCGGCCGACCATGGGTACGGGC
>CAYUFA010000134.1:0-4705 GCA_964443845.1 uncultured Ectothiorhodospiraceae bacterium
TCTGGTGGTTGCCGTCCACGATGTTCTTGTACATCTTGGTACGGCCGTTCACGTCATCGGACTTCACCGTCAGCATTTCCTGCAGCGTGTAGGCGGCGCCATAGGCCTCCAGCGCCCACACTTCCATCTCGCCGAAGCGCTGGCCACCGAACTGCGCCTTGCCGCCCAGCGGCTGCTGGGTCACGAGGCTGTACGGCCCGGTGGAGCGGGCATGCATCTTGTCATCCACGAGGTGGTTGAGCTTGAGCATGTACATGTAACCCACGGTCACCTCGCGGTCGAAGGCGTCGCCGGTGCGGCCATCGTACAGCGTGGTCTGGCCGCTGGCCGGCAGGTCCGCCAGCTCCAGCATGTACTTGATCGAGGACTCCGGAGCACCGTCGAACACCGGTGTCGCCATGGGCACGCCCTGCACCAGATTCTTCGCCAGATCGATGATCTCGGCATCGTTCATGGAGTTGAGGTCTTCCTTGCGGCCGCTGGCGTTGTAGATCTTGTCGAGCAGGGAGCGGATGTCCACCACCTTCTGCTGCGCCTCCAGCATCCTGCCGATCTTGATACCCAGCCCCTTGGCGGCCCAGCCGAGATGCGTCTCCAGCACCTGGCCGATGTTCATGCGTGACGGCACACCCAGCGGGTTCAGCACGATGTCGACCGCGGTGCCGTCGGCGGTGAACGGCATGTCCTCCACCGGCTGGATCATCGAGATCACACCCTTGTTGCCGTGCCGCCCGGCCATCTTGTCACCCGGCTGGATGCGGCGCTTCACGGCGAGGTAGACCTTCACCATCTTCAGTACGCCCGGCGCCAGGTCGTCACCGGTGGTCAGCTTGCTGCGCTTGTCTTCCAGGCGCTGTTCGAAATCCTTGCGCAGTTGCTTGAGCTGCTCGCCGGCCTTCTCCAGGTCGGCATTCGCCTCCTCGTTGCGCAGGCGCACCTCGAACCACTTGTCACGGCCGATCTCCGCCAGGTAGTCCCGCGTGATCTTGCTGCCGGCCGCCAGTTTCTGCGGACCGCCTTCGGCGACCTTGCCGGCGAGCAGCGCACCGACGCGCTCGTAGATGTCGTCTTCCATGATGCGCAGCTGGTCGTTGAAGTCCTTGCGGATCGCGGCCATCTGTTCTTCCTGGATCTGCAATGCGCGCGCGTCCTTCTCGACGCCATCCCGCGTGAACACCTGCACGTCGATCACGGTGCCGTCCATGCCGCTGGGCACGCGCAGCGAGGTATCCTTCACGTCGGAGGCCTTTTCCCCGAAGATCGCGCGCAGCAGCTTTTCTTCCGGCGTCAGCTGGGTCTCGCCCTTCGGCGTCACCTTGCCGACCAGGATGTCACCCGGCTTCACCTCGGCACCGATGTACACGATGCCGGACTCGTCAAGCTTGGCCAGCGCACCCTCGCCCACGTTCGGGATGTCGCCGGTCACCTCTTCGGGACCGAGCTTGGTGTCGCGTGCCACGCAGGTCAGTTCCTCGATGTGGATGGTGGTGAAACGGTCTTCCTCCACCACGCGCTCGGAGATCAGGATCGAGTCCTCGAAGTTGTAGCCGTTCCAGGGCATGAACGCGACCAGCAGGTTCTGGCCCAGCGCCAGCTCGCCGAGGTCGGTGCTCGGGCCGTCGGCAAGCACGTCACCGCGTTCGATGCGATCACCCAGCATGACCAGCGGACGCTGGTTGATACAGGTATTCTGGTTGGAACGGGTGTACTTGGTCAGGTTGTAGATGTCCACGCCCGGTTCACCGGACACGGTCTCGTTGTCGTTGACACGCACCACGATGCGCGCGGCGTCGACCGAGTCGACCACGCCGCTGCGCTTCGCGACCACGGTCACGCCGGAGTCGATGGCCACCGTCCGTTCAATACCGGTGCCGACCAGCGGCTTCTCGGTGATCAGGGTCGGCACCGCCTGGCGCTGCATATTGGAACCCATCAGGGCGCGGTTGGCATCGTCGTGTTCCAGGAACGGAATCAGCGCCGCGGCCACCGACACGATCTGCTTGGGAGACACGTCGATGAACTGCACCTTGTCCGGTGTGGACGTCGTGAACTCGTTCTTGTGCCGGCAGGTCACCAGATCTTCGGTCAGCCTGCCCCTGGCATCGACGTTGGCATTGGCCTGGGCGATGACGTACTGGCCCTCCTCGATGGCGGACAGGTACACGATCTCGTCGGTCACGCGGCCGTTGTCCACCTTGCGGTACGGCGTCTCCAGGAAGCCGTATTCATTGGTGCGGGCATATACGGCAAGCGAGTTGATCAGGCCGATGTTCGGGCCTTCCGGGGTCTCGATCGGGCACACGCGGCCGTAGTGGGTCGGGTGCACATCGCGCACCTCGAAGCCGGCGCGCTCGCGCGTCAGGCCGCCCGGGCCGAGTGCGGACACGCGGCGCTTGTGAGTAACCTCGGACAGCGGGTTGTTCTGGTCCATGAACTGCGACAGCTGGCTGGAACCGAAGAATTCCTTCACCGCCGCGGCCACCGGTTTGGCATTGATCAGTTCCTGCGGCATCAGGCTCTCGGACTCCGCCAGGCTCAGGCGCTCCTTGACGGCACGCTCGACACGCACCAGGCCGATGCGAAACACGTTCTCGGCCATCTCGCCGACGCAGCGGATGCGGCGGTTGCCGAGATGATCGATGTCATCGACGAAACCGTTACCGTTACGGATTTCGACCAGGGTCTTCATCACGTGCAGGATGTCCGAACCGTAATCATGCAGGGCCTGCTTCAGCGCGCCCCAGGTCACGGTATCGCCGCTGGCTCCGGCCTCGCGCACGATCTGCGCATAGTTGGAGTCAATCAGCGCAATCTGGATCGCGTGCCTGTCGTCCTTCGGCTTGAAGCGGGATTCCAGCTCGTTGATCGCGTACAGGTTATCGATCAGGATGCCGGGCCCGGTCACCCCGTCACGGCCGATGCGGCGATTGAACTTCATGCGGCCCACGGCGGACAGGTCATAGCGATCGCTGGTGAAGAACAGGTTCTTGAACAGGTTCTGGGCGGCATCGCGTGTCGGCGGCTCGCCCGGACGCATCATGCGGTAGATCTCGACCATGGCATCGAGCTCGGTACTGGTCGGGTCGATACGCAGGGTGCTGGAGATATACGGGCCCCGGTCCAGGTCATTCACGTACAGGGTGTTCAACGCCTTGACACCGGCGTCGATCAGCTTGTTGAGCAGTTCGACCGTGATCTCGTCGTTGGCATTGGCCAGCAGCTCGCCGGTCTCCCGGTCGACGATGTTGTGGGCGATAATCTTGCCGACCAGATATTCCTGCGGCACGACCAGTGACTTCACCCCGGCCTTTTCGAGTTCACGGATGTGGCGTGCGGTCACACGGCGCCCTTCCTCCACGATCACCTTGCCCCTGGCCCTGATCTCGAAGCTGGCCACTTCGCCGCGCAGGCGCTCGGCCACGAGATCCAGCTTGATCTCGTCGCTGGCGAGGTGGAAGTTGTTGGTATCGAAGAAAATATCGAGCATCTGCTCGTTGCTGTAACCGAGTGCGCGCAGCAGAATCGTGGCCGGCAGCTTGCGCCGGCGGTCGATGCGCGCGAACACACAATCCTTCGGGTCGAATTCCATGTCCAGCCAGGAGCCGCGGTAGGGGATCACGCGGGCCGAGAACAGCAGCTTGCCCGAGGAGTGGGTCTTGCCCTTGTCGTGATCGAAGAACACGCCCGGCGAGCGATGCAGCTGGGACACGATCACGCGCTCGGTGCCATTGACCACGAAGGTACCGTTGTCGGTCATCAGGGGCAGCTCGCCCATGTAGACTTCCTGCTCCTTGATGTCCTTGATCTTGCGGGCGTCGGCGGGAGAATCCTTGTCATAGATCACCAGGCGTACCAGGGCGCGCAACGGGGCGGCATAGGTAAGCCCGCGCATCTGGCACTCCTTGACGTCGAAGGTCGGCTCGCCGAGACGGTAGTTCACGTATTCCAGCGCCGCGTTGCCGGAGTAGCTCACGATCGGAAACACCGAGCTGAACGCTGCATGCAGACCCTTGTCCGCACGCGTTTCAGGGTCCTTGTCGGACTGCAGGAAATCACGATACGAATCGATCTGTGTCGCCAGCAGGTAGGGTACATCCAGGATGCTGTGGCGCTCGCCAAAATCCTTGCGGATGCGTTTTTTCTCGGTGTAGCTGTAAGCCATTGGTCTTCCTCTCCAGTAACAGATGAAGAAAGCTGCGTGTGTCAGCGGCCGTTATCTGCAGACGGCCGCGACCGGTGCTGCGCACGAGGTGCAGCACCGTGGACTGATACAACCAGCAGAAACAGGCCGGATGCAACGAGTGCATCCAGCCTGCCCTGCGTGGCCCGGATTGCCGTAATCACCAGAGGGATTACACGCAACCGGATTACTTCAGCTCGACGGTTGCGCCGGCTTCCTCAAGCTGCTTCTTCACGCCGTCGGCTTCATCCTTGGAAGCACCTTCCTTCACTGTGGAGGGCACACCTTCCACCATGTCCTTGGCTTCCTTCAGTCCAAGGCCGGTGATCGCACGCACCGCCTTGATGACGCCGACCTTGTTCTCGCCGAAGCTGGTCATGACGACGTTGAACTCGGTCTGCTCCTCGACGGCCGGGGCAGCACCACCCGCGGCCGGGGCGGCAACCGCAACCGCGGCGGCAGCGGACACACCGAACTTCTCTTCCATGGCGGAGATCAGACCGACAACGTCCATCACCGACATGT
>CAYUFA010000135.1:0-4699 GCA_964443845.1 uncultured Ectothiorhodospiraceae bacterium
CTACGACGACGAGGACGACGGCTTTTCCGACGACACCTCGATGGTGATGAGCCTGAAAAACGCGCTGGACTGCATCGGCTGCCAGGCCTGTTCGCGGGTGTGCCCGAAGAACTGCCTGGCGCACGAGGCGTCCGGGGTCGCGGCCTGAGCTGCAAGGGGAGGTCGTCATGCCCAGGCCCGAACGACACGTGTTCGTCTGCACCCAGTCCCGGCCGCCGGGACACCCGCGTACCTCCTGTGCCGAGCGCGGTTGCGCGGCGGTCTACGAAGAGTTTCTCTGGCAGATGCAGCAGCGCAACCTGTTCAACCGCGTCCAGGTGGTTGCCACCGGTTGCCTCGGGCCGTGCAGCGAAGGTCCCAACGTGCTGGTCTATCCCGAGGGCGTGATGTATGCAAAGGTCGGCAGGGGCGACGTCGCGACGATCTTCGACGAGCACCTGGAGCAGGGCAGGCCGGTGCAACGCCTGCGCATGGGTGCGGACTTCTGGTGATGCGTGCCCTGAGGTTCCCGGTCGGGGAACGTGTCCGTTTCGGCCGCGATATCCCACCCGCGGTCAATGCCCTGCTGCAGCAGGCCGCTGCCAGCACACACGATTTTACCGCCAGCGAGCGTGCGCTGCTGGCGGCCCGCGAACTGGCGCCTGCGCAACTGGAAGTCCTGATCGCCCTCTACAAGCTCTATTTCTACCGGGGTCACATCGGCCAGGCGGAGCAGGTGGTGATCGAGACCCTGTACCGGGCGGCGCACAAGGGCGGTTTTGATCCGGACTGGCGTTGCCTGGATCGCGCCAGTACCGACTGGCGGGACGCTTCCGGGCCGGGCCGTGCCTACCTGTACAGCCTCAAGGCATTGTCGTTCATCCGGCTGCGCTGTAACGACCGTCCTGGCGCGGAGGAACTGCTGGCCGCCTTGCGCCGCCTCGATCCCCACGACCGGGTCGGCGCCGGGGTGGTCGGTGACCTGGCCGCGGCGCTGGAGGACGCATGAGCGGCCCGGACCTGGAGGCGTACGTTGCCTCGGTAGCACCGCTGGCCGCGGACATCTGCCGGCGGCTGGACGAGGAGGTGCGCCGGCTCGGCTTTGCGCACGGCGAGATCGGGCTGGGCACGCCCGAGAGCGCCGAGTACCGGCTGGCCCGCGATCCGGCCGCCGGTGCCGACAGCCTGGTCGGTACCTGGCGCAACCGCGCCGGGGACAAGTGCGGTGAATTGCTGTTTCATGCCGACGGCAGTTTCTACGCGGAACACGACGTGGTGCGCCCGCACCCGGGCCGTTCGCAGTGGTGCGTCGAGGCGGTGACCGCCTGGGGGCGTGGCAGCACCATCCGTGCCGAAGCCCGGTTATTACCGGCCTTGAGCTGATCCACCCGCCGACCCGGCGGGGCGCTACCGGCATCCCGCGGGCAGCGGCACGCTTGTCGTGAACGCGACAACCCGGTGGGCAGGACGCGCGGGGGATGCGGCATTCCCGACAGGCGTCGCCGTGCGCGCGGAAAAAACCTCCCGGAATCAATGCCCGGGTGTAGCGCGCGGACTGGTACGCCGTTTGCAACCACCCCGGCATGAACAGACTCCAAACCGTTCTGCTGTGGTGCCTGCTGGCCCCGTCGCTGCCGCAGGCCGCCGCTGAGGTCCGTGTCGCGGTGGCCAGCAATTTTCTCGGTCCGTTGCGGCAGATCGCCAGCACCTTCGAACAGGACAGCGGCCAGCGCGTGATCGTGAGTTCCGGTTCCACCGGCAAGCTGTACGCGCAGATCGTCAACGGCGCACCCTATGACCTGTTCCTCGCCGCCAATGCCCGCGAGCCGCAGCGTCTGGAAGCGCAGTCACTGATCGAACCGGGCACACGCAAGACCTACGCGCGCGGTGTGCTGGCCCTGTGGGCGCCGGCCGCCGCGGCAACGGTCGCCGACGATCCCCGCGAGTTGCTGGCGGCGGACCGGTCGGCCCGGGTCGCCCTGGCCAATCCGGACACCGCGCCCTATGGCGCCGCCGCGCAGGCGGTACTGTTGGCCTGGGGGCTGCAGGACAGCTACCGGGGTCGCATCATCCAGGGCGAGAACGTCGCGCAGGCATATCAGTACGTGGCCAGCGGCAATGCCACCTTCGGTTTTGTCGCACTGGCGCAATTGCAGAATCCGGTACAGCCGGCGACCGGCCGTTACTGGCGCATCGACGCGCAGCTGTACCCGCCGATCCGCCAGCAGATGGTGCTGCTGAAGCGCGCCGCGGACAACCCGGCGGCGCAGGCCCTGTGGCGTTATCTCGGTGCCGCTGCCGTGCGCGCCCGCATCACCGCCCTGGGCTACGATCCGGAGTGATGGCGGATGACGGAGTTGCATGCCGACCTGCTGGGACCGGTGCTGTTGAGCCTGCGGCTCGCGCTGGTCACGGTGCTGATCCTGCTTGTGCCGGGATTGCCCCTGGCCTGGTGGCTGGCGCACACGCGCAGTCGGCTGAAGATGCTGCTGGAGGCGGTGACCGCACTGCCGCTGGTGTTGCCGCCCTCCGTGCTCGGTTTCTATCTGCTGGTGTTCATGGGACCCCGGGGGCCGGCCGGCTCCCTGTGGGTGAGCCTGACCGGTCACCCGCTGGCGTTCAGTTTCGCGGGGCTGGTGCTGGCCTCCTGCCTCTATTCACTGCCGTTCGTCGTGCAGCCCCTGCAGGCCGCCTTCGAAATGCTGGACCGGCACGCGGTCGAGGCCGCCTGGACGCTCGGCGGTTCACCGCTGTTTACCTTCGTGCACGTCATCGTGCCGCAGATCCGGCGCGGACTGCTCACGGCCATCGTGCTGGGCTTCGCCCATACCCTCGGCGAGTTCGGCGTGGTGCTGATGGTGGGCGGCAACATCCCCGGCGCTACCCAGGTGGTGTCGGTCGCGATCTATGAGCAGGTGGAACAGCTCAACTACGTGGTGGCCGGACAGCTGTCCGCGGGCCTGCTGCTGTTTTCCTTCGTGGTGCTGGTCGCCGTGTACGCCATGAACCACCGCTGGTACGTGGAGTTGCGGACATGACCGGTATCGAGGCCAGTATCGATTACCGGCGCAGCCGTTTCCGGCTGCAAACCGGGTTCAGCCTGCCGGACGCGGGCGTGACCGCCCTGCTGGGACCTTCCGGCAGCGGCAAGTCGACGCTGCTGCGGTTGCTGGCGGGACTGGAACGACCCGACCATGGCCGGATCGAGGTCGGCGGCGTGCCCTGGTTCGACAGCCGCCTGCGCATCGACCGGCCGGTGCAGCGCCGTGGCGTGGGCATGGTGTTCCAGGATTACGCCCTGTTCCGGCACATGACCGTCGCCGCGAACGTGGGCTTCGGACTGGCGCGGCGGGAGCGTGCACAACGGGTCGGTGAATGGCTCGAACGCCTGCACCTGGCGGAGTATGCACAGCGTTATCCGCACCAGCTCTCGGGCGGGCAGCGTCAGCGGGTCGCACTGGCCAGGGCGCTGGTGCGTGACCCCGACCTGTTGCTGCTCGACGAGCCGTTCTCGGCCGTGGACGCACACCTGCGCCATCACCTGCGTGCCCAGTTGCTGGCCGTGGTCACCGCCTTCCGGCGCCCCGTGATCCTGGTCACCCATGACCTGGAGGAGGCGCGCGTCATGGCGGACCGGGTCGGCGTGATCGTCGATGGTCGCCTGCACCGGCTGGGCGGTTGTGCCGAGGTGTTCGGCAATCCCGGCGATCTGGCCTCGGCGCGCGTGCTGGGCTGGCGCAACCTGTTGCCGGTGCGCCGCCTGGGCGAATACAGCGTCGGCGGCGCCTGGGGAGAGCTGGTGCTGCCCGCTGCAGTGGACGTCGCTACCAGCCACCTGGGCATCCGCCCGGAGCATGTCCGCCTGCACGCGGCAACCGGTGACTGCCCCGGGCTGTCCGCCCGGGTGGTGCGCAGCACCGACTGGGGAAGCTACCGCGAAGTGCAGTGCCGGTTGCCCGATGGCACGCCCGTGTTCGTACACCGTGGCCGGGACGAGCCGTGCCATGCCCCCGGCGACGCCGTACATCTGGAGTTGCCGGGCCAGCAGGTGCGTGCATTGTGCGCAGCGCCGCCGCTACCGGGCACGGCAGCCTTCGATAATCCCGGCATGCAGCCGGACCCGGACCTGTGCCCGGTAGTGCGCGCTTCCTGAAACCGGCTTCCGTACCGGTCACCCACGGGCCGTGCCGGGTGGTCCGGCTGTGCCGATCAGCCAGCCGGTTCACTCTCAGTCCTGGCACTCGCAAACTTACCCGGGGAGTTTCCCGGTACTGCTGTGTTCCCGCGAAGATTCGAAGTTCGTCTTTCGACCGATTCTGTTGAAAAACTTCCCGCAGACCCGAGTACATGGGTTGATTTCAGTCGGTTATCACTGACAAGGATTTTGCCGATGATGGGGCAACTGCCACCCGCCCAGAACGCCTTGTTTTATGATTTTTTCCCTTGAACAGTTTGTCCCCCAGGATCAACGGCAGCACCGGGTGGTCCGGCATTCTACGCCTACTCGACCAACTACCTGATCGATACCGTTCACGGGATCATCATGGATGTTGAACCGGGTCCGACGGCCAGAATGATCACGCTGGCTGCGACCAGTCCGATGAGGAAGACCGGCAGGGTCCTGCCCACCAGGGTTTCCTCCGGCCGCACGGGCGTGACCGGCAACTGGTCGAAGATGCCCTGTTCCCGCTCACAATAATCGGGGACAAACCACGTTTCT
>CAYUFA010000136.1:0-4599 GCA_964443845.1 uncultured Ectothiorhodospiraceae bacterium
AACTACGAGCGCGAGCACCGCTTCAACATGTGGTTCGTCGTGGCCACCGAGCAGGCGGGGCAGCGCGCGCGGGTGATCGCGGCGATCGAGCGCGAAACCGGCTGTCGCGTATACGACATGCCAAGGGAGCGGGAATATTTTATCGGACTGAGACTGGCCGTATGAGCAGCTTGCAGACCACCCGGGCGGGACACCGGCCCCCCGCGGGTTCCCGGACGCTGGATGCCGTGGACCGGGGCATCGTGCTGGCAACCCAGCAGGGCCTGCCGTTGTCCGCGCAACCCTGGGACGACCTGGCCGCGCGGCTGGGTCTGGACGTCGAGGACCTGCTGCAGCGTATCCGGCGCATGCAGGACGCCGGCGTGATCCGGCGCATCGCCGCGGTGCCGAACCATTATGCACTCGGCTACCGGGCCAACGGCATGTCGGTGTGGAACGTGCCGGACGACGTAGTCGACGCACTCGGCGCCCGGATCGGTGCCCTGGAGTTCGTCAGTCACTGTTACCGGCGCCCCAGGCACCTGCCGGTCTGGCCCTACAACCTGTTCGCCATGGTGCACGGTCGCAGCCGTGCCGAGGTCGAACGGCATGTCGCGGAAATTGCCACACTTCTGGAAGGGGATTGCCGTGCCTTCGACGTACTGTACAGCCGCCGCATCCTGAAAAAGACCGGCCTGCGGCTGAAGGAGTAGATCATGTTCAGAATCTCCACCTTCATGCGTGAGCTCGTGGACCCACAGCCAGCCGGCGCACCGCGCGCGCCTTCCGGGCCGGTCGTCATCTGGAACCTGGTGCGGCGCTGCAACCTGGCCTGCAAGCATTGTTACTCGATTTCGGCCGATATCGACTTCAAGGGCGAACTGACAACGGCAGAAGTCTTCGAGGTCATGGACGATCTGCGGGCGTTCGGTGTGCCGGCGCTGATCCTGTCCGGCGGTGAGCCATTGCTGCGCCCGGATATCTTCAGGATTGCACAGCGCGCCCGGGCGCTGGGTTTTTACGTCGGGCTGTCGACAAACGGCACCCTGATCACGCCGGACAATATCGCCGAACTCGTAACGACCGGATTTGACTACGTTGGCATCAGTATCGACGGGATGCGGGAGACGCACGACCGGTTCCGGCGCAAGCAGGGCGCCTTCGATGCCTCGCTGGCCGGCATCCGCCTGTGCGTCGGGCAGGGCATCAAGGTCGGGCTGCGGTTCACCATGACCGAGGACAATGCGCACGAGCTGCCGGATATGTTGCGCCTGATGGAACAGGAAGGCATCGGAAAGTTCTACCTTTCCCACCTGAATTATGCCGGTCGGGGGAACCGGAACCGTGCCAGCGACGTGCAGCTGGAGATCACGCGGCGTGCAATGGACCTGCTGTTCGAAACCGCCTGGCGTGCCGCGTGTGATGGAGATGACCGGGAATATGTGACCGGGAACAACGACGCCGACGGGCCCTATCTGCTGGAATGGGTACGGCGCAATCATCCCGGGGCCGAGCCACGCATTGCCGCGCGCCTGCGACAATGGGGCGGCAACAGTTCCGGGGTGAACATTGCCAACATCGACAACCTGGGGGAGGTGCATCCCGACACATTCTGGTGGCATTATGGTCTCGGCAACGTCCGCGCCAGGCCGTTTTCGAGCATCTGGACGGATACCGGTGACCCCATCATGGCGGGGCTCAAGGCCCGCCCGCGAAATATTAAAGGCCGTTGCAAATCATGCCGTTACTTTGATATCTGTGGCGGCAATACCCGGGTACGTGCGCTGCAGCTGACGGGAGATCCCTGGGCGGAAGACCCGGCCTGCTATTTGACGGACACGGAAATTGCGCCTATTAATGAATCTCTTGCCATTAACGGCTAAAGTGATTCAAGGGATGCGGCCAATCCCTGCCTTGGTGAACCGGATGAACGAGAACACAATAAACAAAGAGGGTCAGGACATCGAACAGAAGCCCCGTGACGTGGCGATCAGTGGAGATACCATGGACCGCTTTGTTTCGGCATTCGAAGCCAGTGCGCGGCGCTGGGAACTGATCGTCTACCCGGCGTTACTCGCGTTCGTGGTACTGGCGGCCTACGGATTTTTCCTGATCTATACCCTGAGCAAGGATATCCATACCCTGGCCCTGGGCATGGACCCGGAAATGGGCAAGAACCTTTCCCATATCTCGGAAAGCGTGATCTACCTGTCCGAGAACATCCGCACCATGACCCGCCGGGTGCACAATATGTCGGAATCGGTGGAGTACATGTCCAAGAAGATGGATTCGCTGGAAAATCTCGAACCGATGCTGGCCAACATGCGTGACATCAATTCGTCCATGAGTGCGATCACAAAGAACATGCAGGTCATGAACCAGACCGGTGATGTGATGCGCTACGAAATGGGCAACATGGGTAACAGCATGCGCCCGCTGAATTTCATGAACAATTTCGTGCCGTGGTAGGAGCGCGGCCGGTTCCGCAGGCGCTCCTCAGCACGCTTCTCCTGCACCTCGTCCTGCTGTCAGCGCCGGCCTCCCGGGCCGGTGAAATCCGCTATTACGATGCGTTTGATCCCGAGCGGGTTCCGTGGGAGCCAGGCGAGGAAAAAAACCTCGAGGAAGTGTTCAAGAACTACCGCTATTTCTCCGTCGAGCGTGACGATGACCGCCTGACCGTGGTCGAGTACCTGCGCGGCAAACCCGCGCCGGCGCAGCATTATCAAATCGATTCCAGCGGACACCTGCAAAAGGCCGGTGCAGGTACCCGGGCCGGCGGGCCGGAAACCGCGGCAGGGTTGTACGCGCAGCATTGTTCCTCCTGTCATGGTCCGGACCGGATCGGTGGTACCGGGCCGGCGCTGTTGCCGGAAAGCCTGGCACGACTGAAGCGGAGCGCCGCCGGGAACGTCATCCGGAATGGCCGCTCTGCCACCCGGATGCCGGCGTTTGCCGGGAAGATCGACGCGGCAGGCATCGCGGCCCTCATCGACTATATCTACGCACCGGACCCCGATCTGCCGGACTGGGACGCGCAGCGCATACGCGGGTCATGGCACCTGTACCACGCGCCGGGTTCCCTGCCGGACAAGCCGGTGTTCAGTGCGGATCCACTCAACCTGTTCATGGTCGTGGAGTCGGGTGATCACCATGTCACGGTGCTGGACGGTGACCGTTTCGAGCCGCTCTTTCGCTTCCCCACGCATTACGCCCTGCACGGTGGGGTGAAGTTTTCCCCGGACGGCCGCTACGCCTACCTGGCCTCGCGCGACGGCTGGATCACCAAGTTCGACATCTACAACCTGAAAACCGTCGCCGAGATCCGTGCCGGCATCAACACCCGGAATGTCGCGGTGTCCGGCGACGGGGCGACCCTGATGGTGGCCAATTACCTGCCGGAAACACTGGTGGCGCTGGGTGCGGCAGACCTGTCACTGATCAAGGTCATCCCCGTGCGCGATGCCGCTGGCCGCAAATCGCGGGTCAGCGCGGTGTATCAGGCGGCACCGCGCGCCAGTTACGTCGCCGCCCTGAAAGACATACCGGAGTTGTGGGAAATCGGCGCAGCACCGCCCGATTTTCCAGTGCGGCGTGTCCACCTGGAGCGGCCGCTGGATGACTTCTTCTTCGACCAGGACTACCGGCTGGTGATCGGGGCGGACCGGGCGCAGCAGGGTGGCCAGGTGGTGGATCTCGACAGCGGCAAACAGGTGGCGCGCCTGGCCCTGAACGGCATGCCGCATCTCGGGTCGGGGATTACCTGGAAGTACCAGGGGCGGCCGGTGCTGGCGACGCCGAACCTCGGACGCGGTGAAATTACGGTGATCGACATGCAGAACTGGCAGGTCATCCGGCGTATCCCGATGCCGGGGCCGGGATTTTTCCTGCGCAGCCATGAAAATACACCGTATGCATGGGCGGATGTGTTCTCCGGGCCACATCGGGATGTCATGGAGGTTATCGACAAGCGTACCCTGAAGCCGGTCAAGGAACTGCGGCCTGCGCCGGGCAAGACCTCGGCCCACGTGGAATTCACCCGCGACGGGCGTTTCGCCCTGGTCAGCATCTGGGAGATGGAAGGTGCGCTGGTGGTCTACGATGCCGCTACCTTGCAGGAGGTAAAACGCATTCCGATGATGAAACCTTCCGGCAAATATAACGTCTATAACAAGATTACCCGTTCGGCCGGGACCAGCCACTGACCGGATCACCAATCGGCCCGGGCCGGGGTCCGCAACGGGTTGACCGGGATCAATACCCGGTCGGTCATCCTGTAACAGCATGGACGGTTTCTGCGCGCAGGGCCCAGGGCCGCCCCGGTCCTCTGCACGCAGACACGTGATCTGTTGCGGTTGACCGGCGGGGGGTACGGGCTGGATTGCGGTCCGGTGCGGGACCGTTATACTGAGGATCGTATTATTTTTTTGACGCCATCGTTGAGGGAGGAATTATGTTATTAAAACAAACAGGAATTCTGGCATTGCTACTGGTTGCATCTCCACTGGTCCCGGCACAGGAACCTCCCGCTGCGACACCGCCCGAGGCGGCGATTCCCGCTCCGCCGCCCGCCCCGATGAGCGCTCCGCCGCCCGCCCCGATGGCTGCCCCCGCGCCCGC
>CAYUFA010000137.1:0-4398 GCA_964443845.1 uncultured Ectothiorhodospiraceae bacterium
GACAGTACCGGCACCGAGGCCTACAACCAGCAGCTGTCGCTGAAGCGGGCCACCGCGGTACGTGACTACCTGGTCAGCAAGGGGATCGACGCCAACCTGATGTCCGTATCCGGCATGGGCGAATCCCAGCCGGTTGCCGATAACAGGACCTCCGCCGGCCGGGCCAAGAACCGCCGCGTGGAAGTCGACATCGGTATCAGACAGGAGAAGTAACCGTCTGCCGGTAGCAGCAACCACTAACCCGCCGTAGCTGCTACGGCGGGTTTTTTTCGTCCGCACACGGGAGCAAGACATGGACCTGCAGCACTACCTCGATCCTGAGCTGATCAATACCTATCTCATTCCATGGGGCATCCGCCTGCTGACGGCACTGCTGATCTTCCTGATCGGCCGCTGGCTGGCAGGCCTCATCGTGGGCATCAGCAGACGGCTCATGAAGCAGGCGCGCCTGGACGACATGCTTACCGCCTTCCTCGGCAACATTTTCTACACCGTGTTGCTGGTGGTGGTGGTCATGGCCGCACTCGACCGGCTGGGCGTCCAGACCACCTCGCTGCTGGCCGTATTAGGCGCCGCCGGCCTGGCCATCGGCCTGGCACTGAAGGACTCGCTCGCCAACTTTTCCTCGGGCGTGATGCTGATCACCTTCCACCCCTTCAAGGTCGGCGACTTCATCGAGGCGGCCGGCATCGGCGGCATCGTCGAGGAAGTCCGCATCTTCAACACCCTCATGCGCACCGGCGACAACCGGGAAATCGTCGTGCCCAACAGCCATATCTACGGTGGCCCGATCACCAATTACTCGGCGCGCAGCACGCGACGCATCGATCTGGTCATCGGCATCGGCTACGAGGACGACATCCGCCAGGCGAAACAGCTGATCGAGGCGGTGTTCCAGGGTGACAAGCGCATCCTTGCCGAGCCCGCACCGGCCGTTTCCGTCGCCGAACTGGGCGACAGCAGCGTCAATCTCAACATCCGCCCGTGGGTGAACAGTGCGGACTACTGGAACGTGCGTTCCGACCTGCTGCAGCAGATCAAGCAGTCCTTCGACGAGCACGGCATCAGCATTCCCTATCCGCAACAGGACGTGCACATGCATCAGGTGGCCTGAAGCGCCACGGCCGGGCCCGGGCAGCGCCCGGGCCCGGCTACCTGCCCTGCCCGCCCTTCGCTATACTGCACGGTCCTGGCTCCCGGATTTTCTGCATGCATACCGTCGACACCCTCATCCACAGCCGCTGGATCGCACCGGTCGAGCCGGATGAACGGGTGCTGGAGCACCACACCCTGGTGGTGGACGAGGGTCGCATCGTCGACCTGTTGCCGGACAAGGAGGCCCGCGCCACGTACCGCGCCGATACCGAACACGAGCTGGCTGCCCACCTGCTGGTACCGGGCTTCGTGAACGCACACACCCACGCCGCGATGGCGCTGCTGCGCGGGCTGGCGGACGACCTGCCGCTGCACGACTGGCTCAACAACCACATCTGGCCGGCCGAGGCGCGCTGGGTCAACGAGGAATTCGTCCATGACGGCAGCCAGCTCGCCATGGCCGAAATGCTGCGGTGCGGCACCACCTGCTTCAACGACATGTACTACTTCCCGAACATCACGGCCCGCGCCGCAGCCGCCTGCGGCATGCGCGCCTGCGTGGGGCTCATCGTGCTGGACTTCCCCACCGTGTGGGCCGCGGATGCCGGCGAGTACATCTCGAAGGGGCTCGCCGTACACGACCACTACCGCGGTGACCCGCTGATCCGCACGCTGTTTGCACCGCACGCGCCCTACACGGTTTCGGATGCACCACTGACACACCTGCGCACGCTGGCCGATGAACTCGATCTCGGCATACACATGCACGTGCACGAAACCGCCGGGGAAGTGGACCGGGCGCTGGAGCTGACCGGTCAGCGGCCGCTGGCGCGGCTGCATGCACTGGGTCTGGTCGCACCGGACCTGCTGGCGGTACACATGACGCAACTGGATCCGGCGGAGATCAACGCGTTTGCCGCGGCCGGCGGCCACGTGGTGCATTGCCCCGAATCCAATCTCAAGCTGGCCAGCGGGGTCTGCCCGGCGCAGACGCTGCTGGCCGCCGGGGTCAACGTGGCACTGGGCACGGACGGCGCCGCCAGCAACAACGACCTCGACATGATCGGCGAGATGCGCACGGCGGCGCTGCTCGGCAAGCTCGCCAGCGACGACGCCAGCGCCCTGCCCGCGCACACGGTGCTGCGCATGGCCACGCTGAACGGCGCCAGCGCGCTCGGGCTGGGCGAGCAGACCGGGTCACTGGTACCGGGCAAGTGGGCCGACGTGACCGCCATCAATCTCGACACGCTCGAAACGCGCCCGCTCTACGAACCGGTATCGCAACTGGTCTATGCCAGCGGCCGCGAGCAGGTCACTGATGTCTGGGTGGCGGGCCGGCACCTGCTCAAGCAACGACGCCTGACCACGCTCGACGGCGCGGAGATCCTGGCCCGTGCACAGGACTGGCAACAACGGATCGGGAGCCCGTCATGAATGCACCGGAACAGAACGTCGACCCAGGCGAGATCGAGAAATTCGAAAAGCTTGCCAGCCGCTGGTGGGACCCGAACAGCGAGTTCAAACCCCTGCACGACATCAACCCGCTACGGCTCGACTACATCGACCGCATCGCCGGGCTGGCCGGCAAGCAGGTGATCGACGTCGGCTGTGGCGGCGGCCTGCTCAGCGAGGCCATGGCGGTGCGCGGCGCGCGGGTGACCGGTATCGATATGGGCAAGGCGCCACTGGGCGTGGCCCGCCTGCACCGGCACGAGTCGGGACTGGAGATCGACTACCGGCAGACGACCGCCGAGGAGATGGGCGCGGAATTTCCCGGCAGCTTCGACGCGGTGACCTGCATGGAAATGCTCGAGCATGTCCCCGATCCGGCAACCACCATCCGGGCACTGGCGGAGCTGGTGCGCCCCGACGGACACGTCTTTCTGTCGACCATCAACCGCAACCCGAAGTCGTGGCTGTTTGCCGTGGTCGGTGCGGAATACCTGCTGCAACTGCTGCCGAAGGGCACCCACGACTACGCGAGGTTCATCCGCCCGTCCGAGATGGAGGCCTGGGCGCGCGCGGCCGGCCTGCAACTGGTCGATCTCAGCGGCATGAGCTACAACCCGTTCACGCAGGAATACCGGCTCGGCAACGACGTGTCGGTCAACTACCTCGCCTGTTTCCGCAAGGCCTGACAGCGCATGGCTGGAGCGCCGGCAGCTATCCGGACCGTGCTGTTCGACCTGGACGGTACCCTGCTGGATACCGCGCCGGATCTCGCCGCTGCACTCAACGCGGTACGCACGGAACAGGGGCAGCCCCCGCTGCCGTTCGAGCAGATCCGGCCGGTGGTTTCGCATGGCGGGATCGCCCTGATCGAGCTGGGCTTCGGCCTGATCCGCACCGACCCTGCGTTCGAACCGCTGCGCCAGCGCCTGCTGGCCATCTACCGCGACAACCTGGCGGTCCGGACCCGGCTGTTTCCCGGCATGGCAGCATTGCTCGCCGCACTGGAGCAGCGCGGCCTGAACTGGGGCGTGGTCACCAACAAGCCCGGCTGGCTCACCGATCCGCTGCTCAGCGCCCTCGGCCTGTACACGCGCGCGGCCTGCGTGGTGAGCGGCGACACGCTGGAACAACGCAAGCCGCACCCGGCCCCGTTGCTGCACGCCTGCGCGCTTGCCGGCTCGCGCCCGGAACAGTGCGTCTACGTCGGTGACGCACAACGCGACATCGAGGCCGGCCGCAATGCCGGCATGCACACCCTGGTGGCCCTGTTCGGTTATCTCCAGCCACAGGACGATCCGCATGCCTGGGCCGCGGATGCCGCCGTGCGGGAACCCGCCGGAATCCTGGAGTGGATCCTGCAGTCCGGCGCTGCGCCCTGAACTCCCACCCGGGCAGCCCTGCCCGCCGTACATCGTTCACACTTTCCCGTTGCACAGGTTACAGCCTGGTGTGCCGGCGAGGATTACCCTGAAATCACGCGCGACAATACGGAGCACGCGGCTGACCGGGCCGTCACACCGATTTCCGGTCAGGGCCGCGGCAACCGGACGGCGGCAACGGATTCGAGAATCGTGCCCGGCAGGCAACAGGAACGGCCGCTGCAGGCACGCTGGCCAGCACATCATCAGGAGACCATCGACCTGAATGCCCTGGATACCTGGGTGCAGGAAACTCCACCGGAGACAGCCCGCCGGCACGATCTGCATGACCGTACCCGCCGTCCCGGTATCGCGGCCGGCAGCGACCAGTACCTTGCCATGATCGAGTCGATCTGCGAGCAGGCCGTCCGCGACGGCCGGTGTTACCTGGAGCTGATCACGGCCCTCAACCGGCAGGACGCGCTGACCGGCA
>CAYUFA010000138.1:0-4349 GCA_964443845.1 uncultured Ectothiorhodospiraceae bacterium
AAAGCGGATCTCATCCGCGACTGTCGCGCTTGAAAAGCGCTCCTACAATTTGTGGTCTCGAGCGGGGGACCGCCCCCGTTCGAGACCAACCTGTCTATTCGATGATCTTCGATACCACGCCGGCGCCAACCGTGCGACCACCCTCGCGTATCGCAAACCGCAACCCCTCTTCCATCGCAATCGGACTGATCAGACTCACCGTCATCTTCACGTTGTCACCAGGCATCACCATCTCCACACCCTCCGGAAGATCACACGCCCCCGTCACGTCCGTCGTGCGAAAATAAAACTGCGGCCGGTAATTGCTGAAAAACGGCGTGTGACGACCACCCTCGTCCTTGCTCAGCACGTATACCTCACACTCAAACTTCGTGTGCGGCGTGATCGAACCCGGCTTCGCCAG
This sequence comes from uncultured Ectothiorhodospiraceae bacterium, assembly GCA_964443845.1. Taxonomy (GTDB): domain Bacteria; phylum Pseudomonadota; class Gammaproteobacteria; order UBA9214; family UBA9214; genus UBA9214. The sequence continues at coordinate 404 of CAYUFA010000138.1, forward strand.
CACCTGACCACGCTCAACCTCCTCGCGCTTCGTGCCACGCAGCAACACACCCACGTTGTCTCCCGCCTGACCCTGGTCCAGCAGCTTGCGAAACATCTCCACACCCGTGCACGTCGTCTTCGTCGTCGGGTTGATGCCCACAATCTCAACCTCGTCGCCAACCTTGACCACACCACGCTCGACTCGTCCCGTCACCACCGTGCCACGCCCGGAAATCGAAAACACGTCCTCCACCGGCATCAGAAATGCACCATCCACCGCACGCTCCGGCTCCGGAATGTAACGGTCCATCTCCTCCACCAGCTTCACAATCGACGGAATCCCGATCTCGCTCGTGTCACCCTCCAGCGCCTTCAGCGCCGAACCCGTCACGATCGGCGTGTCATCACCCGGAAAATCGTAACTGTCCAGCAACTCCCGGATCTCCATCTCCACCAGCTCCAGCAGCTCCGCATCATCCACCATGTCCGCCTTGTTCATGTACACCAGAATGTACGGAACACCCACCTGACGACTCAGCAGAATGTGCTCCCGCGTCTGCGGCATCGGACCGTCCGCCGCACTCACCACCAGAATCGCTCCGTCCATCTGCGCCGCACCCGTGATCATGTTCTTCACGTAGTCCGCGTGCCCCGGACAGTCCACGTGCGCATAGTGACGCTTCGGACTCTCGTACTCCACGTGCGCCGTCGCAATCGTAATCCCGCGCGCACGCTCCTCCGGCGCATTGTCAATCTGGTCATAGGCCTTGAACGTACCACCGTGCGTCTCCGCCATCACCTTCGTGATCGCCGCCGTCAGCGTCGTCTTGCCGTGGTCCACGTGACCAATCGTTCCTACGTTTACGTGCGGCTTCGTTCGTTCAAATTTTTCCTTTGACACGACTGGATTCCTCTGTGTTTGTCAAATAATCAAAAGATCAGGACGCTTTCTTGATGACCGCCTCGGCAACCATGGCCGGGGCTTCCATATACTTCTGGAACTCCATGGTGTAGGTCGCGCGGCCCTGGGTCTGCGAACGCAGCGCGGTGGAGTAGCCGAACATCTCGGCCAGCGGCACCTCGGCACGCAGGACCTTGATGCCGGCGTTGTCTTCCATGCCGCCGATGACGCCGCGCCGGCGATTGAGATCGCCCATGACATCACCCATGTATTCCTCCGGCGTTTCCACTTCCACCGCCATGATCGGTTCCAGCAGCGCCGGCTTGGCCTTCATCGCGCCCTCGCGGAACCCCATCGAGCCGGCGATCTTGAAGGCCATTTCGTTGGAGTCCACGTCATGGTACGAACCGTCGAAGGCGGTGACCTTGACGTCGACCATCGGATAGCCGGCGATTACGCCGTTCTGCATCTGTTCCTGCACACCCTTGTCCACCGCCGGGATATATTCCTTCGGCACCACGCCGCCAACGATGCCGTTGACGAACTCGTAACCGCTGCCCGGTTCGCGCGGCTCCAGGCGCAGCCAGACATGGCCGTACTGGCCGCGGCCGCCGGACTGGCGCACGAACTTGCCTTCCGCTTCGACCGTCTTGCGAATGGTCTCGCGGTAAGCCACCTGCGGCGCGCCGACGTTGGCATCCACCTTGAATTCGCGCTTCATGCGCTCGACGATGATCTCCAGGTGCAGTTCGCCCATGCCGGAGATGATCGTCTGGCCGGATTCCTCGTCGGTACGCACGCGGAACGACGGGTCTTCCTGCGCCAGTTTCTGCAGGGCGAGCCCCATCTTCTCCTGGTCGGACTTGGTCTTCGGCTCGACCGCAACCGAGATCACGGGATCCGGGAACTCCATGCGCTCCAGCATCACGGACTTGTCCAGCGCGGACAGGGTGGTGCCGGTCACGATATCCCGCAGGCCGACACAGGCCGCGATATCACCGGCGCGCACTTCCTTCAGTTCCTCGCGCTGGTTGGCGTGCATCTGCAGGATGCGGCCGATGCGTTCCTTGTTGCCGTTGGTGGAGTTGCGCACGCTGCTACCGGACACCAGCACGCCGGAATACACGCGGATGAAGGTCAGCGTACCGACGAAGGGGTCGGTGGCGATCTTGAAGGCGAGCGCGGCGAACGGCTCGTCGTCGCTGGCATGCCGCTCGATCGGCTGCTCCGTGTCCAGGTCGACGCCCTTGATCGCCGGCACCTCGGTCGGCGCCGGCAGGTAATCGATCACCGCGTCGAGCATGGCCTGCACGCCCTTGTTCTTGAATGCGGAACCGCACAGCATCGGCACGATTTCCAGCCCGATGGTACGCTGGCGCAGACCCGAGATGATCTCTGCCTCGCTCAGTTCACCCGACTCCAGGTACTTCTCCATCAGGGTCTCGCTGCCCTCGGCGGCGGCCTCGACCATCTTTTCGCGCCACTGGCGGGCGCTCTCGAGCAGCTCGTCCGGAATGTCCTGGTAGGTGAAGGTAATGCCCAGGTCCGCCTCGGACCAGAGGATCGCCTTCATCTTGACCAGGTCGACCACGCCCCTGAAGGACTCCTCGGCCCCGATCGGGATCTGCACCGGCACCGGGTTGGCCAGCAGCCGCTGGCGCAACTGGCGCTCGACCTTGAAGAAGTCGGCGCCGGCGCGGTCCATCTTGTTCACGAACGCGAGGCGCGGCACATGGTACTTGTTGGCCTGGCGCCAGACGGTCTCGGACTGCGGCTGTACCCCGCCGACCGCGCAGTACAGCATGCAGGCGCCGTCCAGCACGCGCATGGAACGCTCCACCTCGATGGTGAAGTCGACGTGACCCGGGGTGACGATGATATAGATGAGGTGCTGCGGGTACTGCTTGGCCATGCCCTTCCAGAAGCAGGTCGTCGCCGCGGAGGTGATGGTGATACCACGCTCCTGTTCCTGCTCCATCCAGTCCATGGTCGCGGCGCCGTCATGCACCTCGCCGATCTTGTGACTGACGCCCGTGTAGAACAGCACGCGCTCGGTCGTCGTGGTCTTTCCCGCATCGATGTGCGCGGAAATACCGATGTTCCGGTAGCGCTCGATGGGTGTGGTCCGTGGCACGATCGTGGTCCTGTTCGTTCAAGCTGGCAGTGGATTACCAGCGGTAATGCGAAAACGCCTTGTTGGCTTCCGCCATGCGGTGCGTATCTTCACGCTTCTTCACGGCAGCACCGCGGCTCTCGGCCGCTTCCAGCAGTTCACCGGCCAGGCGCAGCGGCATCGACTTCTCGCTACGCTTGCGCGCGGCATCGAGCACCCAGCGCATGGCCAGCGTCGTGCGTCGCACCGGGCGCACTTCCACCGGCACCTGGTAGGTGGCACCGCCGACGCGACGGGACTTCACCTCGACCATCGGGCGCACATTGTCCAGCGCCTTGTCGAGCACTTCGACCGGGTTGCTGTTGCCCTTGCTTTCGATCTGGTTCAGCGCACCGTAGACGATGCGCTCCGCAACCGACTTCTTGCCGGATTCCATGACCATGTTGATGAACTTGGCCAGCATGAGATTCCCGTACTTCGGATCAGGCAGGATCTCGCGGGACCCGATGACTCTTCTTCTGGACATTGCGCTTTCTCAAATAACAGTTCGTGGAACGGTTCGTGAGCCGGATCAGGACTTCGGACGCTTGGCGCCGTACTTGGAACGGCCCTGGCGGCGACTGGTCACGCCCGAGGTGTCCAGGCTGCCGCGCACGGTGTGATACCGCACACCCGGCAAATCCTTGACACGGCCGCCGCGGATCAGCACGACCGAGTGTTCCTGCAGGTTGTGGCCTTCGCCACCGATGTAAGTGGTCACTTCAAAACCATTGGTCAGGCGCACACGGGCGACCTTGCGCAGCGCGGAGTTCGGCTTTTTCGGGGTCGTGGTGTAGACGCGCGTGCAGACACCGCGCTTCTGGGGACACGACTCCAGCGCGGGGACGGTACTTTTTTCCCGTTTCCGGGAGCGCGGCTTGCGCACTAACTGATTGATTGTGGCCATTAACC
>CAYUFA010000139.1:0-4226 GCA_964443845.1 uncultured Ectothiorhodospiraceae bacterium
AGCGACAAGAAGACCTGGGTCAACGGGAAAGAGCACAAGCACGTTACCGGCAGTTGCGAGGTAAAGATCGGTGATTTCACCAGCGAAACCTTCGTGGGTGCCAAGCACTCCCAGCAACTGGCCGCCACCTATGATGCGTTTATCGGCCTCAAGGTGTCCACCTCAATGGCGGTGGATATTTCAGCCAACAAGGACTACAAGGCCTTCAAGGACAAGAAGGTGGACCGGGATGCGAGCGTGCATGTCCACGAAAAGGCACCGGAAATATTATATGCCGCCGGTGGTTGCACGGTGAAACTCCTGAAGGACAAGTCTGCAACCATGTGGGGGGGAACTGATAACAAGGTTCAGATCAATGCGTCGTCGGGTGATATCACGATCGAGTCAGGCAAGGGAAAGATCAGCCTGAAGGCCACCAAGGAGATGGATATATCCGGGTCAGGGGTGGACATCAATGCGGGAAGCAAGCCGATCAAGATGAAAGGCTCGAATGTGAGCATGAAGGGCGACAAGATTGAACTTGGTTGAGTATTTCTGTCTGCGACAGTGGCCTGTCGTGTATTCAGTTGTCACCGCATGCACATAATGCCAGAAGCCGGAATTTATGGACGTCATCAATGAAACGCCTTTCAGTTTTGCGCTGTTCCCGGGCAGACTGTCCTTTCCCCGGCACAGTGCGACATTCATCGTCAAGGGAAGTTTCCGGTTACGGCACAATCAGACTGTCAAAGTGGTAGAGGAACAGGATTTCCCGACCGGCGATGAATACTATCCCGATGATGACGCGCAAACGGGCAGTATCCGTTACTCGTCGGATTTCGTGTATTTCAAGCGGCACGCGGACCTGTTCCTGGTGGGTCATGCGCATGCGCCTGCCGGGACCCCGGTGACGTCCTGCCCCGTGCGCCTCGCCGTCAATGACCGGGCCAGGGATCTGATCGTCACCGGTGACCGCATGTGGCAACGCAGGGCCGGAATGACCGGCGTGACGCCGCCGGTTCCCTTCACGAGCATGGAACTGCGCTACGAAAACAGTTTCGGCGGGGCCGGCTTCGGACAGAACCCGGTGGGAAAGGGATATGGCAAGCGGGATCAGGAAAACGGAACAGAGACCTGGCCGTTGCCCAATATCGAGGACCCGGCGCTGCGCATCTCGCACCCGGATCACAAGCCTCCGCCTGCCGGGTTCGGGCCACTCAACGCCGGCTGGGAGTTCCGCAGCCGGAAGCTGGGTACCTACAACAAGCGCTGGCTGGAACAGAAATGGCCGTGGTTTCCGGACGATTTCGATCCCACGTATTTCAACGCCGCACACCCGTACCTGCAGCAGGACGGTTACCTGTCCGGCAACGAGATGCTACAGGTCACCAATATGCACCCCGAGATAGCGGATTACCGGACAGGCCTGCCGGGAGTGCGGGTGCGCTGCTTTACCCGCACACACTCCAGTGACGCATCGATCGGAAAGTCCTTCCAGGAAATCCGCATGAACCTGGATACCCTCTGGGTCGACATGGACGCGGAACAGCTGGTGCTGGTCTGGCGTGGCTGGTCGCGTACGGATTCCGGTGAGATGGAGGATATCCGGGATATCCTGGTGACTGCCGAGGCGCTCGACAGCGAGTCCATGGCCGTGGACGAATGCTATGCCCTGCTGAACCGGCGCAAGGCGGAGTTGGCACAGGAACTGGAGGAAGAAGAACCGGAACCCGTGGGCAACGTGGTGCCGGCAGCTGACGACACGACTGACACGGAAGCATTGCTGGTTGATGCCGAGGCGGAGGTAAACCGTGCAATCAGGGATGCCGGGCTGGACCCGGACAATCTGCCGGAAGCCTCGGACGATGATAAGCAGAAGGAAGCTGAACTGCTGGCGGCACTGGGGATCGAGAGCCACGAGGTGAATCCGCTGACCCGTGAACACGTGCAGGCGCGGGTGCTGGCCGGGGACAGCTTCCTGCAGGAAGACCTGACCGGCCTGGACCTCGCCGGCATGGATTTCAGCGGCGCCGATCTGCGTGAGGCCGACCTGTCCGGACTGGACCTGCGACAGTGCAGCTTTGCCAGGGTGGATCTGAGTGGCGCCAATCTGGCGGGGGCCAATCTTACCCAGGTGAACCTGCAGGGTGCGAACCTGAAGGCAGCCGATCTGACCGGCGCCACACTGTCCGGCGCCAGCCTGGAGGGCGCCGGCCTGGAGGAGACCATTCTCGAGTCCTGTGTGGCACAGTCGGTGAATTTCGACGAGGTACAGGGCAGTGGCGCGGATTTCAGCAAGGCTTCCCTGCGTGGCAGTCATTTCTGCAAGGCCACGCTGACCGGGGCCTCCTTCGAGGAAGCGGATCTCAATCTCGTCATCCTGTCGGATGCACTGCTTCAGGACATCAGGCTGGACAAGGTAACGGCCCTGCACAGCAGTTTCAGCCGTTCCGACATGACCGGCGCACGCGCCTCGGACCAGTGCGATTTTTCCGGTACATCATTTGCCTGGTGTCAGCTCGAGGGTGCGAATTTCGAGGGTGCACGCTGCGTCCAGGCCGATTTTTCCTGCGCGGACATGCATGACGTGAACCTGATCGCGTGTGATCTGGGCGAGGCAAGACTGGAGTATGCCGATCTCAGGAATGCAAAGCTGGCGAAGGCACGGCTGGCGAACACCACCCTGGCATTTGCCAACCTGTTCGAGGCCACACTGGAAAAGGCACAGCTGGAGGGCACGAACCTGCGTGGCGCCAACCTGTATGCCGCGGAATTTCTGGATGCCGGAATCAATAATGTCGATTTCGAACAGGCCAATCTGAAAATGACCAAACTTGGCAAGGTCAGGTAAATACCATGGCCGTCGTTACAACCCTTGATGCGCTGGTTACCTTCCTGGACTCGGCCCTGGAGCAGGAGAGTGTCCACATCTCCGGTGCCCCGCTCGCGGGGATGGAACTGTCCGGACGGGACCTGTCCCATGCGGTCTTCGACGGCTGCGACCTGGCCGGTGCCACCCTGAAAGACGCCACCGTGGCATCCGCCGTGCTCGACCGGTGCGTGCTGGATCGTTGTGCCCTGCAGGGGACGGATCTGTCCGGGGCCATATTCAACAACTGCAGTTGTGACGGTGCGGATCTGGATCACGCCAATCTGGCCGGAGTTTCTTTCCGTTGCGGTCTGGCGCCGGCAGGTCCCGATGCTGGCGTCGATGTGCCGCTGGCCGATCTCGAACTGGACGAGGCGACTGCCACGGTGCTGGAAGACGCCGGTGTGCAGGGCTACAGCATGGGCCGTTCCGCACTGCGGCAGGCGTCATTCCGTCACGCGCTCCTGGCGGAGGCCGACTTTGAAGGGACCGACCTGCACGGGGCGGTGCTGGAGCAGGCAAACTGTAACGCTACGAAGTTCCGGGGTTGCGATGTGAGCGAGGCCAGCCTGGTCGGCAGCGACCTGCGAGACGCCGTGTTCGAAGACTGTGTGCTGGCCGGATCGGATTTCTCCGGCGCCCGCCTGCAGGCGACGGAATTTCGCAGCACCCGCCTGGATCGCGTGAACTTCGGCGGCGCGTTATTCGAGGGCGTCATTTTCGAATCCGTGGATCTCTCCGGACAGCAATCCTTGCCCGGGAACCTGCAACAGTGCCAGTTCATCCGGTGCGATCTGCACGGACTGGATTTCTCCACCCGTGACCTGGGCGGTGCCTCCTTTGTCGAATCGGACCTGACAGGTGTGGTGTTGTCCCGGGCCGGGCTTGACGAAACATCGTTCCAGAACTGCAAACTGGCCGGTATCGATCTGTCCGACAGGGATCTTGCGGATTGTGATTTCAGCGGTGCGGACCTGCAGGGCGCCTGCTTCCGGGGTTGCCACCTGGCAGGGACGGATTTCTCCGGTGCCAGGCTGCAGAATGCGGATTTTTCCGGTGCCGGTATCGAAGGAGCCACATTCGTTGCGGCCGATCTGTCCGGTGCCAACTTCCGGAATGCCGTCATCGTTTCCAGCGAGATGGACGATGCCTCGACCGGGAAGGCCGTGTTCCTGCACACCCGTGTCGAGCAGACGAGCCTGACCGGCGTCAACTTTGCTGCGATGCAGCTGCGGGAATCCTCCTTCCAGCTGTGTGACCTGAGCGGATGCAATTTCAGGGGCATGAACCTCGGTGGTTGCGAGTTCCCCGACGCGGACATGAGTCAGTGTGACCTCAGTCTGGCAAACCTGGACCGGGCAAACCTGTTCCAGGTCAC
>CAYUFA010000140.1:0-4120 GCA_964443845.1 uncultured Ectothiorhodospiraceae bacterium
GTCCGACGGTAAAGCTCAAGGACTATGCGCTCAATGAATTGCGCTACAAAATGCTATCCCGGGCACACCCGGCCGAAAGCGAACACCTGATGGGGCTGGCGCAGCAGGTCGTGGATCAGAAATGGGAAATCTATGAAGAGATGGCCAGCCGCAGCGGGAGTCATTTCCATCCGGACGCGGCTGTCAAACTCTAGGTAATCGGGGAACACACTATGGATCTCACCACCACCTATATGGGGCTGGATCTCAGGCATCCCGTCGTTGCCTCGGCGTCGCCGTTGTCGGGCACGCTGGAGGGTATGAAGCGGCTGGAGGACGGCGGCGTCGCGGCAATCGTGATGTTTTCGCTGTTCGAAGAGCAGATTCGCCACGACAACGAAGCCTTTTCCCACCTCATGGAATCGGGGACCTTGAGCTTTGCCGAGTCACTGAGCTATTTTCCGCAGATCGATGCCTACGACGTGGGACCGGACAGCTATCTGGAGCTGGTCCGGCGGGCGGCTGAGGATCTGGAGGTTCCGGTCATTGCCAGCCTGAACTGCGTCACCAGCGAAGGCTGGATGCAGTATGCGCGGCAACTGCAGGAGGCCGGGGCGGCCGGTCTGGAGTTGAACATTTACGGCGTGCATGCAGACCTCGAGGTATCCAGCGCGCAGGTCGAGCAGGGCTATGTGGACATCCTGGAGGCGGTCAAGTCAACGGTCAGTATCCCGGTGGCCCTCAAACTCAGCGCGTTCTTTACCGCGATGGGGCACCTGGCCCGGCGCCTGGACGCGGCGGGTGCCGACGCCCTGGTACTGTTCAACCGCTTCTTCCAGCCGGACATCGACATCAATGAGCTTGAGGTACAGCCGACCTTGCCGTTGAGCTCAGCCGGCGAAATACGCGCGCCGCTGTTGTGGATTGCCCTGCTGCACGGACACATAAATGCCTCACTGGGCGCCACGCGCGGTGTGGAAGGTCCCGCCGAGGTGATCAAGTACTTGCTGGCGGGAGCCGATGCGGTGATGACGACCTCTGCCTTGCTGCGCAACGGGCCCGCCTATGCCTCCCGGCTGGTGGAGGGATTGCAGCAGTGGATGGAGGGTCGCGGATTCGAGTCGGTGGGGCAGATGCGCGGCACCATGAGCCATCGCAATGTGGCGAATCCACGCGCCTTCGAGCGGGCAAACTACCTGCGCGTGCTGGAGAGCTTCAAGAACCACTACAGGTAGACCTCCATATGCGGGTTAGTGCCCTGCACGATGTGCTTCCGGTTCGTTCTCCCATTCCTGTATTCACGCAGTAATGTGTTAACAGATTGCGCCGGGGCCCAGGTAATCCCCGCAGGAAGACCCTTCAGCCGGGCTCAGGAAAGGTCGAAACGGTCCGCGTTCATGACCTTGTTCCAGGCCGCCACGAAGTCCTGCACGAACTTCTCCCGGGCATCGTCCTGCGCGTAGACCTCTGCAATCGCACGCAGTTGCGAGTTCGAGCCGAACACGAGGTCGACGCGGGTGGCGGTCCATTTCAGTTCGCCGGTTGCGCGGTCGCGCCCTTCGAACTGGTCCTGGTCTTCCGAGGTTGCCTTCCACTCCGTACCCATGTCGAACAGGTTGACGAAGAAGTCGTTGCTGAGTGTCCCGGGGTGCCGGGTGAAGACACCGTGTCGAGACTGTCCGACATTCGCGTTCAACACGCGCATGCCACCGACGAGAACCGTCATCTCCGGCGCGGTGAGCGTGAGGAGCTGCGCCTTGTCGACCAGCAACTCCTCGGCCGACACGCTGTATTTGGCCTTCTGGTAGTTGCGGAACCCGTCCGCGACCGGTTCGAGTACGGCGAAGGCGTCCACATCGGTTTGTTCCTGCGTGGCATCCGTGCGTCCCGGTGCGAAGGGCACCTCGATTTTATGCCCGGCGTTCTGCGCCGCCTGCTCGATGGCGGCGCAACCGCCAAGCACGATCAGGTCGGCGAGCGACACCTGCTTGCCGCCGGCCTGCGCGGCGTTGAAGTCGTTCCGGACCTCCTCGAGGGTTTTCAGCACCTGCGCCAGGCGGGCGGGCTGATTGGCCTCCCAGTCCTTCTGCGGCGCGAGCCGGATGCGCGCCCCGTTCGCCCCCCCGCGCTTGTCGGAGCCGCGGAAGCTTGCCGCCGAGGCCCAGGCGGTCGAGACCAGTGCGGAGACGGACAGCCCCGCGGCAAGGATCCTGGCCTTGAGGTCCGCGCTGTCGGCCGCGTCGATCAGCGCATGATCGACCGATGGAACGGGGTCCTGCCAGATCAGTTCCTCTGCCGGGACCTCCGGACCGAGGTAGCGCGAGCGCGGACCCATGTCGCGGTGGGTCAGCTTGAACCAGGCGCGGGCAAAGGCGTCGGCGAATTCCTCCGGGTGCTCGTGGAAGTGACGTGCGATAGGCTCATAGATCGGGTCCATGCGCATTGCCATGTCCGCATCGGTCATGATGATCGGGACCCGCTTCGAGGCATCGTCGGCGGCCGGCGCCATATTTCCGTCGGTCATCTCCTTCGGCGTCCACTGCCAGGCACCCGCCGGGCTTTTCGTCAGCTCCCACTCGTTGCCGAACAGCATATCCAGATAGCTGTTGTCCCACTGCGTCGGGGTCGGTGTCCATCCGCCTTCCAGACCGCTGCCGATCTGATCACCCCCTTTACCGCTGCCAAAGCCGCTTTTCCAGCCGAGGCCCTGCTGTTCGAAGCCGGCAGCCTCGGGTGCCGGTCCGACCAGCGCCGCATCGCCGGCACCGTGGCACTTGCCGAAGGTGTGGCCGCCGGCGGTGAGCGCGACGGTCTCGTAATCGTTCATCGCCATGCGCGCAAAGGTCTCCCGGACCTCACGGCCGGACGCGAGCGGGTCCGGTCTGCCGCCCGGCCCTTCCGGGTTCACGTAGATCAGGCCCATCTGCACGGCGGCGAGGGGATTCTCGAGATCCCGCTCACCGGTGTGGCGCTGGTCGCCGAGCCACTCGGTCTCGGATCCCCAGTAGGTGTCTTCCTCGGGTTCATAGACGTCCGCACGCCCGCCGCCGAAACCGAAGGTCTTGAAGCCCATCGACTCCAGGGCGCAGTTGCCGGCGAGGATCATGAGGTCGGCCCAGGAGATCCTGTTGCCGTACTTCTGCTTGATCGGCCAAAGCAGCCGGCGCGCCTTGTCGAGGTTCACGTTGTCCGGCCAGCTGTTGAGCGGCGCGAAGCGTTGCTGGCCCGAACCTGCTCCACCGCGGCCATCACCGGTGCGGTAGGTGCCCGCACCGTGCCACGCCATCCGGATGAAGAGCGGCCCGTAGTGGCCATAGTCCGCCGGCCACCAGTCCTGCGAGTCGGTCATCAGCGCGTACAGGTCCTTCTTCACGGCCTTGAGGTCGAGTTTGTTGAATTCCTCCGCGTAGTTGAACGCCTCGCCCAGAGGACTGGATAGAGGACAGTTTTGCTGGAGCAGCTTCAGGTCCAACTGGTGTGGCCACCAGTCCCGATTCGACTTCACTCCAGCCGTTGTGTGCATAACCGGGCATTTGCCCGCGTTCTTGTCAGTCTTTGCGTTCATATTTTCCTCCGGTCCTGGCGGTAAATCTCACCAGCTTGATCCGTCGAGAACATCGTGACTCCAGGTCGTGGTTACCGAGCAGGTTTCACTTGTCTTCACCGGCGTAGAACTTCTGCGCGAAGTCACGCTCGCCATTGCAAACCGGAGCAGCGCAGCAGCGGCTCGAGCCTGTTACAAGCCTTCGTTGCCTGCACCTGATCACTGGCCGGAGGCTTTACGCCGGAACCTGAGCAGAGTCTGGACCCCACCTGGTAATCCTGCTAATCGATTATTCCGATTCCAGTGATAGCCAGTCGCTATCCACATGTCCGACAATCGGAGACTTGTCCTATTCCGGCACGAGGTTCCCGGTGCCCTAGAAGCGCATAAGGTGTTGCCGGGTCACCACAACGACGACATTACGACCCACTACCCTCCCCCCGAACGGGAGGAACTGATCGAGACAGCATACCGGGTCTGAATTGGAAAGCCCGGCACTGCTGGTACTGAAGCTAACAGTGGCTAACGCGTAGCGCGCTAACCATTTGTTGATGCTCTGAATTATTGGTACGCCCGGAGAGATTCGAACTCCCGACC
>CAYUFA010000141.1:0-4069 GCA_964443845.1 uncultured Ectothiorhodospiraceae bacterium
AAGGCTATTACACCAGCGGCGTGATCGAAGGCGCCTACCACTACGGGCTGTTCACGGACTGATCGAAAACGGGGCCGGACACATACCCTGTCGGTGTGCTACCCGACCGGGACAAACAGAGCCGGAGAATCATCGTTCCGGATCGTCGTGAGCATGGAGCTCCGCCCCCATTCCCCGCTGCCAGCACCAGGCCGTCCTCCTCCGGTACCGGCACCCGGCCACCGGGATTGAGCGCGAGGGTCTCCGGCTGGACTGGATCGGCAGGCAATCACGGCCGGCAATATCAGCAAGCACCGGGTGCTGATCCCTGTTTCTCGCCCTGCGCGCCCTTTGACAGACTGTGGCCTGACAGCCTGTCGTTCGCGGAAATATTAATCCACGTCAAGGCGGACGCGCCTTTTTGTAGCCGATAATTACCCTGATTTATTACACATCAAGCCTGATGCAGGAGGTGTGGTTTGGATACCAGACTCGCAGAAGTTACCTTGCATATCGATGAAGACACGTCACATGAGGAGCGTGAAAATTTCCGTGATGTTGTCCTGGCAATGGGTGGTGTCATGGCTGCGTCATACCGTGACGAGACACCGCATTTAATGCTGATTGAATACAACCCGGATAGCCTCAATTCCATCGAATTTGTGAATGCGGCGAAGGCGCAAGGCCTGCATGCTGAGTTGATTGGATTCTAGATCGCTCACCATCCGGCAACACCATCAACAGGGTGGCACTGGAGATGCGCACCAAGGGATCAGTACCCTTTTATCCTGGTCGATCGCCGGCAGAGGGTACTGACCCCGTCAATTCCCCGGAGGCGGGGGTCCTGAACACCGGCGAGAGGGCGGTCAACCCGCGCAGCTTCTCCAGGTCGTCCACGTCGGCCTCGACCGCGTAGCCGTTGCGGACAGGCTCGTCGGCACCGAAACTGTCATCCGCTTCCACTTCACCGACTGCACGGTGCTGGCTGACTGGTGGGTCGTGGTGAAGAACGGGACGGTCGAGCCGTGCAACCTCGATCCCGGCAAGGAAATCGACGTCTACTTCACGACCGGCCTGCGGACCATGATCGAGTTGTGGATGGGGGATACCACCTGCCGCCGCAACCGGCGACGGCCGGCTCAAGCTTGTCGGTCCGCCTGCGCTGACCCGCACCGTCTACCAGTGGCTGGCGCCGATCAAGATCTCCGACGTGCCGGAGGCGAAGGCGATTACCGCCTGAACCGGGGGTCCGCGGGTTCCGGTCAGGGTGCCCGGCGCGGTTGCCGGAACTGGATCACCCCGGTGCCGTGCTTCCCCGCCGCAGGTCGGCCCGGAGCCGCGCAGCCCGACGCATTGACCCGGGCTTGCCTGGCGAAGTGGCGCAGGGATGCGAGTGAAGCTAGCTCTTGTGATGCCGGCGGATATCCTCGATTTCCTCCAATGTGAACTTGTTAAGTTGCACGATGGTTGCCAGCGGGCGGTAGGCCGGTGGCAGGATCGCCCTGGCCTGGTCCTTGCCTGCGACATCCACAACGATCCACGCCTTGTGGATCCCGTCCCTGCAGCCCCAGTCCGCCTTGCTGAGGAAGTGTGAACCGGTCCTGAGGAAGATCTCGACGGCATGCGTGCATGCGATGATTTCCTCCTCGTGAGGCACTTCAATCAAGAATCTGGGCATGGTTCGTATCCTCACTGTCAGATGGATTCAAACAGCGGTGCTCTCCCGGTTGCCGGTCTGGTGCCTGTCTGCGCATAGCCGCAAACCGGTTCAACTTGCAAGGATAAGTATATCCAATAGTAGTACAGGAAACGTAACCCGCGTATTTCGCCCTCACCGGGAAACAGCCAGACATTATCCTGCTGACGCATCAAACGACCCGGCCCCTTGTTACACGCTGACAGCTCATGAAGTACGGGAAGCCGCCAGGCGTTACGGCTCTGGCAGGTCGGTCGCGCCGGGACATGTTGACCGATGACCCGGTATCGATATGATGGAAGCAACCTCTGCGCGACAGGAACAATGAGTCCTGAACGGACAAAGTCTCACGGAAAGACCGGGAGGAATTCAGCCATGATTTTTCGCCAGCTCTATGATGCCGTGTCATCCACCTATACCTACCTCCTTGCCGATGCCGACACCCGGGAAGCAATCATCCTCGACCCGGTATTCGAGCAGCACATGCGCGATCTCGCTCTGATTCACGAACTCGACCTGAAACTCCTGTATACGCTCGACACCCACTGCCATGCCGATCATGTCACCGGCTCCTGGCTGGTCGCACACAAGACCGGCTGCAGGATCGGCATCGCCGCTGTCGTGAGGGCGGAGAATGCCGATGTCGGATTCAGGCACGGGGACATCATTCCGTTCGGCAGACATCAGCTGGAAGTACGGGCGACACCCGGGCACACGGACGGGTGCCTGACCTATGTACTGAATGACAGGAGTATGGCCTTCACCGGCGATGCCCTGCTGATTCGTGGCTGCGGGCGCTCGGACTTCCAGCAGGGCGATGCGGGCACGCTGTTCGATTCCATCACCCGGCAGATATTCTCACTGCCCGATGCCTGCCTGGTCTACCCGGCACATGACTACAGCGGGCGCACCGTCAGCACGGTGGCCGAAGAGAAGATGTTCAATCCACGCATCGGCGGTGGCGCCAACAAGACGGACTTCGTCGGCTATATGAACGCGATGCAGCTGCCGCATCCCAGGCAGATCGATATCGCCCTGCCCGCCAACCTGGTCAGCGGCAAGCCGAAGACACTGCCGGCCGAACCCGACTGGGCGCCGGTGCACCTGACATTTGCCGGCGTGCCGGAGGTGGACCCGGACTGGGTCGCCGCCCACCAGGACCGCGTGCACCTGCTGGACGTGCGCGGGCCGGAGGAAACGGTCATCGGCGAACAGCACATTCCCGGGGCCCGGATCATACCGCTGGGTGAATTGCGCGCACGTGTCAGCGAAGTGCCAAAGGACAAACCGGTAGTGGCGTTCTGCCGTTCCGGCCGGCGTTCCTCCATGGCGGTGTCCATCCTGCAGGAAGCCGGCATCGACAAGGCGGCCAATATCGCCGGGGGCTTCCTGCGCTGGCGCGACGAGGGGCTGCCGCTGATTGATGATTTCAAAGCCGGGTCAGCAACTTAACGGGTCAGACCGTTTAGCCTGGTCGACAGGCAATCAAGGGTACTGAACCTTTGATTCAGGGTCATCCATATAAGCAACCACCGGGATCCGACCGCTGCATTTTTGCGCCTGCGATCAATGTGGCGCATCATCCCGGAGGGGGCACGGATCTCCCGCTCATGACGGGCAGATCGCACTGCATCGCACTACTCTACAACCTGACAGGAGAAAACATCTTGAAAAAGACTTACAGGATTTCCGTCCTGGCCGCCGCGCTGGCCCTTGCCGGCACGCTGTCGATGGGTACCGCCAGCGGCTTTGGCATGGGCAGTTCCAGCCGGCACAATGACCGCGACACCGGCCCGGGCTACGGCTATGGCCCGGAATACGGCTATGGACGCGGTTATGACTACGGCCGTGGCTACCAGCCGGGACCGTATGGCCGCGGATCGCAACCACAACCCCAGTCTCAACAGCAACCGCAAGCGCCAGCGCCAGCGCCAAACGACAGCAGTTCCGGCGCCAGCATGGGCAGTCGCAGCGAGCGCGGTAATGCGCCGCCCGCTCCCTATGGCTATGGTCGGGGCGGACGCTTCGACTACGGCCCCCGGTGGGGTGGCTATCCGCAGGCGCCCTACGGCTACGGGCCGGGCGGACGCCAGGGCTACGGCCCGGAAAACCGCGGCAACCACCAGGGCGACGACGGCAGCAGCGGTTCCGGCTTCGGCATGGGCAACCGCAGTTACCAGCATCGTCCATACGGGTATGGCCGCGAAGATGGCTATCCCGGCGACGAGCGCGGCAGTGGTTCCGGCTTCGGCATGGGCAACCGGGGCAGCGGGCCGCGCGGACCCTACGACTACGGCCGTGACAATCGCTATGGTCCCGGCGACGATCGGGGTGGTGGTTCCGGCTTCGGCATGGGCGGGCACTGACGCGTCAGCGCGGGACCTGGCATGAACG
>CAYUFA010000142.1:0-4029 GCA_964443845.1 uncultured Ectothiorhodospiraceae bacterium
TTCCTGTTCGACCACCACGACATCAACCCGGAACTGTACGAAGCCAAGTTCGGCCGGCACGATTTCTTCTACCGGGTGATGCTGGCCTGGGAGCGCTGGACATTCCGGCTGGCGGATGTTTCCATCGCTACCAATGAATCCTACAAGCGGATCGCCATCGAGCGTGGCGGGATGGAGCCGGACCGGGTGTTCGTCGTGCGCAGCGGGCCGAAACTCGACCGTCTGCGCATTCTGCCCCCGGTGGAAAGCCTCAAACGGGGCAGAAGATACCTGGTCGGTTACGTGGGCGTGATGGGCAGACAGGAAGGCATCGATTACCTGCTGCGGGCGGCACAATACATCGTGCACGACAAGGGGCGTACCGACGTGCATTTCGGGCTCGTGGGCGGCGGTACCTCGCTGGAGGAAATGAAGGCGCTGGCCGTGAGCCTGGGCGTTGCGGACTACGTGACATTCACCGGCCGGGTGCCGGATGAGGATATGCTGGCCATGCTCAATACGGCCGATGTCTGCGTGAATCCCGACATCGCCAATGAAATGAACGACAAGTCCACCATGAACAAGATCATGGAATACATGGCCCTCGGCAAACCGATTGTGCAGTTCGACCTGGCCGAGGGGCGATTCTCCGCGCAGGAGGCGTCGCTGTATGCGCGTCGCAACGACGTGCAGGACCTGGCCGAGAAGATACTCTACCTGCTCGACCGGCCGGAGGAACGCGCCAGCATGGGGGACTATGGCAAGCAACGGGTTGAGCACGTGCTGGAATGGCGACACGAGGAACCCAGGCTGCTGGCGGCATACCAGCTGTTGTTTGCCGGTTAGCCAGGAGGGACAAAAATGGAAAACAGCAAGGAGCGGTCTATCGTCTGGACGTATCCACCCCTGTTCTGGGTGCTGCTGGTCATCATCGTGGTGCTCGGCGGCATCGCCTTCCAGTACACCATCGGTGACATGGTGTATCGCTGGGGCGCCAAGGAAGAATACGGCTATGCCTACCTGATTCCCGTCATCTCCCTGTTTCTGGTCTGGCAGCGCAAGAACCGCCTTGCGGAAATCGAATTCCGGTCGTCCTGGACGGGCCTGCTGCTGATCGTGCTCGGCGGGGTCCTGTTTTTCCTGGGTGAGGTGGCCACCACGTTCACGCTGTCCCAGTACGGGCTGGTCGTCACCATCCTCGGCATCGCGCTGGCACTCCTGGGGTGGCAGGCCTTCCGGGTGCTGATGGCGCCGCTGGCGCTGCTGTTTTTCATGGTGCCGCTGCCGCCGTTCATCTACAACACGCTGTCGACGAAACTCCAGCTGATTTCCTCCGGGCTCGGCGTTGCCTTGATCCGGCTGTTCGACATCAGCGTGTACCTGGAAGGCAACGTGATCGATCTCGGCACCTTCAAACTGCAGGTCGTCGATGCCTGCAGCGGCCTGCGTTACCTGTTCCCGCTGGCGTCGCTTTCCTTCGTGGCGGCGTATATTTACAAGGGCGCCATCTGGAAAAAGGCGCTCATCTTTTTATCCAGCATCCCGATCACCGTGCTGATGAACAGCTTCCGCATCGGCATGATCGGTATCCTGGTCGAGTATGGCGGACCGGGGCAGGCGGAGGGTTTCCTGCATTATTTCGAGGGGTGGGTCATCTTCATGGCCTGCATCTTTCTGCTGGTGCTGGAAATGGCGCTGCTGGCAAAGGTCGGCAAGCACAGGATGTCCCTGGCCGAGGCTTTCGCCATCGACCTGCCTGCCCCCCTCCCGCAGGGACCGGAGAGGCGCGGCAGGAAAATCAGTGCCTCGTCCTGGCCTGTGCCGCTGTTGCTTGCAGTGATGGTGGCGGCCGGTACGTACGTGCACGGCAAGCAGAATGTCATCCCGGAGCGCAGGGTATTCGCGGAATTCCCGCTCTCGATTGCCGGCTGGCAGGGTACGGCCGGCAGGCTGGAGGAAAACATCCTCGCGTCCCTCAAGACCGAGGATTACCTCATTTCCGACTACCGGAACAGTGCCGGCAACATGGTAAACTTCTACATCGCCTATTATGCCGACCAGACGGCCGGGTCGGCCGCGCACTCGCCACGCGCCTGCATCCCGGGCGGCGGTTGGCTGATCAAGGAACTCTCGGTACGTCCACTGGATGGCATCCGGTTCAACGGGAAACCGTTGCTGGTGAATCGCCTGCTGATCAAGAAGGAAGACCTGACGCAGGTTGTGTACTACTGGTTCCAGCAGCGGGGTCGCGATATTACCAGTGAGTGGATGGTGAAGTGGTATCTGTTCTGGGATGCCATGACCAGGAACCGGACGGATGGCGCACTGGTGCGCCTGACGACGCTGGTTGCACCGAATGAAACCCAGGCGGACGCCGACCGGCGGCTGACCGCCTTCGCCAGGGAGGTATTCCCCTATCTCCCTGACTACATCCCGGACTGAACGCCGGGACGATCCTGATGCATTACCGGGGAAATACCCTTGAACCCGCTGCCGTCCCGCAAATGCCCTCACCCGGGGAGGCGCCGACGGGGATGCCGGGTGGTAGTGCAACGCAGGGGGCGGTTGCCGGGAAGGCATGCAGCGTTTAACAAACAGGTATCAGTTTCGATGTCCCGAACCGATCAACCACGTCCGAACCAGAGTTGAATCAACGTGCTACTGATTACCCTGTTACGTAAACGGGACGGCAGTGTCCCTGGATCCGTTCTGTGTGTGGATGGCGACATGACCTGCAGGGGTGATCTGCTGCCGGCCGGCAGGTCTGCGTACGACAGCGTTCTCTGCGCGGGAAGCAGCCAGCGTGTATGAGCTGACCCATACTCCGATCATCACGCTCGACCCGGGCGTGGCGGCGAATGAGGTGGTGGGTCATGTGGCCAGCCCGCTGACCCTGCTGCTGCCGCTGATCATCGCGCTCGTCGTGAGCATGATGCTGGTCCCCGTCATGGTTCGCATCGCCCCTGCCCTGGGCCTGCTCGACCGGCCGGATCACCGCAAGGTGCACACGCATCCCGTGCCGCGGGTCGGCGGGTTTGGCATCTTTTTCGGTGCCGTCCTGCCCGTGCTGCTGTTTCTGCCGCTGGATCACACGCTGACGGCATTCCTGGCGGGCGCCGTCATGCTGTTCCTGTTCGGGGTGCTGGACGATGCAATGGAACTCGGCCACTACGCCAAGTTCATCGGCCAGTTCATTGCCGTCATCACCGTGGTGTACTGGGGTGGCGTCGAGGTCAACCATTTCCCGCTCCTGCCCGATGGCACGATCGGCGCTGCGGCCGGGAAGGTGTTTACCGTGATCGCCATGGTCGGGATGATCAATGCCATCAATCACTCGGACGGGCTGGACGGGCTGGCCGGCGGTGAGGCCATGATCAGCCTGTGCTGCATGGCCTGGCTGGCGTTCCTGTCCGACGGGACGTCCGTGGCGCTGATCGCCCTGTCGATGGTCGGCGGTCTGCTGGGTTTCATGCGCTACAACACGTACCCGGCCGCCATCTTTATGGGTGACGGAGGCAGCCAGTTCATCGGCTATACCCTGGGATTTCTTGCCGTGATCCTGACGCAGCGGGTGAATACGGCCCTGAGTCCGGCCTTGCCCCTGCTGCTGCTGGGCCTGCCGATCGCGGACATCATCGGGGTATTCGCGCAACGCATCTACCATCGAATGAACTGGTTCCGGGCAAGCCGCAACCACATCCATCACCGCCTGCTGGACCTGGGCTTCTTCCATCATCAGTCCGTCGTCATCATCTACACGATCCAGATTGCCCTGGTCGCGAGCGCGGCGCTGATGCCGTACGAAAACGACGGCCTGATCATGGGGCTGTACCTGGCCGTGATCGCAGCGGTATTCCTGTTGCTCGTGGCAGCCGAGCGCAGCGGCTGGAAGGCCAACCGCAACGTATCCGCAGCCGGCGAGGCTGCCATCCCGAAGGCAACCGGGCTCGTCGTGTATCTGAGGAACCTGTCGTACTGGGTCCTGATCGGCGGCCTTGCCTCGTTCCAGGTCGCCGGGTCCCTGCTGACCGCGCGCATTCCGCCGGATTT
>CAYUFA010000143.1:0-3938 GCA_964443845.1 uncultured Ectothiorhodospiraceae bacterium
CAAACCACCCCTCACTCCGCCCGCAGCGCCTCCACCGGGTCCAGCTTCGCCGCGCGCCAGGCCGGTGCCACGCCGGCCAGCAGGCCGATGGTGACCGCCAGCCCCTCGGCCAGCAGCACGTAGGGCATGGAGATGTGCACCGGCAGGTCCGGCAGCAGCAGGTGCAGCAGGCCGGCGATGCCGGCACCGAGCAGCAGTCCGCTGCCGCCGCCGATGGCGGCCAGGATCACCGCCTCGCCGAGAAACAGCGCCAGGATCTGCTTGCGGCGCGCGCCGAGCGCGCACAGCAGGCCGATCTCGTTGATGCGTTCGTTCACCGCGATGGTCATGATGGTGACGATGCCGATCGCCCCCACCAGCAGCGAGATGCCGCCGATCGCGCCCACCGAGGCGGTCAGCACGTCCAGCACGGAGCCGAGCACGTCGAGCATCTGCTGCTGGGTGGTGATGGTGACGTCGTCCTTGCCGTGGCGTTTTTTCAGCAGCTCGGTGATCCCCTTCACCACCTTGTCCACGGGGGTGTACTCGCTGTACAGGACGTCGATCTCGAACAGCGAGACATTGTTGAACAGGGCGAGCGCGCGTGCCGCCGGGATGTATACCGTGTCGTCGAGATCGAAACCCAGCAGCGTGCCCTTGGACTCCATGACGCCGACGATGCGGAAACGGCTGCCGCCGACCACGATGCGCTCGCCCAGCGGGTTGCGGTCGCCGAACAGTTCCTCGCGCAGCTTGCTGCCCAGCACCGCCAGCGCCCGCGGCGCCGTGGGATCGTCCGGCGGCAGGAAGCGGCCGGATTTCACCTGCATGCGGTAGGCCTCGGGCATCTGCGGCCCCACCCCGTAGATGGTGGTGCGGCGGCGCAGGTTGCGGGCCTCCACCTCGGCGTTGCCCTGCACCAGCGGCACCACCGCGCGCACGTATGGCAGGCGCCGCAGCGCCTGTGCGTCGTCGATGGTGAGCGGCCGGTTGGTGCCGAAGGCGCCCAGGCTGGTACCGTGGGTCTTGGCCTTGCCCGGGTTGATGCCGAGCAGCGTGGTGCCGAACTGGGTGAACTCCTCCAGCACGAACTGGTGCACGCCCTCGCCGATGGAGGTCAGCAGCACCACCGCGGCGATGCCCACGGCGATGCCGAGCGCCGTGAGAAAGCTGCGCAGGCGGCGCGCGGCCAGCGAACTGGCGGTGAGCCGCAGGAAGTCGCGACTGCGCATCGTTCAGCGCCCCGACAGCGCCCGCACCGGGTCGAGCCGCGCGGCGCGGCGCGCCGGCATCACGCTGAACAGCAGGCCGGTCAGCACGGCGACACCCAGCGCGGCCGCGCTGGCCCAGACCGGGGGATGCGCGGGCAGGTCCGGGAAGGCATGGCGGATCGCCAGGCTGCCGGCCTGCCCCAGCACCAGCCCCGCCAGCGCGCCGAGCGTGGCGAGGATCAGCGCCTCGCTGAGGAACAGGGTGAGGATCTGGCCCGGCGCGGCGCCGAGCGCCTTGAGCAGGCCGATCTCGGACGTGCGCTGGGTGACCGCCACCAGCATCACGTTCATGATCAGGATGCCGGCCACCGCGAGGCTGATCGAGGCGATCCCGCCCACCGCGTAGGTCAGCGCGCCGAGGATGCGGTCGAAGGTGTCCAGCACCGCGTCCTGGGTGATCACCGTGACGTCCTTCTCGCCCTGGTGGCGCTGCTGCAGGGTGTCGGTCACGAAGCGCTTCGCCGGCTCGATCGCCTCGCGGCTGCTCGCCTCCACCAGCAGGCGGAACAGCGACGCGGTGTTGAACAGCTGCTGCGCGGCGGCGACCGGGATGATCACCACGTCCTGCACGTCGACGCCGATCGAGCGGCCTTCCGAGCCGAGCACGCCGATCACGCGGAAGCGCCGGTCGCCGATGCGCAGCCATTCGCCGATGGCGCGTTGCGCGCCGAACAGCTCGTCGCGCACCTTGCGGCCGAGCACCGCGACCGGGACGGCCTGGTCGATCGCGCCCGCCGGCAGGAAACGCCCCTGCCCCATGTCCCAGTGGCGGATGGCGAGCATGTCGTGCGTGGAGCCGAGGATCGCCACGTCGCGCGAACGCCCGCCCCAGCTCACCTCCGCCGAGCCGACGTTGAGCGGCGCAATGCGCCGCACCGTGCGGCTGCGCAGCAGGGCCCTGGCATCGTCCAGCGTCAGGTCGCGCGGCGTCTCGCCCATCATGGTGCTGGGATTGAAGCCGGCCGTCTCCGAGCGGCCCGGAAATACGATCAGCAGGTTGGTGCCGAGCGAGGCGAACTCGCCGGTGACGTAGCGCCGCGCGCCGTCGCCGAGCGCGGTCAGCACGACCACCGCGCTCACCCCGATGGCCATGGCGAGCAGCATCAGCACCGTGCGCGACGGGAAGCCGCGCAGCGAGCCCGCGGAAAAGCGCAACACGTCGGCCGCGTGCAGCCGCACCTCAGTCGCGCCTCCGGTCGTCCGTGAGGCGCCCGTCCAGCATGTGCAGCTGGCGCTGCGCGCGCTGGCCCACCTCCGGGTCGTGGGTGACCACGATCAGGGTCAGGCCGCCCGTGTTGAGCTGCTCGAGGGTGTTGATGACGTCGCCGCCGGAACGGTGGTCGAGGTTGCCGGTCGGTTCGTCCGCCAGCAGCACCTTCGGGCGGGTGACGGTCGCGCGCGCGATGGCGACGCGCTGGCGCTGGCCGCCGGACAGCTGCTCCGGACGGTGGTGGGCGCGCTCGCTCATGTGCAGCTCCTCGAGCGCGGCCGCCACGCGTACCCGGCGCTCTTCCGGGTCCACGCCGGCCAGGATCAGCGGCAGCTCGACGTTGCCGGCCGCGGTCAGGCGCGGCACCAGGTGGAACATCTGGAACACGAAGCCGATCTCGTGGTTGCGTACCTCGGCCTGGCGCAGGTCGCTCAGCGAGGTCACGTCCTGCCCGTTCAGGCGGTAGATCCCGGAACTGGGCCGGTCGAGCAGGCCGAGCAGGTTGAGCAGCGTCGACTTGCCCGAGCCCGACGGGCCCATGATGGAAACGTATTCGCCCGCGTCGATGGTGAGCGAGACACCGTCGAGCGCGTGGACGGTCTGGTCCCCCACCTGGAAGTCGCGGTGGATATTGTCGAGCTCAATCATCCGCGGTGGAGGCTTCGCGCACGGCATGCACGCCGGCGGCCACGCCCTCGCGCTCGACCGAGAGCACGATCACCTGGCCCGCCTCGAGCCCGCCGGTGACTTCCGTCCAGTTCCAGTTGCCGAGCCCGGTGGTGATGCGGCGTTCCTGCAGCACGCCGTCGGCGGGAAACACCAGCACCTGGTTGCCCTCGAGGATGGCCTGGGTGGGGATGCGCAGGGCATCCTGCTTCTTCTCCAGCACGATCTCGATGTCCGCGCTGTAGCCGGGCAGCAGGTCCGCGCATTGTTCCGGGCAGTTGAAATTCGCCTCCACGTCGATGGTGCGCGCCTGCTTTTCGACCTCGAGGATGTAGGGCGCGATACGCCGCACCCGGCTGTCGAATACCTTGCCGGACATGGCGTCGAGCGAGATGTGCACCGGCATGCCGACGCGGATGCGCGGGGCATCCACCTCGTCGATCGGCGCCGAGACGTACAGGCAGCTGGTGTCGACCAGGTCGATGGTCGGCGGCGTCGGGATCCCCACCGGTGATGGTGTCACGAATTCCCCGACCTCGCCGTTGATCTCGGCCACGGTGCCGGCAAACGGGGCCACCAGGCGGGTCTTGTCCAGCTCGGCCTGCGCCGCCTGTTCGTGTGCCACGCTGACGTCCACCTGCGCGCGGGTCGCGGTGCACGCGGCCTGCTGCGCGCGCGCCTCGCCGTCGGCCTTGTCGACCGCCTCGGCGGAGGTCAGGTTCTTTTTCTTCAGCTGTTGCTGGCGCTGCGCCTCGCGCCGGGCCACGTCGGCGCGGATGCAGGTCTGGTTCGCGGTGGCGCGGGCGGCCTCG
>CAYUFA010000144.1:0-3871 GCA_964443845.1 uncultured Ectothiorhodospiraceae bacterium
ACCAGCGAGGTGAACACATTGACCACCGAGCCTTCCTCGAACAGGTCGATCGGGTAAGCGATGAAGGCATAGAAACAGGTGTCATCACCCGGTACGTCCTCGATCGCATAGGCACGACCCTTGTAGTAGTCCAGGTCGGTCAGCAGGTCGGTCCACACCGTGGTCCAGGTACCGGTCGAGGACTCGGCCGCCACGGCAGCGGCGGCTTCCTCGCGCGGCACACCCGGCTGCGGGGTGATCTTGAAGCAGGCAAGGAGGTCGGTATCACTCGGTGTGTAATCCGGCATCCAGTACGTTTCGCGGTATTCCTTCACACCCGCGTTATAGGTTTTGGCCATTTGTGTAAACCCTCCAGAGGTTTAGTGAAAATCATCCACTGCGACCGGTTGCGGTGTAATTCGCCGGTCTGTGGTTCTTGTGGTGTGGACATGCAGAGTAAGCGCTTTAATCCATAATTGAAAATCAGGTTTATTGATGTAAACGATAAGATATGGTTATCATATAGCCGTGCCACCCGAATCCGTATCTGAAAGGTAGCCATGAATATCACCCTGCGCCAGCTGAAGGTCTTCGAGGCCGTGGCACGGCACCTGAATTTTACCCGCGCGGGAGCGGAGCTGTTCCTGACCCAGCCCGCTGTTTCCATGCAAATCAAGCAGTTGGAAGAGCAGGTCGGCCAGCCGCTGTTCGAGCAGCTGGGCAAGAAGATCCATCTGACCGATCCCGGACGGGAGGTGTTCCGCTACAGCCAGGCGATCAGCAACCAGCTCAGCGAACTGCAGAATGTGCTGGAGGAGATGAAGGGACTGCAGCACGGGCGCTTGACCCTGGCGCTGGCCAGCACTGCGAATTACTTCCTGCCCACCCTGCTGGGTGTGTTCAACCAGCGTCACAGGGGGGTCACGGTGGATATCGAGGTGACCAATCGCGAGAACCTGCTCAGGGCGCTGGCCGCGAATTCCATCGATTTCGCCATCATGGGGCACCCACCGGACGGGCTGGGGCTGGAATCGTCACCGTTCCTGGATAACCCGCTGGTGGTACTGGCCGCACCGGATCACCCGCTTGCCGGGCACGAGCGCATTCCGCCGGAACGGCTGGCGCAGGAAACCTTCATCTCGCGGGAACGCGGATCCGGCACCCGGGCGGCCCGCGAACGATTTTTCGCCGAACACGGCGGCATCAGCTTCGGCAAGACCATGGAAATGAACAGCAATGAAGCCATCAAGCAGGCCGTACAGGCCGGCCTGGGACTGGGCGTGCTGTCCATCCACACGATGGAAGTGGAACTGATGCTGAATCGCCTGGTGACACTGGATGTGGCGGGGTTCCCGATCATGCGCCACTGGTATATCGTGCACCGCGAGGGCAAGCGCTTCACCACCATCGCCCAGGCATTCAAGGAATTCGTACTCCACGAAGCAGCCACGCTGCTGAACGTACCCGGACCCGGCCAGGCGATTACGCAATCCGCTCAATGAACGTCAACAGGGTACCCGACATCGATGTTGCGGTAGGCGTGCTGACCCGGGAGGACGGCCGGGTATTGCTGGCCGAGCGCCCCGCCGGCAAGGTCATGGCCGGCTACTGGGAATTTCCCGGCGGCAAGATCGAACCCGGCGAGGGACCACCTGCTGCGCTGGCACGCGAACTGCACGAGGAACTCGGCATCGACATCGCCAATGCCCTGCCCTGGATCACGCGCACCTATCAGTACCCGCACGCAACCGCGCGCCTGCATCTGTTCCGCGTGACCGGCTGGCGCGGAGTACCGCACGGGCGCGAGGACCAGAGACTGAGCTGGCAGGACCCGCACCGGGTGAACATCAACCCGCTGCTGCCGGCGAATCATGACATCATGGATGCGTTGCGCCTGCCGCCCTTGTACGCGATTTCACAGGCGGGAAAGCTCGGTATCGATGCATTCATGGCACGCCTGGAACTCGCGCTGAAAAACGGTGTACGGCTGGTGCAGGTGCGCGAAAAGGACATGGACCCGCCAACCCTGCACCACTTCACCTTGTCGGTCGTCGAACAATGCCGTCGCCATGGTGCACGCGTCATGGTGAACGGGGACATCGACCTGGCCCGCCGCTGCGGCGCGGACGGCGTGCACCTGCAAACCACCCGGTTCATGCAGCTGGACACCCGTCCGGTCGACGGGATGCCGTGGGCGGCCTCCTGCCATGACCGTGCAGAACTGCTGCAGGCGGCGCGCCTGGGCGCCGGTTTTGCCGTGCTCTCCCCGGTCCTGCCGACGCAATCGCACCCCGGCGCAGCAACCCTGGGTTGGGACGGTTTTGCCGCGGCCTGTGCCGACCTGCCGATGCCGGTCTATGCACTGGGTGGCATGCGGCCCGATATGCTGGCCACCGCCCGCACACACAATGCGCACGGTCTCGCGTTGCTGAGTGGCATCTGGTGAACACCGTTCCCCCGGACGCCCTGCTCCTCATGGGGCGGCACTGCCCCTACTGCCCGACCGTCCTGAAACACCTGCAGACCCTGCAGGCACAAGGCACCATCGGCGCACTGGAAACGGTGGTCATCGAGGAGCACCCGGAAAAGGCCGCCGAGCTGGGCGTGCGCTCGGTGCCCTGGCTACGGATCGGGCCGTTCGAACTGACCGGGCTGCATAGCGAACAGGAGTTACGGGACTGGGCCGCGCAGGCGGGATCGACCGAAGGCATGGCAAGTTACCTGGCGGAACTGCTTGCCACCGGAGAGATCGACAGGTGCACACGCCTGGCCGGAGCGGACCCGGCGATGCTCAGGGCACTGCTGTCGCTGTTCACCAGGCCGGACGTGGAACTCAATATACGCATCGGGATCAGTGCCGTGATGGAATCGCTGGCTGGTACACCGGCCCTGCGATCGAGCGCTGAAGACCTGCGCAATCTCCTGTCGCACCAGCACGCACGCGTGCGCGGCGATGCCTGTCATTACCTGGCGCTGAGCGGCCTGCCCGTGGCCGCAAACTGGATACGCCCGCTGCTGGACGATAGTGATGGGAATGTCAGGGAAATTGCCGCCGACAGCCTGAACGAACTGGCAGTCGACGGCTGATATTCAGAGGCCGCAGGCACCGCCACCGCAGCACGGGCCGCTGCTGCAGGGTGGTACGGAATCCTTCAGGCTGCCGCTCTTCACCACCTGGCCGCCGGTGGCCAGCTTCTCGACCGGTGTGTCGGTCGCCGTCTCACCCGGCTCAATTCCGGCCAACCGGCACAATTCTCCCCAGGTACTGACCTGCTCCGACATGCGGTGCTTCACTTCAACGATGCGGTCATTCGCCGCGCATCTGTAATCATAGGTAGGCACAACATACTCCTCACTGCGCACCGGCTGCATGTGCCGGTCCGGCTGACATGGACATAACCCGACCACTGCGACTCGTCCGGCAAATACCGGTCGACCACGGATCGCTTACTGCCGGATATTGTACTCCAAAATGCCGAGCGAACAGGCCGGCGCCGCTGCGCACAGGTATAGTGCATACAGGGCAATTCCCGGCATCCTGCAGCACCGGCACAGCAAGGTCGCGCCCTGCATACCCGCTGCTACCGCAGGCATGGCCGACACGGTTTGCAGCCGCCGGAGCCGCGCGGGTCGGCCATATTCGCTAGTCTGTTAACTACCCGCGGCCGCCCCCCCAGCAGCGTGGCCGCGCCGCACAACACAATAATGCAGGGTAAAACCAACGAATAACAAGGTCTTCCACGGCCCCGGAATCAGGGAGGTTGTCTCTAATGGGTATCATCCAGCGGCTCATGTCCCTGCTGGCCACTGGCAGCCTGCTGCTGGCTGCTGCCCGGCTGCGACACATTGCCGGGACCCGGTGGGGCACCAGGCGTTACCTGAAGATGGATTT
>CAYUFA010000145.1:0-3867 GCA_964443845.1 uncultured Ectothiorhodospiraceae bacterium
GCACGCCGGCGCGGCTCTGGGGCCGTGCCTCCAGGGCGGCGCTGTGGCTGGCGCGTGCAGCCAGGAACGTGGGGTCGGATTCCAGCGCCTGGCGGTAGACCGACAGCAGGTCCTCGGCGCTGGCGGGCAGGCTGCACAGGAGTCCCAGCAGCAGGCCAGTGAGAATACGTCCCGGTTTGATGAAGTTCATTGCATCACTTCCCTTCCATCCGTCGATGGAGAAAAAACGGCATCTCATGCGACCGGTATTCCGTAGGAGCGCCTGTCAGGCGCGATTGTACCCGGTGCTGACACGGGCATCGCGCTCGATGAGCGCTCCTGCGGCTCCGTTCAACCCGGCATGCGTCATGGAACGCCGGGCGCTCCGCGTATTTCCGTGTTCTTCCATGGATTCCGCGGCCATTCTCCCTGCGCCGCCAGGGCGGCTCCTGCGGAGCATGAACCCGGAACGATGCCCGCACAAACCCCATCAAGAGCCTGCCTGCAGGCGATTTAAAATGGGGTCAGTAGCCTTGCCCCGGGAACAGGGTGCTGATCCCTTTTGCTTCAGTAGGTCGGCAACCCGGGGTCGGTGTGGCGCGCCCAGGCATCGATGCCACCCCGCAGGTTGACGACATTACGGAAACCGCGACTTTCCAGGAACAGGGCAACCTGACGGCTGCGGATTCCATGGTGGCAGAGTACGATGATTTCCTGTTCCGCATCAAGCGAGTCGAGCATGGCCGGGATCTGGCGCATCGGGACCAGCCGGGATTGTTCCAGGTGGACGATCCGGTGCTCCCAGGGTTCCCGGACATCGAGCAGCAGCGGCGGTGGTTCCGCGGTTTCGAGATAGGTCTTGCATTCGTCGGGGGTGATTTCACGCATGGGTCGGGAGTACCGGTTGCAACGGGGGTGCGGTCAACGCAGGGGATCGTCGGGCTGGCGGAACGTGCCGGCACGGTGACCGGGAAGGGTGTGTCCCCGGTCGACCCCGGCGGGTACCGTCAAAGCACGAAATCGTGGTGTTCCGGGGCGTTCAGCAGCGGAGGAATACAGGTTTCGAACAGGGCCTCGCTGGTCCAGTGGTTGTCGCTGACGCGGGTGATCAGCTGCGCTTCCATGATCGGCAGCTGGCCGGTGATGACGAACAGCCGGCCGCCGATTTTCAGGTTGCGGTGAAATTCCTGTGCCGGTACCGGCAGGGAGCCGGTTACGGCGATGATATCGAACTGCTGGTTCGGTTCCAGCGCCTGGAAGGCGTCACCCTGGTGTACGGATACGTTGACGACCTCCTGGCCGGCGAGCCGTGCGCGCGCGGCGTCCGCCAGGTCGGGGAAGATCTCGAAACTGGTCACGCGCTGGCCCAGCCGGGCGAGGCAGGCGCTGAGAAAGCCGCTGCCGGTACCGATTTCGAGCACGTTCTCCTGGGGATGGATGCGCAGTGCCTGTAACAGCCGGCCCTCGACGACCGGTGCCATCATGACCTGGTCGTGACCGAGTGGAATATTGGTGTCGGCGAAGGCCAGCGTGCGGTAGTTTCCGGGCACGAAGGCCTCGCGCGGTATGTCCGTCATGACCTGCAGGACCTCGGGGTCCAGCACCTGCCAGGGACGTACCTGCTGCTCGATCATGTTGTAGCGTGCTTGTTCCAGGTCCGGCGTATTCATCTGATGGATCGCTCGTAGGGCTGCCACACAAAGGCGCCCAAGAGTACGGTTTTTGTCGCGCGCTGGCAATCCACCGGCCGGGATAAATGCCATGATTTTCATTGAAAACATATGGTTATAGGAATGCCGGCGGTGATTTCCGGTTGCAAAGGCCCGGCCGATTGGGTACCGTAGCGTTCCAGCTGGGGGTGCCCGTCGCGGGCTGAGAAATACCCTTGGAACCTGATCCGGTTGATCCCGGCGTAGGGAAGCTAGTGCACTCACCGGCCCCAGATCACCTGCATGAGGACTGCCACATGAGTGCAATCCCGGAAGAATTCATCCGCAAGACCGCGCAACTCTCGGCCGATGTGACCAGGCCATTCCCGAACTCGCAACGCGTCTACGTCACCGGTTCCCGCCCGGATCTCCGCGTGCCGATGCGCGAGATCCACCAGTCCGACACGCCGGCCAGTTTCGGCGTGGAAACGAACCCGCCGATCACGGTCTACGACACCTCCGGTCCGTATACCGACCCGCAGGCCTGCATCGACCTGCGCAGCGGCCTGCCGGACGTGCGCGGCGCCTGGATTGCCGAGCGTGCCGACACCGCAGCGCTCGACGGCCCCAGTTCCGCGTTCGGCCGCCAGCGCCAGGAGGATCCGCAACTGGCGCATCTGCGGTTTGAACACATCCGCGCGCCGCGCCGGGCGCGTGCCGGCGCCAATGTCACCCAGATGCACTACGCGCGCCGCGGCATCATCACCCCGGAGATGGAATTCGTGGCCATCCGCGAGAACCTGCGCCTCGACGAGCTGCGCGATGCCGGCCTGCTGAAGCAGCACCCGGGCCACAGCTTCGGCGCCAGCCTGCCGGCACGGGTGACCCCGGAATTCGTGCGCGACGAGGTCGCGCGCGGACGTGCCATCATCCCCGCCAACATCAATCACCCGGAGCTGGAACCGATGATCATCGGCCGCAACTTCCTGGTGAAGATCAATACCAACATCGGCAATTCCGCGGTGACCTCGTCGATCGTCGAGGAAGTGGAGAAGATGGCGTGGTCGGTGCGCTGGGGCGGCGACACCCTCATGGACCTGTCCACCGGCAGGAACATCCACGAGACCCGCGAGTGGATCCTGCGCAACGCACCGGTGCCGGTGGGTACCGTACCGATCTACCAGGCGCTGGAAAAGGTCGGCGGGGTGGCCGAGGAACTGGACTGGGCGCTGTTTCGCGACACGCTGATCGAACAGGCCGAGCAGGGCGTGGATTATTTCACCATCCATGCCGGCGTGCGCCTGGCCTGGGTGCCGCTGACCGCGACCCGGGTGACCGGCATCGTCTCGCGCGGCGGTTCCATCATGGCGAAGTGGTGCCTTGCGCATCACCGGGAGAGTTTCCTGTATACGCACTTTGCCGAGATCTGCGAGATCATGCAGGCCTACGACGTGTCGTTCTCGCTCGGTGACGGCCTGCGCCCCGGATCGATCGCCGATGCCAACGACCGTGCCCAGTTCGCCGAGCTGGAGACACTGGGCGAACTGACAAAAGTGGCATGGGAGCACGATGTCCAGGTCATGATCGAGGGGCCCGGACACGTCCCGATGCAACTGATCAGGGAGAACATGGACAAGGAATTGCGCGACTGTTTCGAGGCGCCGTTCTACACCCTCGGTCCGCTGACCACCGACATCGCGCCCGGCTACGATCACATTACCTCGGCCATCGGTGCCGCGCAGATCGGCTGGTACGGCACCGCGATGCTGTGTTACGTGACGCCGAAGGAACATCTCGGCCTGCCGGACAAGCACGACGTGCGCGAGGGGATCATCACCTACAAGATCGCCGCGCACGCGGCCGATCTCGCCAAGGGTCATCCCGGGGCACAGGTGCGTGACAACGCCCTGTCCAAGGCGCGCTTCGAGTTTCGCTGGGAGGACCAGTTCAACCTCGGACTCGATCCGGAGAAGGCGCGCGAGTTTCACGACGCCACCCTGCCGAGAGACTCGGCGAAGGTCGCGCATTTCTGCTCCATGTGCGGCCCGAAGTTCTGTTCCATGAAGATCAGCCAGGACGTGCGCGAGTACGCGGCCCGCAAGGGGATCGGGGATGTCGACGCGGCCATCGAGACGGGCCTGCACGAGAAGGCCGCCGAGTTCCGGGACAGTGGCTCGGAGATCTACCACAAGGCGTGAGGCGTACCTGCAGGAGTCTGCGTGTATGAGCCTGCACTGTA
>CAYUFA010000146.1:0-3777 GCA_964443845.1 uncultured Ectothiorhodospiraceae bacterium
GCGCTGAAAACCCATGGATCCCATCGTTTCCGTCGCCAACCTGTCCAAGACCTATGCCGGCGGATTCCAGGCGCTGAAGAACGTGAACCTGGACATCCAGCCGGGCGAGATCCTGGCGCTGCTCGGGCCCAACGGCGCGGGCAAGACGACGCTGATCTCGATCATCTGCGGCATTGTGAATGCCTCGACCGGGTCGGTGATGGTGGCGGGCTTCGACAACGTGGCGCAGTACCGCGAGACGCGCCGCCGCATCGGCCTGGTGCCGCAGGAGCTGACCCTCGGCGCCTTCGAGAAGGTGTGGCACACGCTGTGCTTCAGTCGCGGCCTGTTCGGCAAAAAAGCGGATGCGGCCTACCTGGAGCAGTTGCTCAAGGACCTGTCGTTGTGGGACAAGAAGAACAACATGCTGATGACCCTGTCGGGCGGCATGAAGCGGCGGGTACTGATCGGCAAGGCGCTGGCCCATGAGCCGGTGGTGCTGTTCCTGGACGAACCGACCGCCGGGGTGGACGTGGAACTGCGCCAGGACATGTGGGCGCTGGTGCGGCGGCTGCGCGCCTCGGGGGTAACCATCATCCTCACCACCCACTATATCGAGGAGGCCGAGGCCATCGCCGACCGGGTGGGGGTGATCAATCATGGCGAACTGCTGCTGGTGGACGACAAGCAGGCCCTGATGCACAAGCTGGGCAAGCGTCAGCTGAAGGTGGAACTGGAGACGCCGCTGCAGGTCCTTCCGGAGGCGTTGTCCGCCTGGGACCTGGAACTGGCGGAGGCGGGGGATCAGCTGGTCTATACCTACGACCCGCACAACCACAGCGGCATTCATGAACTGCTGCTGGCCATTCAAGCCGCCGGCCTGGTGATCCGGGATGTGCAGACCACCCAGACCTCGCTGGAGGAGATCTTCGTCAGCCTGGTGAGGAGGTCCGCATGAATACCTCCGCGATCCGGGTCATCTATCAGGCCGAAATGCGCCGCGCCTTCGAGACGGTGGCGCAGAGCTTTGCCTCGCCGGTGCTGAC
Source organism: uncultured Ectothiorhodospiraceae bacterium (assembly GCA_964443845.1). Classification (GTDB taxonomy): domain Bacteria; phylum Pseudomonadota; class Gammaproteobacteria; order UBA9214; family UBA9214; genus UBA9214. Next base: position 1,026 of record CAYUFA010000146.1, read on the forward strand.
CACGGTGCTGTATTTCGTGGTGTTCGGCTCGGCCATCGGCGGCCGCATCCAGTCGGTGGAGGGGGTGCAGTACGGCGCCTTTATCGTGCCCGGCCTGATGATGCTGGCGATCCTGACCCAGAGCATCGCCAACGCCTCGTTCGGGATCTTCTTCCCCAAGTTCACCGGCGCCATCTATGAAATCCTGTCCGCACCGATTTCGTTCGTGGAGATCCTGATCGGCTATGTGGGGGCGGCGGCGACCAAGTCGTTCATCATCGGGGTGATTATCCTGGTGACGGCCAGTTTCTTCGTGACCATTCATATCGCCCACCCGCTGTGGATGCTGGGCTTCCTGGTGCTGACTTGCGTGTCGTTCAGCCTGTTCGGCTTCATCATCGGCCTGTGGGCCACCGATTTCGAAAAGCTGCAGCTCATCCCGCTGCTGGTGATCACGCCGCTGGTATTTCTGGGCGGCACCTTCTATTCGATCGACATGCTGCCGCCGGCCTGGCGTACCGTGACCCTTTTCAATCCGGTGGTGTACCTGATCAGTGGTTTTCGCTGGAGCTTTTTCGAGGTTGCCGATGTATGCGTGAGCCTGAGCCTGACAATGGTGCTGGCTTTTCTGGCGATCTGCCTGGCCGTGGTCGGCTGGATGTTCAAGACCGGTTACCGGCTGAAGCAGTAATCCTGTTGTTTGGTTATAGAGGGTGACCTATACCCTGGCAGCGGGTCGACCTGCCGATGACGGATATCAACGGGGACACGCTGGACGAGAACCGCGTGGCGTCCATCGTGGCCTCCCACGACGACCCGGTGTGGGTGATCTCGCAGAAGGAGGCGGCTTACGTCTCCATTGTGGACTACTCCGATCCCGCCGGCGCGGACTTCCCGATTACCGCGAACATTGCGACCGCCGGGTACCTGCACGACGGTGGTTTCGGCCATACCGGCAATTACTTCATGGTCGCCGCCAACGCCAGCAACAAGATGGTGGTAGTGGACCTGGTGAACCAGAGTCTGGAGGCGGTCATCGATGCGGGCAACGTTCCGCATCCGGGTCGCGGCGTGAACTGGCTGGATCCGGACTACGGCCGGGTCAACGCCACTTCGCATGTGAGCGAGGGCAGGGTGCTGGTGTACGGTGCGGACCCGGTGGGCCGCCCGGATGTCGCCTGGCAGGTAGTGCGCGACATCCCGCTACCGTCTGCGGGCTCGCTGTTCATCAAGTCGCACCCGAACTCGCCGTGGGTGCTGATGGACATGACCAAGAGCTCGACCGGGTATTCGAAGGATATCTGCGCCATTTCCAGGGCGACCGGGCAGCCCATCGGTCAACCTTGCGGTCAAAGCCACTCTTCGGAACTGCGCAAGCAAGTAGTGCTACTGGCTTGATTTGAAATCAGTACGGCTGCCGTATTGCGCGTTGCCACGACCGGCCACCCGCCCGGTACCGAAGTGCGAAAGTGCACGGATCGCTTCGGGCATCCGGCCTCGTTTGCAGTCCGATGCCCGGATTCCGGGCACCGCCCGGGATCACCACATCACCTGGAGATGGCTAGGTCACCGCCACGGTCAGATCCCGGGCGGTTTCCCCCGATGAGCACAGTCATCAGGCCGGTCGTGCAGAACACGGCACGTGCGATTCATGCGGCATGAGGCCGGATGAGACCGGCGACGGAGGGATCTTCGGAATGAATGCCCTGCGTTGAGAATACGCTGGCTGGTGATTGTCCACAGCCGCCCGGGGGAATATGCTACGCGAGGCCCCGCTTTCGTAGCGGCGGACCCGTTTGCCACCACAGACAAGGAAATCCAGGATGTCCCGGTTTCAGAGTTGTTTTCGCACCGTTCTCCTGCTCGTCCTGGTCCTCGGCACCGGCACCGGGTGGGCCCACGGCGCCGCGCCGCACGACATCCTGGTGGTCTCCGGTTCCATCCTGAATCCCCAGGGCAAGGGAGTGAAGGATGCCGAGGTACGCTTCTACCTTGGCGGACACCCCGTTACCACCACCGAGGAGGTGACCACCGACAGCAGCGGCAACTTCGAGGCCGAGCTGCGCCTGCCCTCCGGCAGCCTGCCGCATGGCGAGGTTTCCTATTCGGTGGGGCGACCGTCCTTCGAGTCGGTGAAGCCGACCCCGCTGGCGCACGTGCTCGCCGAGCAGGTGGACGGGAACGGTAATCACCAGTTCCTGAGCCATGTGCGCCTGACCCTGAAGCGGGTGGTGTCGCCGGCCCTGTGGGTCGCTACCGCGGTGCTGCTGGCCGTGTACGTGTTCATTGCCTTCGAGCTGTTGCACCGCACCCTGGCCGCCCTGGTGGGCGCCTCGACCCTGTTGTTCGTCAGCTATACATTCGGCACCTTTGATCCCCGCTGTCGCATCCTTACCTTCGAGGACGCCATGCACGCCATCGACGGCAACGTCATCTTCCTGCTGATGGCGATGATGATCATCGTCGGGGTGCTCAAGCGGACCGGTGTGTTCCAGTGGTTCGCCTACAAGTCCTTCCAGATCGCCCGGGGCAACCTCTACGTCCTGGCGGCCCTGCTGATGCTGGTCACTGCGGTGGTGTCGGCTTACCTCGATAACGTCACCACCATGCTGCTGATCGTGCCGGTATCCATCGAGATTGCCCTGGCACTGAAGATCGACCCCATCGCCCTGCTGCTACCCGAGGTATTCGCCTCCAACGTGGGTGGCACCGCCACCCTGATCGGCGACCCGCCGAACATCATGATCGGCTCCTTCGCCCACCTGACCTTCGT
>CAYUFA010000147.1:0-3740 GCA_964443845.1 uncultured Ectothiorhodospiraceae bacterium
ACGTCGCCGATAATCTGCGCCTGGCAGGCCAGCCGGTCGTGCCGACCGGCCATGTTCTCGCGCAGCACCTTCTCTTCGAGCACCGAGGGTTCGGACAGGTTGTTCCAGCCCTCCTCGACGTGCATGACGCAGGTCCCGCAGTCGCACTCGCGACAGCCGTAGATGATGCCGGAACCGACCTTCTCCGATACTTCGATGACGCGCGTACCGACCGGTACGAACACCGTCTGCTGGATATCCTGAAACGTAATTCTGGCTTTTGGCATGCTGACACTCCTTGATGTCCGGGTTTGGAAAGTTTCGTCTTCGTCAGGCCAGATCGGCGAGATCCAGCACCTGTTTCCGGAGCGGTTTACCGGCCAGCGTCGCCGCGATCGCGCGGCCGAATTCCCGGCACTCCTCGAGTTCCGCGTCGCTCGGGATCAGCTTGACGCGGATGCCGGACAGCGGCACCCGCATCTTCAGGCCGCGCATGCGGTCCTCGATCATGCCGGGCGCCTCGCCGCTCCAGCCGTAGGAGCCGAACGCCGCACCCAGCTTGCCCCTGAGGTTGACCACCACCAGCGAGGACAGCAGGTCCCAGACCGGCTTGACGGCATCACCGTTGATGGTTGGCGAACCGAACACCAGCCCGTCCGCGCCCTCGATCAGGTCGACGAAGGGATCGGTCTCGCCGCCCTCCAGGTCGAACAGGGACACGCGCACCCCGTCGATCGCGTCGGCGCCCGCGTAGATGGCCTTGGCCATGCGCGCAGTGTTCCCGTACGAGCTCATGTAGAAGATCATCAGCGATTTCTCGCTCTGGCCGATCTCGCCGGACAGGCTCGAGGTCGACAGCTCGCGGTAGTGCCGGACGTAGCGTCCGGGGCGGTCACGCAGGATCGGTCCGTGCGTTGGTGCGATGATGTCGAGCGGCAGGGGCTCGATGATGTCCAGCGCATCCAGCACGTGCTGCTTGAACGGACGCATGATGTGCGCATAGTAGTAGTCGAAGGAAAAACGGAAGTCGCCCACCTTGTCGTTGAACAGCCGCGCGTCACAGAAGTGGCAGCCGAACACGTCGCCGGAAAACAGCACCCGCTCCTGTTCGAGATAGGTGCACTGCGTGTCCGGCCAGTGCAGGAACGGCGTGTGCAGGAAACGCAGCGTGCGGTCGCCCAGGCTGACGCTGTCACCGGTGACCACGGTGGTATATTCGAATGCACTGCTGCACGGTTTCAGCAGGCCTTTCAGCATGGCGGTCGCGCGCCGCGAGATGTACAGGCGCGCCTGCGGCGCCCGCTCCATCAGCTGCGGCAGGGCGCCGCTGTGATCGGGCTCCAGGTGATTGAGCACGATCACCCGGATTTCGTCGTACGCGGCGACCGATTCGAGCCGGCGGAAAAAATCGGCGGCGAAATTCTCCTTCACGGTATCGACGATCGCCACCCCCGCGCTGCCGCGGATGAGGTAGGCGTTGTAACTGGTGCCGTTGGCCGTCTTGAGGATGATGTCGAAGGTACGCAGCGACGGGTCCAGCGCACCGATCCAGTACACCCCGGGCGCGAAGCCGATGGCGTCGCTGTGCCCGGACACGTTGACTGAGTCGGTCATGCCACTCACCCGGGCGGCGGACAGCCGTCGTCGGCAGCCGGCCTGGCACAGTCCCGGAATCCGGTGGCGGACGCCGCGCGGGGGATCCCGAGTCGAAACAGCAGTTCCATGTCCTCGAATCCCGCCGACTTGCCGTAACGGGTATCGAGCAGGGGCCGGCGGATCAGCAGGGGATCCGCGAGCAGGAGCGTCATGGCGGAACGCCGGTCCTGGACACGCGGATCGATCCGTCCGCAACGGACGGCGGGTGCCGCGGGATTGAACCAGTCCGCCACGGGTAGCCCGCGCAGGAATTCGTACAGGCGTACACCGGTCCAGGGTTCGGTCAGCAGGTTCCGCACCTTCACCCGGCAGCCGTGACGTTCCAGCAGGGCGCGCTGCCTGGCGTTGGTGACGCAGCCGGGCTTTTCATAGAACACCACCACGGACATGGCCGCATCCTCCGCACTCAGCTGCCGGCGTCCTGCCGTACTGTGGTCATCGACTCCTTTACCGGCGCACCGGCAAAGGCCAGGCTGCAGTCGATGCCCAGTTCCCGCAGCGCCTGCCGGCAGGTCTTGCTGATGTTCGAACAGAGCACGAGATCGCAGTCGGCCAGCAGCCGGGTACGCTGCAAGGGCCCTGCACCGGCCAGCGGACAGGGCTGGCGGCCGATGTAGCAGGTCTGCTCGCCGTCCTTCTCGTAGAGCAGGAATGCCTCCGCGTCCTCGAAGTCGCGATCCACCCGTGCACCGTCCGTGCTGGCGATGGCCACCAGCAGCCGGTGCGGCTGGTGCGGCACGGGCAGATGGGGCGCCAGTATCCAGGCCGGTGCGTGGCGGGACGGAGCCGTCTGCGTGGTGTTCATGAGCGCACCTCCCACTCGCGCAGAGAGCGCCGGCGGGCGGCTTCCAGCAGTGCCGAGTGCCGGTCCCAGAGGTATTTCGGGACATGGCGCGGCACCGCCGGTTGCGGCGGGCACGCATCCCGCAGTGCGCGCAGCAGACCGGACAGCACCCGCCGCCGCACAGGCAGGGGGGAATGATACGGATTGCCGATGGCCAGGTTCGTCATGATTGCACCTCTCTGGTTACCTGCCGCTAGCGCGCCTGGATCTCGGCCATGGCGGCCTGCATGCGTTCCGGCGCTATCCCCGTCAGTGAGCCGGGCGGGTTGGCCGCCTCGCCCAACCCGTTGAGGATCGCGCCCTCGACCGGGCAGATGCCGGCGCACTGCGGGTCGGCGTAATCGCCCTCGCACTCGGTGCACTTTTTCGCGTCGACGAGAAAGTGCGGTACGGCGGCGGAGATCGCCTGGCTGGGGCACAGCGCCGCGCAGGCCCAGCAGTTCACACAGGTTTCGATGATGCGGTATGCCATGTGCTCACCCTCCTCAGGCCGTGGCCCGGGCCGTCGCGGCCGGCTCGTCCAGCAGGCCCGCCCCGGCCATTTCCCGGTACACGGCCGCCACGGCGTCCTCGACCGGTTCCATGGCATGCTCGCCGTCGGGCTGGATGCCGGCGGCTTCCAGCAATCCCCAGGGCTCGAAGCCGATCTTCGAACACAGCACGGCCGCGCAGCCTTCCAGGGTGCGGATCGTCTTCTGCAGTGCCGATTCCGCGTCGCCGCAGGTATCCCCGCCGGAACAGTACAGCTCGACCTTGCGGTGGCCGATGAAGCGCACGTCTTCGGCACTGGCCTCGTAGACCAGGAACTCGGTGGCGTGGCCGAAGTGCTGGTTGACGACGCCGCCGCCGGTGGTGGCAACCGCCATCAGCACCGGGCGCGTCTTCCGGCCGCTGCCCTGCGGGGCGGCCAGCGCGACGAACGCCTCGTGCGGACGGTTACGCTGCTGCTCGCGCTCGCGTTCGATCTGCGCCTGGACCTCGGCACGCCGCTGCATCGCCGCCGCGTAGTCGATCTCCATGTGCTCGATGCGCTCCATGGTGAATTCCGCGCCGCGGTCCTCACCCAGCAGGCCGACCGCGTCGGCACGGCACTGGCGGCAGTGACGCATCATGTTCATGTCCCCGGCACAGTCGTCCTGCAACGCCTGCAGCTCGGCATGGGTCGGGCCGCGCTGGCCCATCACGCCGAAGAAGGTACCGTGCTCCGCCTCGGCGATCAGCGGCATGACGTTGTGCAGGAAGGCGCCCTTCTCCTTGACGA
>CAYUFA010000148.1:0-3733 GCA_964443845.1 uncultured Ectothiorhodospiraceae bacterium
CTGGCCGCCATCAAGCAACGCGAGGTCGATGAACGCATCGAGCTGGATGACACGCAGGTCATCACCGTGCTCGACAGGATGATCAAGCAACGGCGCGAGTCGATCAGCCAGTTCGAGCAGGCCGGCCGTGACGACCTGATTGCCAGGGAACAGGGAGAGATCGGGGTCATCACCCCGTACCTGCCCGCCGCACTCGACGAGGATGAAATCCGCGCACTGATCGACGCCGCGCTGGCCGCCACCGGCGCCAGCTCCATCCGGGACATGGGCAAGGTGATGGCGGAGCTGAAACCGAAGCTGGCGGGCCGCGCCGACATGGGCGCCGTCAGTGCCCTGATCAAGGCCCGGCTGGGCTAGCAGCAAAAAGGGGCCGGATACATTTTCCCGCAGGGAAAATGTATCCGGCCCCTTTTTGGACCCTGCCTTCCATTTCCCGGGTATCCCTCATACCCTAGTTTCATGGCCGGTCGCATCCCGCAGTCGTTCATCGACGAACTCCTTGCGCGCGTCGATATCGTCGATGTCATCGACGCACGCGTGCCCCTGAAAAAGGCCGGCCGCGAGTACAAGGCCTGCTGCCCGTTCCACGGCGAGAAGACCCCGTCGTTCACGGTCAGCCAGGTCAAGCAGTTCTATCACTGCTTCGGGTGTGGCCAGCACGGCACCGCCATCACCTTCCTGATGGAATACGAACACATGGAGTTCGTCGAGGCCATCGAGGAACTCGCCCGGTCTGTCGGACTGGAAGTCCCGCGCGAGAGCGGGCCCGCACACACCGGCGGCGCCCGCCCGGAATACGACCTGCTCGAGCGGGTCTCGGGCTGGTACCAGGAACAGCTGCGCAGCCACGCCAGCTCCGCCCGTGCCGTCGACTACCTGAAAACGCGCGGGCTGACGGGCGAGACCGCCGCCCGCTACCGGATCGGCTACGCACCGCCGGGCTGGGAACACCTGGCCGGGGCCCTGCACGCGGACAGCAGAATGCAACACCAGTTGCTGGAACTGGGACTCACCATCCAGCGCGACGACGGCAAGAGCGCCTACGATCGCTTCCGCGACCGGATCATGTTCCCCATCCACGACCGGCGCGGCCGGACCATCGGTTTCGGGGGCCGGGTGCTCGACCAGGGCACGCCGAAGTACATGAACAGCCCGGAATCCCCGCTCTTCCACAAGGGCAGGGAACTGTACGGATTGTACGAGGCCCGCAAGTCGGTACGCCGGCTGGAACGCATCCTGGTGGTCGAGGGCTACATGGACGTGGTGATGCTGGCGCAGTACGACATCCACTACGCGGTGGCCACACTGGGGACCGCGACGACCCCGGAACACCTGGAGACCCTGTTTCGCACCGTGCCGGAAGTGGTGTTCTGCTTCGACGGCGACCGGGCCGGGCGGGAAGCGGCCTGGCGTGCGCTGGAGAACGCGTTACCGGTACTGTCCGATGGACGGGAGGCCCGCTTTCTGTTCCTGCCGGAGGGTGAAGACCCGGACAGCCTGGTGCAGAAGACCGGCAAACCGGCCTTCGAGCAACTGGTCCGGTCGGCCACGCACCTGTCGGAGGTGTTCTTCGACCGGCTGACCGCCGCGCTCGATCTCGACAGTATCGACGGCCGTGCCCGGCTGGTGACCCTCGCCCGGCCGCTGCTGGCGCGCCTGCCCGACGGCATGTTCCGCGAACTCATGACCGAACGCCTGGCCGAGCTGGCCCGCACCTCGGTGGCGGCCGTGACCCGCCGGCTGGGGCTGCCCGGGAGCGCACCGGACCGGCCCGAGCCGTCCCGGGCCGCTTCCCCGGCACCGGCCGGCGGGGGCAAAAGCCCGGTGCGCGCGGCCATTTCGATCCTGCTTTATCAGCCGTCTCTGGCACAGAAAATAGGGGATTTAGCCTTTCCGGAACCGGTGGACGTGCCGGGTGTCGCACTTTTGCAGGAATTACTGGAATTGCTGCGGCACCAGCCGTTAGCCAGCACAGGTGCCATACTGGAACACTGGCGGGAACGCGAAGAAGCGCGGTTCCTGGCCCGGCTGGCCCGCTGGAGCCCGGTCCGCGACGATCTCGACCTGCTCCCGGACCTGCAGCGGCAGCTGCACCAGATCTACCGGCAGTACCTGGAACAGCAGATCGAGAACCTGACAAAGAGGGATAAAATTCAAAGACTTGACGATGGCGAGCGCAAGGAATACTGGCGGCTGCAGCAACTGCTGCAGGAAGCCAGACGATCCGGGTAGGGCGGACTTCGCGGCCCGGAAGACTGGAAATTTGCTTGGCTGGCCCCAATTGCATCGACTATACTGCGCGATTAATTTTCCGCCCCCGTTTACACTTGATGCTGGGCCGCCCCGAGCCCACGGAACACTATGGACAAAGAGCAACAGTCTCGCCTGAAATTGCTGATCGAGAAAGGCAAGGACCAGGGTTTCCTGACCTATGCCGAGGTGAACGACCACCTGCCGGATGAAATCGTCGATCCACAGCAGATCGAGGACATCATCGGCATGATCAACGACATGGGCATCCTGGTGCACGAAGTGGCACCGGATACCGATTCGTTGCTGCTGGCCAGCACCAAGAACACCGCCGACGACGATGCCGCCGAGGAAGCCGCGGCCCACCTGGTCGCGGTCGACAGCGAGTTCGGGCGCACCACCGACCCCGTGCGCATGTACATGCGTGAAATGGGCACCGTCGAGCTGCTCACGCGGGAAGGCGAGATCGTCATCGCCAAGCGCATCGAGGACGGCCTCAACCAGGTCATGCATGCGCTGGCCATCTACCCGGGGACCACAGCCACCCTCTTGCGCGGCTACGAGCGCATCGCGGCCGGCGAGATGCGCCTCAGCGACATGATTTCAGGATTCATCGATCCCAACGCCACGGACGAGGAACTCCCGGTGGCGGCCAGCCTGGATGACGAGACGGCGGGTGCGTCTGCAACCAGCGATGACGACGACGATGGCGGCGACGATACTGACGATGACAGCGTTTCAGAAACCCCGGTCGATACCGGGCCGGACCCGGAAGAGGCACGCGTTCGTTTCTCCGAGATGGAAAAGAACTACAGTGGGCTGATTGCCGCAATGGCGAAGGGCGGCAAGGGCAGCGCCGCGCGGGTGCAAAAGCTGCGCGAACAGCTGACCGAGCAGACGCTCGCCCTGAAGCTGGTGCCGCGGGTCGTGGATGCCCTCACCACCAACCTGCGCAACGCGATTATCCGGATCCGCAACCACGAGCGCAGCATCATGGATGCCTGCGTCACTCGTGCCGGCATGCCGCGCAAGGAATTCATCACCTCGTTCCCGAACAACGAGACGGACCTTGGCTGGGTCGACGCGCAGATCAAGGCGGGCCATAAGTATTCCGCCGCGCTGGCTCAATGCCGTGATGAAATCATTCGCCACCAGAACAAGCTGATCGGCCTGCAGGAAAGTACGCACCTGGCCATCGCGGAGGTCAAGGAAATCAACCGCCTGATGTCGATCGGCGAAGCCAAGGCACGTCGCGCCAAGAAGGAAATGGTGGAAGCCAACCTGCGCCTGGTGATCTCGATCGCCAAGAAGTACACCAACCGCGGTCTGCAGTTCCTCGACCTGATCCAGGAGGGCAACATCGGCCTGATGAAGGCGGTCGACAAGTTCGAATACCGGCGCGGCTACAAGTTCTCGACCTACGCCACGTGGTGGATCCGCCAGGCGATCACGCGCTCGATCGCCGACCAGGCGCGCACCATCC
>CAYUFA010000149.1:0-3706 GCA_964443845.1 uncultured Ectothiorhodospiraceae bacterium
TGGATGTCGGTGAAGATATCAATCAGCTCATCGGGCCGAGCCTTCATGAGAATGATGTACAGAGAAAGATGGCCATGCGCAGGGAGCTGGCCGAGAAGACCTTGCCGGAGTGGGCGGCTTACCTGGAGCGTCTGCTGATCGGTAATGGCAGCACAGGATTTATCGTTGGCAACGCACTGACAATCGCAGACCTCAAACTCTACTGGATCCTGGACTGGCTCACCAGCGGCCTGCTCGACGGTATCCCGACGGACTTGTTTGACGCCTGTCCGACGATAACGGCCTGGCGCAAAAACGTCTCAGCGGTTCGCGAGTCCCGCCTGCAATAGGGGACAGACCACGATTTTTTGTGCAGAATTACGATCAAACGGAGTAAACCGAACGGCCCGGATAAACAGGTATACTGTCCCCTTTTCTTGCCTGTAGAGGCGGGCCACGTTTTCCCGAGATGCATTACCCCGGGTGTTCCAGGTTCGTGCCGTGTATGTTGCAATCATGCCAATAGCTGCTTTAATCATTCACAGGCGAGCCTTTGGCCTGGAGAGCGGACGGTATGCAATTACGTCGTTTGGCGCTGCTTTCGGTTCTGCTGCTGATGCACTGCCCGTCGTACGCACAGCACATCGGCGAGTCGGTCCGCGTTACGGGTGAACAGGCCGAGGATGTCTATGTCGCGGGCGGCACGGTGGATGTGTATGCGCCCGTACATGGCGATGTCGTCTCTGCCGGCGGCCGGGTGACGGTATCCGGCCATGTCAGTGGCGACGTCATGGCGGCCGGTGGTTCGGTAACCGTGTCTGCAACGGTGGATGATGACGTCCGGCTGGCCGGCGGTGATATCACGTTGACCGGCAGTGTAGGTGATGACGCCATTGCGGCGGGTGGGAACGTGACGCTATCACCCCGGGCAACCGTGGGTGGTCGTGCCTGGCTGGGCGGTGGGCGCGTGGATGTCGCCGGCACGGTCGGGAAGGGACTCAGGGCGTCCGGCGGACGCATCCTTCTCTCCGGGACCGTGAACGGGGATGCAACCCTGAAAGGACGCGAGATCAGCATACTCGACGGGGCGGTCATCAACGGCAACCTGGTCTACCACAGCCCGCAAGCGGCGCAGATTGCAGACGGTGCGGTGATCAGGGGTACTGTAACGCATGAGCCGGTTGAATCGCATACCGGCCAGATCGTGGCGGTTGCTGCCGGTGTCGGCCTGGTCCTGCTGGCGAGCCTGGCAATCACCGGTGTTGCCTGGTTCATGCTGTTTCCCCGGCAGGTCAGTGCGACGGTGATGCGGATAAGAACCAGTCCCTGGCCCAGTCTTGGCCTCGGGCTGGCCTTTTTCGCGGCCACGCCGGTCGTTATCAGCGTGCTGTTCATGATGGTCGTGGGATGGCTGCCGGCGCTGGTGGTTGGCGTTCTGTATCTGTTGCTGTTGCTGGCCGGGTTTCTGGCGGGGATATTTTATGTTGCCAGCCTCGCGCCGGGACTGCCGGCGCAGGACGGACAATCACGCACGCGCTGGATTGTCGCCTTCCTGATTGCGATGCCCGTGGTACTGTTGCTTGGCCTGATACCGCTGCTTGGTTGTCTGCTGCTGTTTGTGTTACTTCTGCTCGGCATGGGTGCGCTGGTGATCGGGTTGTACCGGCAATACCAGTCGCAGGCGGCCGCCTGACAGGGGACACCACGTTTTTCGGGCCATTCGTCTGACTGAGCTTCCCTGTAGTACGCACCAGAAGCAAACAGGTGACAGACAACGAGTGCTGGCAGGAGAAATCGTGGTCTGTCTCCTGTTTGCCGCTGATTTACTTTGCCACCCTGAGTTCGACCTTCACGACGCCCCTGTCGAGGCTGGCAATGCGGGCGAAGGCGGTGCGCGTCAGGTCAATGATCCGGCCCCGGACAAACGGGCCCCGGTCGTTGATCCTTACGCGGACAGACTTGCCGTTGGCCGGGTTCCTGACCACCACCTCTGTGCCGAACGGCAGGCTGCGGTGTGCCGCGGTGAGGGCACTGTTGTCGAGTCGCTCGCCACTGGCGGTTTTCCGGCCCTGGAATTTCTTCGCGTAGAAGGTCGCCAGGCCGGTTTCGCTGTAGCCGCGCAGCCCGGGTGAGGGCTGGTACGCCGGGCCGGCGCAGCCACCGAGCAGGAACAGGCACAGCAGTGCACTCGCAAGGGCAGTGAGGGCCTGTGGATGAATCCTGGGTACCGTCATTCCATTTGCCTGGCCAGGCACGCTCGACGAGAAGGAGGCGTCATATTACATTTTTCTCCAGTAGACATCATGAGGGCGGATCACTACTGTCCCATGTAAATCCGTTGAACGATCGGAAATCCTTCACGATGCACGGCCTTGCAGGTGGTTAGCCAGGCCGGGACCTGATTGTCAACACCGGCTGTACGAACCCTGCGTCCCTTCTCCCGGAGGGAGAGGGGGTTTTTGGGACAGCAGTGGGGGCGGGTACCTTTCTGATTTCGGAATTTGTCCCCGATCGTGCTTCAGGCGGAATCATGGCGACAGCGCCGCAAATGCGCAGTAAAATGACGACTGCAAACACGGCAGTCGGCCCGGGGAGCTGCCGGGTCATGATCTCCCGTAATCGTATCGACAGCATTTCCCTGCAACGATGAACCTGTTACTTGTTACAACCCTGCTTCTTTCCGCTGCCGTTGTGATCGGCCTTTATCTGGTTATTGTCGGATTACGCAGAAACAAGCGCATACCAACACTCGGGATTGCGCATGCGGCCCTGGCATTGTCAGGAATCATTGTTTTGCTCGGCCACATCCTTGGCGGTCCCCTGGACAGGCTGGACAATACCGCTGCTCTATTTCTCTTCTTTGCGCTCCTGGGCGGCGTGCTGGTCTTTTCCCTGCATGAAGAGAACAAGGGACCATCGATCCCGGTGGTGGCGCTTCACGCCGTCATGGGCGTGGTTGGAATATCCCTGTTGCTGATCAATCTGTTTTGACAGATCGGGGCCGGACACGGTTATTCATGTGCCCGGCCTCTTCGCATGAAGCGTGTGCATGCTGCCTGCGCGGGCGTCTCGCGGGATTGCCGGTTTGCGCTGCCGCGTTACGCTGTTGTTGTCGGGCCTGTTTCGGATTACGGGCGAGTGCCTTCCTGCCAGGCTTGCGTTGTGGCTCCGGCCTGGCCTGTGCGTCCGGGCTGGTCTCGTGGCCAGAGATCACTTCCTGCGGAAGTTCGCACTGTCCGGCCCCTGCTCACAGGGAGCCGGATACAGGGTTCTCCGCCCGGAGCCTTTCATCGCAAGCAATCCACCCGGTTAGAAAGGTATCTGACTGGCGGCAAGCGGAGACAGCCATTTGCCGTCCGGGGCGCCACCATGGCGCCCGTGCTGCAATCTGACCATCTAGTCCTGAGGCGCGGGCCACGACTGCTGTTCGGGCATGCCACCCTGCAGAACCACCCGCAAAACGTGGTCTGACCCCTATTCACCCCTCGACCGGTAATCCGCAATCACATTCAGAAACAGGTCGCCGTACTTGCCGAGCTTCTTTTCGCCGACGCCGTTGATCTCCAGGAATGCGGCTTTCGTGGACGGCAGTAATACCGCCATCTGTGTGAGCGCAGCGTCGCCAAACACCATGTAGGGAGCAATAGCCTCCTTTCTGGCCAGTTCCGTACGCAACTCGCGTAACCGTTCGAACAGCAGTTCATCACGCCCTTCGACCGGTGCCGCC
>CAYUFA010000150.1:0-3626 GCA_964443845.1 uncultured Ectothiorhodospiraceae bacterium
TCCACCAGGTAGCGCACGGACGTGAGCAGGTTGCGCTTGTTGCTGAGGCGGCGCGACTCGATGACTTCCCTGCCGTCCGCGGTTGCGCCGGCCCGGTGCTGCCGCTCGATGTGCCGGCTCAGCACGGCGAACAGGTTGTACTGTTCGATGACGCGCCGGCGCGCCTCGAGGAGATGCGGCAGGCGCTGCACGTATTCATTGTCATGAATGGCGCGGCGGATGATCTCCGCGGCACCCGGTACGTCGTCGATGTCGATGGCAATGAAGGACTCCTCCGGAAAATACTCGGCGGCATTGGGGCAGCCGTAGTAGAACGGCAATGCCAGCCCGAGATAGGGGTCGGCCAGTTTCTCGGTCCAGTGGTGCAGGCCGCGGTGGTTCTCGACCGCCACGTGGTAGCGGTAGTCGTGCAATGACTCGGCCTTGTCGTCCATCTCGCGTACCCCGTGGCCGTACAGATCGAGTTCGGGCAGTAATTCTTGCAGCGCGACGGTAAACCGGTAGCGGCGGTTGTGCAGGGTATGGGTCTGCTGCTTGTTCGAGCAGACCGTGGCGATGGTGCGGGTCTTTGCCCAGGGGGACGTGTACAGCAGTTCCCGGTAGCCGAGGGCGTGCGCGCGCCCGAGCCCGTAGAACCACTGCAGCGCCGGTTGCGACCAGATGCGGCCGGGGTGCGGCAGGGCCCAGGCGGGCTGGCTGGTCAGCACGTGGCCGAACTGGCGGGTATAGGCACTGCCGTAGGTCTTGATCGAAGACGGCTCGGTGGTGACCAGCAGCGTGTTGGCGCGTGGGCAGGCGAGCGTTTCCACGCGGGCGGAGAAACGCTCGTTGTCCAGCGGTGGCAGGTCGTCGTACACCACCAGCCAGTCGTAGTGCCGCGCCAGCGGGTCGAAGAGGAACGCGCAGTCCCCCCATTCCGGCGTACCGTCCGGAAACTGCCGCAGCCAGGTGCGGGGCTCGGTGCGGCCCAGCAGCTTGACCCGGATGTGTGCTTGCGTGGCGGTCATGGTGGCAACGGTCTGTGTGCCGGGTCGTCACCGGTACACGTCCGGCATCCCCTGCGGCCGGGTCTTGAAACGGCGGTGCGCCCAGAGGTATTGCTCCGGTTGCGCGCGGATCAGCTCTTCGAGCAGCCGGTTGATGCGGATCGTATCCGCTTCGACCGTCGCGCCCGGAAAATGTTCGAGTGCGGGGTACAGCGTCAGCCGGTAGCCCTGCGTGCCCGGCAGCCGGGTCTGCACGAACGGTACCACCGGCGTCCGGCCGGCGCGCGCCAGGCGCGAGGTGGCCGTGATGGTCGCGGCCGGGATGCCGAAGAACGGCACGAAGATGCCCTTGCTCAGGCCGAAGTCCTGGTCCGGCGCGTACCACACCGGGATGTTGCCGCGCAGGCTGCGACGCATCGCGAGCAGGTCATCGCGCGCGATGGTGCCCATGGTGGCGCGGTCGCGCCCGCGCCGGATGATGCGTTCCATGACCGGGTTCTTGTGCTCGCGGTACAGTACCCGGAAGGGCGTGAACAGGGCCAGCAGGCGGCCGCCGATTTCCAGCGTGGTGAAGTGCGCGCTGAGCAGGATCGCCCCGTGGCCGGCCTGCAGGGCCTGCTGCAGGTGCTCCAGTCCCTCGATTTGTACCAGTCGCCGCAGCCGGCGTTCGCTGCCCCACCAGCTCATGCCCATTTCCAGCATACCGATGCCCATGGAGATGAAGTTGTCCACCAGCATGCGGTGGCGCGCCTGTGCATCCAGCTCCGGGAAACACAGGTCGATGTTGACCTGCGTGATATGGCGCCGCTGCCGGGCGAACAGGCGCACCAGGTGGCCGATGGCCCGGCCGGTGGCCAGCTGCAGCGGGTAGGGCAGCAGCACCGTGGCGCGCAGCAGGGCGACGCCCAGCCAGCTCGGCCAGTGACGTGGCGCCAGCAGTCGCGCGGTGGCGGGGGTGGTCGGTGTGTCCATGCCAGGCGGCTGTGCAGGAAGGTTCACGCCCATTGTAACGGTTCGTCCCGGCGCGTACACGCGCGGATCGCAGGGTGCGCCTTGCGCACCACAGTCAGGTTGGGCTGCGCAGCGCAGCCCGGCATTACGGCAATGAGATATCCTGACCGTTGGGCTTCGCTGTGCTCAGCCCAACCTACGGAGACTACGGAGACTGACCGTTGGGCTTCGCTGCGCTCAGCCCAACCTACGGAGACGCAGGAGCCACCCGGGTGGCGAGTCCGGGCGTGCGGCCGGTGTGCTATGCTTGCGCGCGCATGCGTTCAGCAGGAACGACGAGATGAATCCCGGGCCGCCCTTGTCACGTACATACCCGCGCGCTCCGTGCGCGGGGTTCCCCTCCGGAGCAAACCTGCCTTGAGGTTGCTCTACACTGCCCTGTTGTACCTGCTGTCGCCACTGGTGCTGTTGCGGCTGGCCTGGCGCGGTCTGCGCGCGCCGGCCTACTTCCGGCGCTGGCCGGAGCGCTTTGCCTTCATCGAGCCGCCGCTGGGGGAACACGTGATCTGGATACACGCCGTTTCCGTGGGCGAGGTCCAGGCTGCGGAGCCGCTGGTGCGGGCATTGCTCGACCGCTACGGCGAGTATTCCATCCTGCTGACCACGGTCACCCCGACCGGCTCCGCCCGCGTGCGCGCGTTGTTCGACGCAGACGTCGCGCATGTCTATGCCCCCTACGACCTGCCGGATGCCGTGGGGCGGTTCTTCGACCGCGTGCGTCCGCGACTGGCCATCGTCATGGAGACCGAGCTGTGGCCAAACCTGATCCATGCCTGCCACACGCGCCGCATCCCGCTGCTGCTGGTCAATGCGCGCCTGTCGCAGCGCTCGCTGCGGGGGTACCGGCGCGTGGGCAGCCTGGTTCGCTCGGTGCTTGGCGAGATCACCTGGATCGCCGCGCAGGGCGAGAGTGACGCGGCACATTTCCTGGCGCTCGGCGCGGATCCGCAGCGCGTGTCGGTTACCGGGAACCTCAAGTTCGAACAGCGTGTCGCCCCCAGCCTGCTGGAGCGTGCCACCGTACTGCGGCGCGATCTCGGCACCAGCCGCCCGGTCTGGATCGCTGCCAGCACCCACGAGGGCGAGGATGAGCAGGTGCTGGAGGTGTTGCACGAGTTGCGCAGGACCCTGCCGGACTGCCTGCTGGTGATCGTGCCACGCCACCCGGAACGTTTCCAGGCGGTGGCCGATCTATGCCGGCGGCGCGGGTTTGGCGTACGCCTGCGCAGCGAGCAGATACCCTGTGGGGAGGACGTGAGCGTGTTCATCGGCGACAGCATGGGCGAGCTGACGCTGTTCTACGCGGCCGCCGATGTCGCTTTCGTGGGTGGCAGCCTGGTGCGGCAGGGGGGGCACAACCTGCTGGAGCCGGCCGCGCTGGGCATCCCGGTCGTTACCGGCCCGCACGTGTTCAATTTTACCGAGATCGTACAGCTGCTGACCGCTGCCGGCGCCTGCCGCAAGGTGGAAAGCGTGGCCGGACTCGAGCGCGCGGTGCGGGAATGGCTGCTGGACGCCAATGCACGTCACACGGCAGGCGAACACGGGCGCGAGGTCATCGCGAAGAATCGCGGGGCGCTGGACGCCGTGCTGGAACTGATCGCGCAACAGCTGGAACCGGATTCGTAG
>CAYUFA010000151.1:0-2369 GCA_964443845.1 uncultured Ectothiorhodospiraceae bacterium
CGCGCCATGCCCATGCTGCACGGCTCGCAGGGCTGCACGGCGTTCGGCAAGGTGTTCTTCGTGCGCCACTTCCGCGAGCCGATCCCGTTGCAGACCACGGCCATGGACCAGGTGGCGGCGGTGATGGGCTCGGAAGAGCTGGTGGTGGAGGGGCTGACAACGATCTGCAGCAAGAGCCGGCCGGCGCTGGTCGGCGTGCCGACCACGGGCCTGGCCGAGACGCAGGGCTCGGACGTGCACATGGCGCTCGGCCAGTTTCGCGCCAGCCACCCCGAGTTCGCGCACATCCCGGTGGTGCCGGTGTCGGCGCCGGACTTCAGCGGCTGCCTGGAGAGCGGTTTCGCCGCGGCCATGCTGGCCGTCATCGAGCGGCTGGTGCCGGAGGCGCAACAGGCCGGCACCCGGCCCGGGCGGCGCCGCCAGCAGGTCAACGTGCTGGTCGGCGCTGCGCTCACCCCCGGCGACCTCGAGGAACTGAAGGAACTGGTCGAGGGGTTCGGGCTGCGCCCGGTGGTGCTGCCCGACCTGTCCGATTCGCTCGACGGTCACCTCGCGGACACCGGGTTCAGCCCGCTCACCACCGGCGGCACGCCGGTCGACGAACTGGCCACGCTGGGCGACGCGCTCGCGACCGTGGTGATCGGGTCTTCGATGTACGCCGCCGCCGACCGGCTGCGCGAGCGCACCGGGGTGCCCGACCACCGCTTCGACCACCTCATGGGGCTGGCGGCCGTGGATGCCTGCGTGCAGGTACTGCACGAGCTGTCCGCGCAGCCCGTGCCGGAAAAGCTGCAGCGCCAGCGCGCGCAGTTGCAGGACGCCATGCTCGACACCCACTTCATGCTCGGCATGGGGCGCATCGCCATCGCCGCCGACCCGGACCTGCTGCATGCCTTCACCGACCTGCTGACCGGCATGGGCGCCGCGGTCGTCGCCGCCGTGGTGCCCGCGCGCGCGGCGGTGCTGGCGCGCGTGCGATGCACGCGGGTGCAGGTCGGCGACCTCGAGGACCTGGAACACCTGGCGCTGGCCGACGGGGCCGAGCTGCTGATCGGCAATTCGCACGCCCTGGAGACCGCGCGGCGCCTGCGGTTGCCGCTGCTGCGCGCGGGCTTCCCGCAGTACGACCGCCTCGGCGGCTACCAGCGCACCTGGATCGGCTACCGCGGCACGCGCCAGACCCTGTTCGAGCTGGCCAATTCCATGCTGGAACTGGAGAAAGGGGAGATCCATCCCTACCGTTCCGTGCTGTCCCCCAAACCCGACTACCGCGAGGCCCTGCATGACACTGCAACGACGCCTGAAAGTCCTGCGCTCCGGCACTGAGGAGATACAGATGGAAACCGCCATCCGGGTTGCCTTCGCCAGTACCGACATGAAACAGGTCAACCAGCACTTCGGCGCGGCGCAGGCGTTTGCCGTCTACGCCGTCGATCCGGAGCGCACCGGGCTGGTGGAGGTATTGCAGTTCGGCGATCTGGGCATGGACGGCAACGAGGACAAGCTGGCCGCGAAGATTACCGCACTGGAGGGCTGCATCGCCGTGTACACGCAGGCGGTCGGCGCTTCCGCCGTCAGCCAGTTGCAGCGCCACGGTATCCAGCCCGTGAAAGTGACGCCCGGCGCATCCGTGCCCGACCTGCTGGAATCGCTGCAGGAGCAGTTGCGCGCCGGCCCCGGCGCCTGGCTGGCGCGCGCCATCGAGGCGCAGAAACCGGCCGACCCGTCCCGCTTCCGCGACATGGAAGCCGAGGGCTGGGAGGAGTGACGGGTGATCGAGTCACAGGCCAGGGTGGTGACGGTCGAGCCGGACCACGTGTGGGTCGAGGCCGAGCGGCGCAGCGCCTGCGGCCACTGCTCCGACAGCGCCGGCTGTGGCATGGCCGCGGTGGGCGAGTTGTTCGGGACGCGCACCCTGCAGTTGCGCCTGCCGGGTGCACCGGACGTGCAGCCCGGTGACATCGTGACGATCGGGCTGCCCGAAAGACAACTGCTGACCGTGGCGCTGTCCGCCTACCTGCTGCCCCTGCTGGTCATGTTCGGTGCCATCCTGCCGGCGCGGCTGCTGGACCTCGGCCAGGGAGTGCAGGTGGCCGCGGGGCTGGCGGGGCTGGCGGCCGGCCTCTGGCTGGCGGGACGCCGCGCCGGTGCCCGGCAGGCCGGCGGCCGCGACCAGCCGGTGATCCTTGGCCCGTACTGCCGCACGAGTCCACAGTTGTTCCACCAGCACCCTCTCCCTTCGGGAAAGGGATGGGATGAGGGGATCCAACCAGGGCAACCGTCTGATTTTGTATCCCCACATCCTGACCTTCTCCCTGAGGGAGCAGGGACGCAATCTACAAACCACAAACCACAAACCACAAACCACA
>CAYUFA010000151.1:2469-3614 GCA_964443845.1 uncultured Ectothiorhodospiraceae bacterium
ACAAACCACAAACCACAAACCACAAACCACAGGAGCCAGCCATGAGTGAAGCCGCTGCCGCCGTCATCCTCGATGACGACCCGGTACTGGAATCCGATTTTGCCCGGGAGATGGTGCGCCAGATGCGCGCCATCGATACCTACGGTACCTACGACACCTGGCCGGTGGCGAGGATTCTCAAGCCGTTCATCCTGACCAAAGAGATGCGCCGCGAGATCCCCATCGTCGGCGATCCCGACGAGGTCACCATGGCGCGGGTCAGTGCCTTCTACAATGCGCTCGCGGCCCGGATCGAGGCGCGCTCCGGGCGGATGGCCGTGCCCATGGTGCACCTGAGCCACGAGGGATTCGGCCGCGCCATCGTCACCGTCGGCAAGCTGGTGGTGCTGGACCGGACGCTGCGCGACGTGCACCGCTTCGGCTTCAACGACCTGGCCACGATGCAGGGCGAGGCCGACAAGCTGATCGACAAGGCGCAGTCCCTGGTAGGCACCCATGCCGATGTCGCAGGGCTGTAGCAGGCTGCTGGAAAACCCTCGTGCGGCGCAATACGGCGTTAAAAACCGGCTCGAAATGCTTGTGTGCAGATCTGTGCACTGCGCTTTCTCGCCGATTTCTGCCTGGTCTTGCACTTGCCTGAATCTTTTTCAACACCCTGCCGGGGAGAGACGACGATGGAAGCGGAAGAGCTGAAGACGCTGGAGAAGGCCGTGCGCAAGGCAAAGCGCATCGCCACCGAGAAGGCCGGCGAACTGCATGACCTGGTCGAGGACCGCCTGCCGGCCGCCTACGATGAAATCCCCGGCCTGGCGCAGGCGACCTACGACGCCTGCAAGGCCTGGGCCGAGGCCAACGCACGACTGCAGGACGCGGCGGCACAGCAGGCCGGGGCGTCGTAACGGGAGACGCGCATGAAGGTGATTACCGGGGTAACGCGCGGGGGTGCCGTCTGGACACCCGCGTTCGTCAACGCGCTGAACCAGCGCAACTGTATCGGCTGCGGCCGTTGTTACAAGGTCTGTCCGCGCGCGGTGTTCGAGCTGGTCGAGCGCGAGGCGCTCGATGAAGGGCTGGAGGCCGGCGACGAGTGCTACGACGACGAGGACGACGGCTTTTCCGACGACACCTCGATGGTGATGAGCCTG
>CAYUFA010000152.1:0-3465 GCA_964443845.1 uncultured Ectothiorhodospiraceae bacterium
TGCAGCCCAACGCTACGCAGGAGGTTACCGTCGCTGGGCTGCGCAGGCACAGCCCGACCTATGCGCTCCTGCAATGACGGCGGTTTCTTGCGGGGCGCCAAGCAGCTGTGTCCCGTGCGCACCAGGCAATTTCGACCGGCCGGTTGCCGTGATCACAGCCCCTGCAGACGGTGGTGCATGCCGAGCAGGGTTTGCTCGGTGGTTTCCCAGTCGAGACAACCGTCGGTCACTGACACTCCGTACTTCAGGTCGGCGAGGTTCTCCGGGATCGGCTGATTACCGGCATGGATGTTGCTCTCCATCATCAGCCCGATGATCGAGCGGTTACCGGCCAGGATCTGGCGCGTGATGTCTTCGGCCACCCCCGGTTGCCGGTCAGGGTGCTTGCAGGAGTTGTCGTGACTGGTGTCGACCATGATGTGCGGGCTGACTCCGGCCGCGGCCAGCGCCTGCTCGCAGCGGGCAATGTTCCCCTTGTCGTAGTTCGGCTGGCCGTTTCCGCCCCGCAGCACGATGTGCCCGTAGCGGTTACCGGTGGTCTCGACGATGGCGACATGGCCTTCCTCGTCGATCCCGAGAAAGGTGTGCGGGTGGCTCATGGCCTTGAGGGCATTGATGGCGATGGCGAACCCGCCATCGGTTCCGTTCTTGAAGCCCACCGCACAGGACAGCCCGCTGGCCATCACGCGGTGGGTCTGGGATTCCGTCGTGCGTGCGCCGATCGCGGACCACGAAATCAGGTCCTGGATGTATTGCGGGGAGATCGGGTCGAGCGCCTCCGTGGCCAGCGGCAGGCCGAGTTCGGCAAGATCCAGCAACAGCCGCCGCGCGATGGTCAGGCCTTCCTCGATCTGGAACGAGCCGTTCATGTGCGGGTCGTTGATCAGGCCCTTCCAGCCGACCGTACTGCGCGGTTTCTCGAAGTACACGCGCATTACCAGGAACAGCGTGTCACGGACCTCATCGGCCAGCGCCTTCAGGCGGTGACCGTAGTCGATGGCGGCGACCGGGTCGTGAATCGAGCACGGCCCGACCACGACCAGGCGGCGCGGGTCCGTGCGCCCGAGTATCTCGTGCACGGTGCGGCGGTTGCGGATTACGGACTCCACCGCGGACGCCGTGTTCGGCAATTGCCGCTTCAGCACCAGCGGTGAGATCAGCGGCTTGACGCTGCTGATGTTGAGGTCTTCGATACGATGGTCCGTCATGGGTTCCCGGGCGGCGGAATGGTGTACTCTGCAAACGCCCCATCATAGCAGAGCAGGATCGTCCACGCAGGCTGGCGCAGGTGCAACCCCGTGGGTGGAGGGCAGGCGATCAGCCCCCCAGTGCCTGCTCCATGCAGTGCAGTTCCTGCTCGGATTCCTGCTGGATCGTCCGGAGTGCCGTGTGGTCCAGGTGCAGCATCCGGCAGACCGGCAGGCTGTCGATTTCCTGCAGGGCTTCCTCGCCGGCGTCCTGCAGGTTGACCATCAGGTTGGCGATCTGGACCACGTCGGTGAGGTCCGGTTCGCCGGAATGTTCCCGGCGCAGGTTTTCATGTTCATCGACGGCAGCGGCAATGGTCGCGGGGAAGCCCCAGCGTTCCACGATGGTACGGCCCACCCCGCAGTGCCAGGTGACCAGCAATTCTTCCAGTTGTGCCATGTCCTCGAGGAGGACCGGAAACCGGTTGGCCCGGTGCAGGATGTACAGCTTGCCGACGTCATGCAGCAGTCCGGCCAGCATGGCGGCTTCCGCCCGGACGGAAGCGACCCTGCGCATGGCCAGGATGCAGGACAGGGCGGACACGTGAATGCTGTGCTTGCGCATCGCGTCGACCTCCTGGCTCACGGCGCTGCCCGGCGGCGCGCTGAAGGAGGTCTCCATGGCCATCGAGATGGCGGTGTTGCGCACCACGTCGAAGCCCAGCCGGCTGATGGCGACGGACAGGTCGGTGATCTCGAGCGTGGTGCGCCTGAGCAGTACGGAATTGGCCATGCGCAGCAGGCGCGAGGTCAGCACGGGTTCCGCCGCGACGATGCGTGCGACCGTGTCGATGGTGACATCCGGTTTGACCAGTGCCTCCCGGACACGCAGCGCCGTATCGGGAAACGGCGGGAGTTCGAACTCGCGCTGCGACAGTTCGGTGGCGAGGGTGCTGACGAATTCGCAGGTGTCTTGCCGGGTGGTGGTCATCGTGGTTCCTGTCCCGCGGTACCCGCACTCGTCCGTGCTCGTGGCATATGTGGGTAATACCCGGCTTATCGGCGGCGGGGCGGGAATTTTGAGGGCTCCGCCGGCGGTGGGGGTTCAGGGGCCCAGGAGGGTGAACAGCAGATAGGCGGCACTGGACAGTACCAGCCCGCTGCCCCACAGGCTCATCCAGTAATGCCGGCTGCGCAGGCCGGCGAGCACGAAGCCGGCCCCGATCGCCAGGCTCAGCAGTGCGGCGAAGGTAAACATGCCCTGATCCAGCGGCAGCCCGCCGGGGTCCGGTTCCGTGCCGATGCGGTAGCGCATGTCAGACCGTGCCCGATCCCGGCCGGCCCTGCGCCTGGGGCCGGAAGAGGCTGGCCGGGATCTTCCGGCAGTGTCTGCCGCCCGGCTTGCCCGGCATCGAGCCGGCGTCGCTGTTGAACCGGCTACCCTGCATCGGCATGTCCGGGTGCGGACAGGGTGTTGCCCCGTTCACGGGTCGCAGGATCGAAACCCGCGCCGGTCGGGGCGCACGAACGCGGATCCAGGGATGGCTTGATTTCCATGACGGGCACCCACCAGAAGACAGGACCGGCGCTCAGGATTCGGATCAACCGACGCCTGGCCGGGCCGCAGGGATTTCCCCACAGTATAAAGAAAATACCCGCACCGGGCAGGCGCGGCGGGCGGTTCGTGGAGAACACAGGGAACGCAAAGGGGGCAGATCCAGGATCTGTCCCCTTCCGGCGTCTGCTCCGGAAACCGCGGGTGACTACTTCCCGGCGATTTCTTCCAGCTGCTTCGCCTTGATCATCTGGCCATCCAGACCCGCTTGCTTGCCGTTGGCGCCGTAGGCCACGCTCATCAGCGTGGAGTAGTAGACCACCGGCATCTTGAAGCTGGTCTTGTACTTCTGGTTGATGTGGTTCTGGTAGACCTCGACGTTCATCTGGCACACCGGGCAGGGCGTGACGATCATGTCCGCGCCGCCGTCGTAGGCCGACTCGATGATGTCCTTGATCAGGGCCTGGCTCTTTTCCGGTTCCGAGAAGGCCAGCGCGCCGCCGCAGCAGGATACCTTCTTGTCGTATTTCTCCACTGGCTCGGCGCCCATGGTCTCGACCAGCTTGTCGAGGTACTTGGGGTTTTCGTAGGACTCGCCGTCGATGCCGAACGGGCGGTTGGTCTGGCAGCCGACGTAGCCGGCGATCTTCAGGCCCTCGAGCGGCTTTTTCACGTGCTTGCCGAGCTCGTCGTAACCGAAGTCCTCGATCAGCACTTCCACCA
>CAYUFA010000153.1:0-3454 GCA_964443845.1 uncultured Ectothiorhodospiraceae bacterium
GGACCGGCAGGCTCTCGAGCACCCCCCGCAACTGTTCGCGCACGATCGCGCTGGAAAAATACTGCTGACTGGTTGCGGCGGCGGCCTGTCCCTGCCGGCGGAGCCGCTCCGGATCGGATACCAGGGCCGCCACGCCGTCGGCCAGCGACTGTGCGTCGCCTGCCTCCGTCCACACCAGCCCGGCATCCGGCGCATCCCGCAGGGCCGCGGGATAGGCCTCCGAGCGGCGTGTCACCACCGGCCGGCCACAGGCCAGCGCCTGGCACACCTTGTTGGGAATCACGCGCCCGGCCTTGGGTGAGGTGCCGAAGATACCGAGCAGGAGGTCGGCACGGTGGATGCGCGCCGGCAGTTCCGGGTAGGGCAGCCAGTCCTCGAAGCGCACGTGGTCCAGCCCCTGCGCGGCCTGCTCGCAGGCACCGCGCAGCGGTCCATTGCCGAGCAGGGTCCAGCGTACCGGCGGGCCGATGTAGACCCGTGCCGCCTCGATGACCACCTGCGGCCCCTGCAACGGGATGAAGCTGCCGAAGAACAGCACCTCGGGCCGCTCGCCGGGCGCATGCACCGGCGCCGGCGCGGGCATGAACAGGGCTTCCTCGGCCCCCAGCCAGACCACCGCGATGCGCTCGCGCCGCACCCCCAGCAGGCGGGCGAAATAGGCCGCGTGCGCCGGCGTGTCGGCCAGCACGCGGTCGGCGCGCCGGAACAGGTCCCGCTCCCAGGCCCGCACGCGCCGGGCCTGGCGGCTGCCCGCTGCGTACTTGCCGCGCTCGTCCACCTGCTTGTCGTAGGCGGAGATCATCGGGTCGAACAGCAGCGGCACGTCGTGCCGCCGCGCCCAGCGGCTGGCCGCGGCGATGTCGCGCTGGCGGAACGCCGGCACCCACACCAGGTCGGGGACCGGCGGCCGACGCAACGCAGCCTCGAAATCGCCGGAGACACTGAGGCGCGGCCGGAAGTCCCGCACCGTCCAGCCCAGTTCCGCCAGCAGCCGGCGCAGGATGCGGTTGCGCGAGTACTCCGGGTCGAAGCGCCCCCACCACAACACGGTCTTCATGCCCCGGCGCTCCCGGCAGCCAGTTCCCGGTACAGGCCGAGCGTCTGCTCCAGCATGGCGGACAGGCTATAGGCATCGCTCTGCGCGACCGCCTCCGGCGTCTCGAGCAGCTTGCGCGTGCGCTGCACCAGGGCCACCGGGTCGCCGCGCGGCACCCTGCCGGCGGGGTACATGGTCGCGAGGATTTCCCCCACCCCGCCGTGATCGTAGCCGAGCACCGGCACCCCCAGTGCCAGCGCCTCCAGCACGGTGCGGCCGAAGGATTCCGGTTTGGAAGACAGGGAAAGCACGAGGTCGGACACGGCGTAGATCTCCTTCATGTCCGCGCGCTGGCCGGTGAAGGTGATGTGCTCCGTCATGCCCAGGTCCTGCGCGCGCTGCCGCAGTTCATCGATGTAACGCTGCCGGCCGGGGTCCAGGTCCCCCACCACGAGGCCGTGCACGTTGCGCCCCTCCGCCACCAGGGTGGCGACCAGGTCGATGAACTCCTCGTGCCCCTTCAGGCGCGTCAGCCGTCCGGGCAGGGTCAGCACCCGGCAACCGGCCAGTTGCGGGTATTGCGCCTGCCAGGCGCGCAGCCAGCCGGCGTCCGGCTGGAAACCGAAGGGAAAGTCCGCCCGGTCCACGCCGCGCTGGATGGTAACGACGTGCGCCGGGTTCACGCCCGGGTACTGCTCCAGGATGTAGCGGCGCGCGGTGTCGGACACCGCGATCACGCGTTCGCCGCGCGTCATGATCGCGCTGTACCGGTTCACCGAGTACAGCCCGTGCACCGTGGTCACGAAGCGGGGCCGCTGCCCGGCCGGCAGGCCGCGCCAGGCCAGCCAGGCGATCCAGGCCGGCAGCCGCGACCGCACATGCAGGATATCCACCGGGTTTTCCCGCAGCCAGCGCCGCAGTGCGCGCACCCGCAGCAGGGTCAGCGGCGATTTGCGTCCCAGCGCCATCGTCACGTGCCTGGAGCCGGCGGCCTCCAGTGCCTCGACCAGGCGTCCGCCGGCCGAGATCACGAGGGAACGGTGCCCGGCCGCCACCAGCGCCCGGGCCACCTCCAGCGTCCCGCGCTCCACCCCGCCACTTTCCAGGGCCGGCAGTACCTGCACGATGCTCAACCGGCCGGCAGCCATTGCTCGAGGATCCAGTCGGCGCAGCGGCCGGCCTCGTCCAGGACCCTGGCGGGCCGCGCCAGCGGACTACCGGCCTGCCAGTGCGTGAAATCGGTCAGCCAGTGGTCCTGCAGCAGGTGCCGCAGACCCGCGAGCAGGCGGTCCCGGTCCCTGCGCCAGGGCACCGGCAACAGCCCGACTGCGGCCCCCGAACCGAGTGACTCGTACACCATCGATACGCTGTCGGCGCTGACCCAGACCGTGGCCGCCGTGGCGAGCTGGCGCGGCAGCCAGTCGGCACCGGCCTGCTCGACCGGCACCACGGTCAGTTGTGCGGCAGCGGCCCGCAGCAGGCTGGTGAAACCCGCTGGTGTGCGCCGCGAGGTGGCCAGCGTCCAGTGGATGCCGGGACTGCCTTCCAGCACGGCGTGGACCTGTGCGGCCATGGCCTCGTTCGACCAGTCCACGTGCGCGGACGGCCCGCCGACCAGGATCAGTCCCTGCGTGGCATCCTGGTGCGCGGACGGACGCACGCGGTGCAGCACACCCTGTGTGACCAGGATGTTGGCGGCGTGGCGCGGGCGGTCGTGGGCCGGGATGATGCACAGGTCGAACCAGGACGTCGGCAGCGTGGGCTTCATCAGCACGATGACCCGACCACCGCGGACGCGGCGTGCGTTCAGCATGGGCAGGTGGGTGGCGTGGCCGGCGCCGACGATCAGGTCCGGGCCGGTGCGCTCTTCCCCGAACGGGTCATGACCGCGGATACACTCGACCAGCCCCTTGCGGCAGTCGGCGATGTGGACCTGGAATTCCTGTAGCGGCCGGCGTTCCCGCAGTGCGATCACCAGCCCCTCGACCTGGTTCTCATGCCCGGCCTTGCCGTCGGTAAAGCGCCAGACGACGATCGCGGCGGACATGGCGCGGGATCCGGTCAGCCGGATCAGTCGACAAGGATATAGTCAGCGCTGCAGTAGGGGCACTTGGCCGTGCCGGTGTCCTCGATGGGCAGGTAGACGCGCGGGTGCGAATTCCACAGGCTCATGCCGTCGAGCGGACAATGCAGCGGCAGTTCCGCGCGGGTCACCTCGTAGCGGTGCTCGGCGTTGGGCTGGATGAAAGTCCGCGTGGCGGACTGTTCGGCGGTGTGCGGGTTGGGCATGGTGATCTCCGGCGGGCCCCGTGGAATCAGGCCGTTTGCGGACAAGGATACCCGCTTGCAGCGGGACCCGCCAATACGCGAGGATGCGACCGGGGGAAGCCGCCCTGGCGGCGCAGGGGTGTTGCACGT
>CAYUFA010000154.1:0-3391 GCA_964443845.1 uncultured Ectothiorhodospiraceae bacterium
GCCAGGTTGCCCTGCGCCACCCGCAGGAAATCGAGCTCGCCGGAGAAACGGCTCGCACCGCTGCCGCCGACCCGGAACGGCGCACTCGTGTCCAGCGGTTGCGCGTTCAATGGCGCACCGGTCCAGTCGCCGTTGGCCGGCTTGCCGTCGAGGTACAGATCGATGCCGTGCGGTTTTGAGCGGTCGATGTCCACCAGCAGGTGGTGCCATTGCCCGTCCGTGACCGCAACGGCAGCGCTGCGCTGGCTGGTCCCGCTGCCGTCATCCAGCCGGAACAGCGGGTGGCCGTCAGGCCCGATGGACAGGCGATAACCCCGGCCGTCATCCTTGGCCAGCAGCTCGGTCCCGCTGCGGTCCGTCCGCAACACCGCCTCGACCAGGAAGTGCGGGCCCGTGATATCGAGTTTCCCCGGCAGCTCCGCGCTGCACTGCACGCGCCCGGAGGCGAAGTCGAGCGCCCCCGCGACCCAGTCCTCGAGGACGCCGGGGCGATAGTCATCCCCCGTCGCCCCGCGGCAGTGCAGGTCGTTGCGCGGTATCTCGTGGAACATCTCGCGCCGCTTCCACTGCGCATCCATCCAGATCGATTCATCGCTGACGGTTTCCGGCGCATCCTGCCGCCGCAGGAACTGCCACTCGCCCGCCACGCCCGACAGGGCCCAGGGCACGAACACCTTGACGCCCCGGTCGATGGCCGGCGCGGGATCGACCAGGCGGAAGTCCTTGTCCAGCGTGTCCGCGGCCGCCGTTACGGGTACGACCGTGCCGGTACCCGGCACCATCACCTCCCGGTCCTTCAGATTCTCCTGCCACTGCCGCAGCGTGCCGAAGCGGTCCTTGCCGGGCCGGCCGAGCGTCCCGAACACCGGCGTCTCGCCCACGAACAGGTTGCGGGCAAAGGCCAGCGTGCCGTACTCGATCGTGTCGGGGCGCGGCTCCTGCAGGATCTGCTGCAGCCCGGCATCGACCACCAGGTTGCCCAGGTAGTAGTCGCGGTTGTGCTGGAACATCCCCTTGTGCAGCCCGACGCCGAACCGGTAGAAGGTGTTCTGGAACACGGTGTGCAGGAATCCCATCGCCTCGTTGAAGCCCACCGAGTTGTAGATCCGGTCGTTGACGTTGTTGTTCCTGCCCCAGGCGATGTTGTTGAAGACGTAGCCCTTGTACTGGCCGTCCAGGTAGATGCCCGCGCCGTAACAGGCGTTGCGATACCAGTTCTTCCGCTTGCTGTTGCGGAAATGGGAATACATGCAGCCTACCGGGTTGCCGGACTCGTTGTCGAAGATATAGGCCGGCCCGCCCATCCAGGCGGCGATCCCGCCGGCATCCTGTGCCCCGAGCAGGGTATCGACCACGCGGTTGTGGTGCACCAGGCTGCGCAGGAACGGCCGTGCCACGTGGCCGTGCTCGTAGTCCGCACCGAGCTGTACCGAGATGCCGGTACCGTAACTTCGGCGCACGTCATTGCCGGCGACCTCGACCACCTCTCCGCCCTCGACCTGGATCGCCTGGCCCTGGCTGCCCAGGCTGAAATTGCCCAGCACGCGTTGTCCGGTATCCTCGGTATGGTTGTCGAGGATCTGCGCGTGGACCAGGCGGCTGCCGCTGTCGCGCATGCGATAGTCGCTCTGCCCGTTGCCGACGGCGATGGCAGCGCCGTCGATTGCATGAAACCGGTTGTCGTCGATCACGAGGTGGTCGAGCCGGACGGCATGCTGCGCCACGCCGGGCCAGGCCACGATGCCCTCCGGCACGCCGGTGAAGTCGCAATCCCGGATGGTGACGTGATCGGTATTGCCGTCGACCAGGATGGCCGAAGCAGCGAGCGCGGCCTGGCGCGCTTCCGCGCTCCCCGGTGCCACCTGGTTGGAGTACCGGAACGACAGCCCGGAGACCTCGATGTTCGACTGCCCGTGGAGCGCGAGGATCACCGGCCGGTCCGCCACCTCGACGCGTACCGTGTTCGGGTCCCGGTCACCGGGCAGGCGCAGCACCAGCTGCCCGGCATGCCCTTTCCCCGCCACGTACACGTACTCGCCGTCGGTATCGAGAAACCCCGGCAACCCTTCCAGGAAGTAGCGGTCGGCCGGCCCGGGACCCTGTCCCAGCGCGCGATGAAAATTGACTGTCACCGAACCTTCCTTCGGATCGTAACGCTCCACCACGGCCGCATCGGGTTTCGGGTTGCTGCGCCGTTCCGACCAGACCACGGCGCCCAGGTAGCGCGCCGGCTCCTGCCCCGACAGGTGCTTCCGGTCCACGAGCCGGCGCAGGATTGCATGCGTCCCGCCCACCGAGCGGACTTTCGCCGTACCCGTCGGGCCGATCAGCCGGTCGCCCTTGTGCAGGATGCCCCGGTAACCGTGGTAAACCGCCAGCGTGAGCGTGCCGTTGTCGCTCTGCCTGACGCGGATTTCGGGCGACGGACCGCGGGGCGGCCGGCGCCGGTGCCACCCGCTCCGCAGTACGCTCAGCTGATCACCGGGCGCGAAGTTGCCGGCGCCGGCCACCTTGACCGGCAGTTCCAGCACCACGTCGTCCAGTTCGTACCACTGGCTGCGGGGGTCGTCGGGATCGACAGCGTGCCAGTTCGGGGTACGCGCAATCGGTATCCGGACCACTCCGGTATCCGTGTGTTCCCACAGCAGTTGCGGAGCGGCAGCCTGGTCGAGCGGGTGGCACCAGGCCAGGGTGCGTGATGCCTCCGGCAGGCGCTGCCGGATGTTCGCAGGGCAGCGCGACCAGCCACCGGTCAGTTCGTCCGCACCGGAAAGTACCGCCGGGCCCTCGCCCCAGCCGGGAATCGAGGCAAGCCGCACGGGGCGGCCGGCGCCGCCCGGTCCGGTTGCCTTCAGCAGCCCGCGGTACGTGACGCCGCGCTTGAAGATCCAGGTACGGATACCCTGCGACTGCCGGCTGCGCCCCGTGGCATTGGCATCCCAGGGGTGATGTTTCCAGGGCGACTGGCGGGTGCCGTCGGCTGCATCGTTGCCGTTTGCAAAGTCGATGTAGCGCGCATCCGGGTCGGTGACGGCCGTGTCCGGCCGTGCCTGCCCCGGCCGGGGGGGGTCCCAGCGCCAGGCCAGCGCATTGCCGGCGGCCAGCAGGAGACACAGCCCCGCAAGCGGAATGATGGACCGGGGATTCATGCCGCTGCACCGGAACGCGGCGGGGTGGCGGCTGGATACCGGAAAATCACACCCTGCCCGTCCGTTACCTGCATCTCGCAGCTCCCGGCCCCGACGACAATCAGGAACAGCCCCAGGAGCGGACGTTGTCCGCTGACAAACCGGCCACCAGTTCGCGCACCCCGCGCCATTGCGACCATCGAAATCCCTCAACGCCCGATGCAGCTGTATTGGAACCCGGCGGCGGTCATTCGTTCCCGTTC
>CAYUFA010000155.1:0-3329 GCA_964443845.1 uncultured Ectothiorhodospiraceae bacterium
CCAGCCCCAGAACAACAGCGAAATGAATACCGCCGCGGTATTCATTTTGGCGATTCTTCCGGTCATCCAGGTGGTGACGAAGGTCCCGACGATGGTAGCGATGGTCAGTGACACTCCCGCGACCAGCACGACCATTGATATCTCGCCAAACTGCAATAATGCCGCCATGCCGGTGACGAAAGCGGTGACGGCCGGGCCAAGATAAGGGACGACATGCAGCAGGCCCGCCGCGACGGCCCAGGCACCGGCGTTTTCGAGGCCAGCCCAACGGAATGCGATCCATGTGAGTAGTCCGACCAGTGCATTGGTCAGTAACAGCATGACCATATAGCGCTGGATGGAGTTATTGATGTCGTCGAGTATATGTACAGTGATCTTCTTTCGTGATAACGACGGGCCGGTGAGTCTCACCAGTTTTCGTTTGAACGTACCAGCAGACAACAGCAGGAAAAATACCAGGAAAACCACCACGATCGCCTGACCGGAGAATTTCGCCACACCTTTGGAGCCAGCCCATATA
This sequence comes from uncultured Ectothiorhodospiraceae bacterium, assembly GCA_964443845.1. Lineage (GTDB taxonomy): Bacteria > Pseudomonadota > Gammaproteobacteria > UBA9214 > UBA9214 > UBA9214. Next base: position 521 of record CAYUFA010000155.1, read on the forward strand.
ACGTTGCCGATTTTGAACGAAGGTGGATCGATGACAACGTGCGTGGTGCGCTGCCTGGGTGCAACCCCGGCCACTTCGCTGGTCGCCTTTTCCACTTCTGTTGCTGCGGCCTGCATATTCTTCATGTTATCCCGCTGACCGGCGCTCATGCTGGCAAGACTCGCAGAAAACTTGCTCGTGGTTTCCGGCAACTGGGTCAGTATTGACTGCACCTGCCCTTGCAGGGCGTAGGCGCCGAGCAACAGCGCACTGAGAACAGCGATCATCACGATGCCGGCACTCAGGACACGGGGGATCTTGAAATACTCGAGCCATACCACCAGAGGATTCAGGGTGTATGCAAAGAGGATTCCCAGCATTAGCGATGCGACAAAATCCTGCGCCCAATTCAACGTGAACAACACGGCAACCGTCGCCACAATACCCAGCGACAGACCGCGCGCATCCACCGGCAGGCGGATGACTGTAGCATCAACAGGTGGGCTAAGAGTGGCGGTACTGGTGTTCTCCCTGGTCGCGACTCGGGCAGCTGACGACTTTGCGTTCGCCGGCTCCGTACCATCCTGCTCTTCAGGCATTCCTGGAACCGCGTCTGTGACAGTAACCGTATTCAAGGAATCCTCTCTGGTGTCCATATTCTAGACTGTAAATTCAACTGAGGATCATCATCACCTGCGGCCCCGGTAATATGGCGCGATCTGGTCCCGGCAGGCTTATCAATTCCGAGCCGGAAAAACCAGCAGTCCACCGCCTAAAACGATCGCGGCTACACCCGCCCAAACCGGGACGTTGACCGTTTCCCTGTCCTGCACTGTCAACTCCAGTGGTCCGATTTTCGCCTGCTGCGTGTCCTTGGTGTAAGTGAAACTGCCGTACGCCAACCCCAGGGTGCCGGCCACGATCAACACGATTGCCAATAACTAGACTGCATTCATCTCATTTTCTCCGATAGATACAAACCTATATTCGGGTCATTGACGACGAGATCTCCCGGCATACCTGAAATCGTGAATCACCGGATTGCTTTACCTGACCGCCCTGCGGCAGAGAGCACTTCCCTGGCCATTACACGCGTCGGCCCTGGATGACATTTAACGCGATCACCACGATCGCGAGGACCAGCAGCAGGTGGATAAGTCCGCCCAGGGTATACGAGGAGACCAGGCCAAGCACCCAGAGGATAAGCAGGATAATCGCAATAGTTACTAACATGGAAGTTCTCCTTATCTGTCATGACCTGCCGCGGAGAAACCTGATCCGTAGTGAATCGCTTCACCACAGGGCGAACCATCTCCCGGGCAGTGGCCATTGGTAGAACGCATTTACGTGAGAAACACGCGCCGGTCTGCCCGCCTCACAACCGGTCGGCAGGGACCTGGATGGCGCCGGACGGCTCACATTCAACTCCGGTCGTTGCCGAGATATGGCGCTCGCTACTTCTTGTCGCCTTTTGCTGCATCCTGGATGGCTTCACCGGCATTTTCGACATGTTCTCCAACCGACTCTGCCGTGTTGTCGATGCTTTTGCCGACTTTTTCCATTGGGCCTTCCTGCTTCTGGCAGCCGGACAGTGCGACAAGTAATGCGCTCGTGACCAGGGCTGTGCTCAGGGTCCTGACAGGTTTCATGATGTAGATCTCCTGGTGATAGTGTATCCGGAAGCGGGCGTCACCGTGTGGGTCACACCCGTTGCCGGGATCCGGGATTATGAGCGACAGCGACGCACCGGCCGTGCAGATCAGGCACGTCGCGGATCGATCATCATTCGTCCGGGTTGACTTCGTGGCCGATGATGCCGCCAACGGCTGCACCGCCGACAGTTCCGGCCGTGCTGCCGCCGGTAAGTACGGCGCCGCCGACGGCACCGACACCCGCGCCGATGGCGGTGTTCTTGTCCTGCGTCGACATCCCGGAACATCCACTCAGGCCGAGCAACGTGGCTGCGGCAACGGCGATGAGTGCGTATTTCTGCCTGGTATTCATGGTGTTGAGGTTGTTCATAGTCGTTCCTTAACTGTGATGGCCCTGGGAGTGATGCATCGACCAGTCATGCCGGACACACACACCGTTCTTTGCCAGGACTGCGCTGCAGACCTTGCAGGTTTTCAGGTTGGCTCTGATGGTTCGAGCATAGGGAGAACCTCCTTCGCCGTCTGTCTGCTGACGCACATAGCCGGGAATCGAACGCTATGCGGGCCCCGTCTTTTTCCGCTACGCGGATCAAGAGCGTGCTGCCCCGCCGGTAGAATCACAGTAAATTTTGCCGCCCCCCCCCCGCTGCGTCTGTACGCTGTTGAACATTGGCGGGGGGGGGGATAATATTTGCGTTTCCAGTGTTGATACAGCCACATAGGCAATGATTTCAATTATGACAGTACGTTGGGAGCTGGCACATGCCCGGCCTTCATGACCCTCGACAGAACCACCTGCTTGCCGCCCTGCCGGCGGAGGATCGCGCGCGCATCTATCCCCATCTGGAACTGGTCCCGATGCCGCTCGGCGATGCGGTGAGCGAGCCCGGCATGCCGATGCGCCACGTCTATTTCCCCACCACCTGCATCGTGTCACTGCTCTATGTCATGGAGGATGGCGCTTCGGCCGAAATCGCCGTGGTCGGCAACGAGGGAATCGTCGGTGTTTCCCTCTTCATGGGTGGGGAAACCACGACCAGCCGGGCCGTGGTGCAAAGCGCCGGTCACGCCTACCGGCTGACCGGGCAGTTGCTGAAGGACGCGTTTTTTCGCGCCGGTCCGATGCAGCGTCTGTTGCTGCGCTACACCCAGGCGCTGCTGACCCAGATGTCGCAGAC
>CAYUFA010000156.1:0-3324 GCA_964443845.1 uncultured Ectothiorhodospiraceae bacterium
CGGCTGTTTAGCCCAACCTGCGGCTGTTTAGCCCAACCTGCGGCTCTGCATCCCCTCTGCTGGCGCAGACGGCTAGCACTCGATCACGTTCACGGCCAGCCCGCCGCGCGCGGTTTCCTTGTATTTCGTCTTCATGTCGGCGCCGGTCTCGCGCATGGTCTTGATCACCTTGTCGAGTGACACGAAATGCTTGCCGTCACCGCGCAGTGCCATGCGCGAGGCGTTGATCGCCTTCACCGCACCCATCGCGTTGCGCTCGATGCACGGCACCTGCACCAGGCCGCCGACCGGGTCACAGGTCAGGCCAAGGTTGTGCTCCATGGCGATCTCGGCGGCGTTCTCCACCTGGGCCGGCGTGCCACCGTTGACTTCCGTCAGCGCGGCGGCGGCCATCGAGCAGGCCGAACCGACCTCCCCCTGGCAGCCGACCTCGGCGCCGGAGATGGAGGCATTTTCCTTGTACAGGATACCGATGGAACCGGCGGTGAGCAGGAAGCGCACGACGCCGTCCTCGCTGTAGCCGGAACAGAACTTCCAGTAATAGTGCAGCACCGCCGGAATGATCCCGGCCGCCCCGTTGGTCGGTGCAGTGACCACGCGCCCGCCGGCGGCGTTCTCCTCATTCACCGCCAGCGCATACAGGTTCACCCAGTCCATGGTGCCGAGCGGCACGGTGTACAGCTCCTTTTCATGGCGCAGCTGCCGGGACAGGCGCGCGGCACGGCGCTTCACCTTGAGACCGCCCGGTAACACGCCCTCGGTGCGACAGCCACGCTCGACACAGTCCTGCATGACCGACCAGATGTGCAACAGGCCGGTGCGGATTTCCGCCTCGCTGCGCCAGACCTGCTCGTTCTGCAACATGATCTGGCTCATCGACACGCCCTGCTCCTCGCAGTGAGCCAGCAACTGCTCCGCAGTCGTGAACGGCAAGGGCAACGCCGTATTGTCCTCGACGATGCGATCCTCGCCGGCCGCCGTTTCGTTCACGACGAAGCCGCCGCCGACCGAGTAATACGTACGTTCCAGCAGGCAGGAACCGCTGTGGTCGAAGGCAAAGAACTTCATGCCGTTGGGATGGAACGGCAGGGTCCGGTTGCGGTGGAACTGCAGGTCGCTGCGTGGATCGAATGGCAGCGCGACCCCGCCGGGCAGCTGCAGGCGGCCCTCGACGTCGACATTGTGCAGACGTGCCGGTATGGTGTCGGTATCGATGCTCTCCGGGGCAGCCCCCTCCAGGCCGAGGATGACCGCCTTGTCGGTACCGTGCCCCTTGCCGGTGGCGCCCAGCGAGCCATACAACTCCACCTTGATGCGCGTCAGCCGCCCGACCAGGTTGCGCTGCACGAGCCGGTCGACGAACATGCCGGCCGCACGCATCGGCCCGACCGTATGTGAGCTCGAGGGACCGATTCCGATCTTGAAAAGGTCAAAGACACTGATTGCCAAGATTGCACCTGCCCGTTCCGGCCCGGCAGCACGCTGCCGGAACCACACCGGGCGTTGCAGACGGGGCCGACAGCGCCAGACGATACCCCAAAACCGCGGCGGCAAACAGGCCATGAAACCCTGGAAAAAGTGGAGCATTTATCTGCTTGCCGGGTTCCTGTTACTCAGCGTGGTGCCGGTGATCGCCCTGCGCTGGCTGCCGGTACCGAGCTCCTCGGTCATCCTGCAACGCACGCTCATGGAGGGTGCCACCCAACACCATCAGTGGACGCGCCTCGAACGGATCGCACCGGCCATGGCACTGGCCGTGGTTGCCGCCGAGGACCAGGAGTTTCCCGAACATCACGGCTTTGACGTCAAGGCCATCCGCGAAGCCATGACCCACAATGCCCGTGGCGGGCACCTGCGCGGCGCCAGCACGATCACCCAGCAGGTGGCGCGCAACCTGTTTCTCTGGCAGGGACGCAGCTGGCTGCGCAAGGGGATGGAGGCCTGGATGACCATACTGCTCGAGACGTTCTGGCCGAAGTGGCGCATCCTCGAGGTCTATCTCAATATCGCCGAGACCGGCCCGCACACCTTCGGCGTGGAGATGGCGGCGCGGCGCTACCTGGGCACCACGGCCGCACGTCTCAGCGAGCCGGAGGCCGCCCTGGTCGCCGCCGTGCTGCCGAACCCCGTGCGCATGCATATCGACCGGCCGTCCGCCTACGTGCTGGAGCGCCGCGACCACATCCTGGAGCAGATGCGGTTGCTGGGCAGCGGCTACCTGGACGCGATCCTCGCTGCCGCCCGGCACTGAGCGGGGACAGCCGCCCCGTCGCTGATCTACAATCACCCGGACTGTATCCCGCTCCCAAGGAGAACGATCTCATGGACGCATTTTCCGTCTTCACCCTGGTGTTCCTCGCCCTGGCCGTCGTCACCGTCATGATGGGCATCAAGACGGTTCCGCAGGGTTTTGAATGGACCGTCGAGCGCTTTGGCCGTTACCGCAAGACCCTGCGCCCCGGCCTGAACCTGATCGTGCCCTATGTCGATCGCATCGGCCGCCGGCTCAACATGATGGAGACCGTGTTCGACATCAACAGCCAGGAGGTCATCACCCGTGACAATGCCATGGTGCGCTCGGACGGCGTGGTGTTCTACCAGGTGCTCGATGCCGCCAGGGCGGCCTACGAGGTCAACGACATGGAACGGGCCATCATGAACCTGACGATGACCAACATCCGCACCGTGATGGGCGGCATGGACCTCGACGAACTCCTGTCCCAGCGTGACCACATCAACGCCAGATTGCTGACCGTGGTCGATGCCGCCACCACGCCGTGGGGCATCAAGGTCACGCGCATCGAGATCAAGGACATCCAGCCACCGCAGGACCTGATCGACTCCATGGCACGGCAGATGAAATCCGAGCGTGAAAAGCGCGCCGTCATCCTCGAGGCCGAAGGTCAGCGCCAGTCCGAGGTACTGCGGGCCGAGGGCCTGAAGCGCGCCGCCGTCCTCGAGGCCGAGGGCCGGCGCGAGGCCGCGTTCCGCGATGCCGAGGCGCGCGAACGCTCCGCCGAGGCCGAGGCCAGGGCCACCACCATGGTTTCCGAGGCGATCGCGAAGGGTGACCTCAACGCCATCAACTATTTCATCGCCCAGAACTACGTCAGCGCGCTGAAGGAGATCGGCAGCGCGCCCAACCAGAAGCTGGTGCTGCTGCCGCTGGAGGCATCCGGCGTGATCGGCTCGCTGGCCGGTATCGCCGAAGTGGCGAAGTCGGTCATGACAGCGCGGGGACAGCCATGATGGATGCGCTGCTGGCGCAGGTCGACTACTGGCACTGGCTGATCTTCGGCGGCGTGCTGCTGCTGATCGAGGTGC
>CAYUFA010000157.1:0-3268 GCA_964443845.1 uncultured Ectothiorhodospiraceae bacterium
CCGAACTTCTCTTCCATGGCGGAGATCAGACCGACAACGTCCATCACCGACATGTTTGCAATGGTTTCCAGAATTTCTTCCTGTGAAACGGCCATTTCGAATACTCCTGTCTGAATTTGTTAAAAAGATTGATCCGGTTCAGGCTGCCTGCCTGGCGTCGCGAATGGCGGCCACGGTACGCACCAGCTTGCCGGGCACCTCGTTGAGGGTCCGGGCCAGCTTGGTAACCGGGGCCTGCATGACGGACATCAGCATGCTGATTGCCTGGTCGCGGGTCGGGAGCGAGGCGAGCTTGTCGATCTCGGATGGCTCCAGCAACGCGCCGCTGACGGACAGCATGGTGACGTTGAACCTGTCAGTGGTCCTGGCAAATTCCTTGGTCACACGCGCAGCCGCGCCGGGATCCGCCCGGGAAAAAGCCAGGATCAGCGGTCCGGTCAAGCGCTCGCTCATGCATTCGAAGTCGGTTCCTTCCAGGGCGCGACGGGCCAGCGTATTCTTCACCACGCGCAGATAGACATTATCCTCGCGTGCCATGATACGCAGGCTGGTCAACTGCTCCACCGTCAGGCCGCTGTACTCGGCGGCGACGGCGGAGAAAGCCCCTTTGGCAACCTCCGCGACTTCAGCGACAACAGCCTTCTTCTCTTCAAGAGTTAATGCCATTGTATTTACCTCTGCGGAAACCGTATGCCCTGCAGGCCATACCCGTTTCCCTGTTACACACCACGCCGCCAACCGCCCGGCGCACTCTTGCGGGGACTTGAAGACAGACCGTTGCCGGCATCCTGCCTGACACGGCTCGCGTACATCCCTGTACTTCGAAATACTGTCATCGCGCTCACCCTCTGCGCAGGCCACCCGCCGCCGGCAGGGAAACGCCGTTATCGCCACGTTTCCGCGCCGTCCTGCGGACAATTAAACCCGGCTGACCGGGTACCTGCGGTCTTTGACGGCTGCCGGCGAACCGGCCGCGCCAAAACCTCGCCCGGCCGGCACCACCGCCGGCCGGGCATGAACCACCTATAACGACAAGGTATTCTGGTCGATCTGCAGGCCCGGTCCCATGGTGGTGGAGACCGATACCTTCTTCATGTACACACCCTTGGCGGTCGCGGGCTTGACCTTGTTCAGGTCGGCCAGCAGCGCGCCCAGGTTTTCCTTCAGCGCGTTGATCTCGAAATCAACGCGTCCGATCGCACAATGAATGATCCCGGCCTTGTCGGCGCGGTAGCGCACCTGGCCCGCCTTGGCGTTCTGCACCGCGGTCACCACGTCCGGTGTCACCGTCCCGACCTTCGGGTTCGGCATCAGGCCGCGCGGACCGAGGATCTGGCCCAGGGTACCGACGATGCGCATGGCATCCGGCGAAGCGATCACCACGTCGAAATCCAGCTCACCCTTCTTCACCCGTTCCGCGAGGTCCTCGAAGCCGACGATATCGGCACCGGCGGCCCTGGCCGCCTCGGCGTTGGCGCCCTGCGTGAACACGGCCACGCGGACGGTCTTGCCGGTACCATTCGGCAGCACGGTGGCACCGCGCACGGCCTGGTCGGACTTGCGCGGGTCGATGCCGAGGTTGACGCTGACGTCGACCGACTCCATGAATTTCACGCTGGACAGTTCCTTCAGCAGGCCCAGTGCCTCGTCAATCGGGTACTGCCTGCCATGGAACACCTTTTCCCGAATCGCCTTGATGCGTTTTGTCAGTCTGGCCATGATCGATTACTCCTTCACATCCAGCCCCATGCTGCGGGCACTGCCGGCGATGATGCGCACGGCCGCTTCCAGGTCGGCGGCATTCAGGTCCGCCATCTTGGTATTGGCGATCTCCTCCAGCTGGGCGCGCGTCACGCTGCCCACCTTGGCGGTATTGGGGGTCGCGGAACCACTCTGGACACCGGCGGCCTTTTTCAGCAATACCGAGGCCGGCGGGGTCTTGAGAATGAAGGAAAAGCTGCGGTCACTGTAGACCGTGATCACCACCGGGGTGGGCAGACCCTTCTCCATATCCTGCGTCTGCGCATTGAACGCCTTGCAGAACTCCATGATGTTGACGCCATGCTGGCCCAGCGCCGGGCCGACAGGCGGACTCGGATTGGCCGAACCAGCCGCAACCTGCAGCTTGATGTAAGCCTCGATTTTCTTGGCCATGTCTACTCCTGCGGGTACAAGCGCCTTGCGGCTCCCCTGAAATTAAATGGGGTCAGACCCCGTTGTTAGTAGGAGCGCTTCTCAAACGCGACAGTCGCGGATGAGATCCGCTCCTACAGATAACGACAGCTACGCCTTCTCGACCTGGCTGAACTCCAGTTCGACCGGGGTGGAGCGGCCGAAAATGAGCACCGACACGCGCAGCCGGCTCTTCTCGTAATTGACTTCCTCCACCACGCCGTTGAAATCGTTGAAAGGTCCGTCGGTAACCCGCACCACCTCGCCGACCTCGAACAGTACCTTCGGCCGCGGCTTTTCCGCACCTTCCTGCACGCGGCGCAGGATGGCATCCGCCTCGCGCTGCGAGATCGGCGCGGGGCGGTCACTGGTTCCGCCGATGAATCCGAGCACCTTGGGGGCATCCTTGACCAGGTGCCAGGTATCCTCGTTCATGTCCATCTGCACCAGCACGTAGCCGGGGAAAAACTTGCGCTCGCTCTTGCGCTTGGCACCCTCGCGCATCTCGACCACTTCCTCGGTCGGCACCAGGATCTCGCCGAACTGATCCTTCATGTTGGCGCGCGTGATCCGTTCCTCCAGCGCACGCTTGACCTGATTCTCAAAGCCCGAGTAGGCATGCACGACATACCATTGCAACGTCATTGTCAGCCACCCTGTCCGGTCAGCATCTGGATTGCCCACAGCAGGAACATGTCCAGCAGCCACAACGCAACACCCACGACCATTACCATGATCAGCACGACCAGTGTGGTCTGCACGGTCTCGGTACGGGTCGGCCATACCACGCGCTGCGCCTCGTTGTAGGCTCCGCCGACGAAGCCGACGAGAACCCTGCCGAGGGCGGACTGCGCGGCGATGAACAAGGCGACCGCGGCCACGACCAGCAGGCCGAACACACGCACCACCATCAACTGGTCACTGAAGTAATAAAAGGCACCGATACCGCCGGCCAGCAACAGCGCAGCCACTCCCAGCTTCACGCTGTCCAACCGTCCCGCACCTGCGTCGACCTTCGCGTTCATCTTTACCCGTTGCCTGCTCTGGCAGGCCAGGAGGGAATCGAACCCCCAACCTGCGGTTTTGGAGACCGCCG
>CAYUFA010000158.1:0-3209 GCA_964443845.1 uncultured Ectothiorhodospiraceae bacterium
CACCGCGGTCCCGACGACGAGGGGTTCCTCGAAACCACGGCGCAGAACGGCGATTACCACGTCGGGCTGGCCCACCGGCGCCTGTCCATCATCGATCTCGGCACCGGGCACCAGCCGCTCGGGAACGAGGACGGCAGTATCCAGGTCGTGTTCAACGGCGAGATCTACAATTTCCAGGACCTGCGCGCGGAACTGATCGCGCGCGGCCACCGGTTCCGGACCGCGTCCGACACGGAAACCATCGTCCATGCCTACGAGGAATACGGTGATGAATGCGTCACCCGCTTCCGCGGCATGTTCGCCTTTGCCCTCTGGGACGCGCCCCGCGAACGACTGCTGCTGGCGCGTGACCGCTTCGGCAAGAAACCGCTCTACCTGCTCGAGGACGGGGGGTCGGTGCTGTTCGCCTCCGAGATCAAGTCGCTCCTGCAGTACCCCGGCATGGTGAAACGGGTGGACAGCGATGCGCTGTGGGACTACTTCGCCTACCGCTACGTGCCCGGCCCGCGTACCCTCTTCGAGGGCATCCGCAAGCTGCTGCCCGGCTGTTGCGCCGCCTGGGAACGGGGCCGGTTGCGGGAATGGAACTGGTATGCGCCACCGGACTGCCGTTTACGCACTGTGGCGGAGTTGCCCGCAGACCCGGTCGGCGCCTTTCTCGAACGCCTGGAAGAGGCCGTCAGCATCCGCATGGTCAGCGATGTGCCGTTCGGGGCGTTCCTGTCCGGCGGCATCGATTCCTCGGCGGTCGTCGGCCTGATGAGCCGGCACAGCAATCACCCGGTGAAGACCTTCTCGGTCGGGTTTGCCGAGACACGGTACAGCGAGCTGGGCTATGCCCGCAGCATTGCCCGGCAGTTCGGGACGGATCACCACGAGCTGACCGTCTCGCAGGACCACCTGATGGACGAACTTCCCGCGCTGGTGCGCTTCCGGGATGCGCCGGTTGCGGAGCCTTCGGATATCCCGATCTACCTGTTGGCGAAGGAGGCAGGCAGGACGGTCAAGATGGTGCTGACGGGTGAGGGCAGCGACGAGTTTCTCGGCGGCTATCCCAAGCATGTGTTCGAGCGCTACGTGGCCGCGTACCAGTTGTTACCGGCCGTGCTGCGCCACGGCCTGCTGGAGCCGCTGGTGCAGGCCCTGCCGTACCGCTTCCGGCGCGCGAAGACCGCGGTCGTGAACCTGGGTCTGGAGGACCGGCATGAACGCATGGCGCGCTGGTTCGGCGCGTTGTCCCGGCAGGAGCGCAACGCGCTGGTGGCCCTGCGTCCGGCGGCATCCACCGTAGCGCAGCCGGCCATGCCGCTGCCGGAATCCGGCAACACGGCCCTGCGCCGCATCCTGTGCTTCGACCAGACCAGCTGGCTGCCGGACAACCTGCTCGAACGCGGGGACCGCATGACCATGGCGGCCTCGATCGAGGCGCGCATGCCGTTCATGGACCACGAACTGGCGGCGTTCGTGTCCGGTCTGCCCGATGACCTGCGCGTGCACGGCCGCACCACCAAGTGGCTGCTGCGCGAGGCCATGAAGCGCCTGCTGCCGGCGGAAATCCTGGAGCGTCCCAAGGTCGGGTTCCGGGTCCCGGTCAACGAGTGGTTCCGGGGACCGATGAAAAGTTACCTCTATGATCATCTGACCGGCGCGGAGTCCCGCACCGCCGGCTACTACCGGCGCAGCGTGCTGGAACGGATCCTGGCCGACCACGTCAACGGCCGCCAGAATCACGAGAAGCTGTTGTGGTGCCTGGTCAACCTCGAACTCTGGCACCGTGAATACCGGATCGGCGCATGAACCGCGTTAGCTGGCTGGCCAACCGCCTGCGTGTCATGTCGGCGCGCGAGGTGCTGTTCCGGGTGCAACGCGCGCTTGCGCAGGCACGGGAGCGCCGGCGGGTGCAGGCGGGCTGGCAGCCGTTGCCCGCGGGCACGGTCGGGGCGGGAACGCCGCTGCTGGGTACCGATGCGCGCACGCTGCAGGACTGGCAGGCCGCCTTCGCCCTCGACACGGACGGGCTGCGCGATTCCCTCGCCGGCCGCATCGGTTTTTTCGGCCACGCGCCACTGGAGATCGGCAACCCGGTTGCCTGGCAGCGCGACCCGGTTACCGGGATCGAGGCGCCGCGCGAATACGGCAAGTCGATCGATTACCGGGACGACCGCCAGGTCGGCAACGTCAAGTTCACCTGGGAACTGGGCCGGCACCAGCACCTCGTGCCGCTGGCCGTGGCGTACGCGACCAGCGGGGACGTGCAGTACCGCGACGCCGTGGCGTCCCAGGTCGATGGCTGGATCCGCGACAACCCGTTCGGGATCGGCATCCACTGGTGCAGTGCGCTCGAGGTCTCCCTGCGGCTGGTGTCGTGGGCGCTGGTGCACAGCCTGCTGGTGCTGCGCGACGGCACGGGCGGGCTGTTCGCCGCCGTGCCGGATGCGCGGCGGCTGGGCGCGGCGATCCACCAGCAGGCGTATTTCGTCCGGCATTTCCTGTCCCGGCATTCCTCGGCCAACAATCACCTGATCGGTGAGCTGTGCGGGCTGTGGGTGGCCTGTAACGTGTTCGACCTCGGCGCGGCCGGGCAGCAGTGGAAACGCCTGGCGCAGCAGGAGCTGGAGCGGGAGGCGGGGCGGCAGGTATGCGCGGACGGGGTGGACCGCGAGCAGGCCAGTTATTACCACCTCTGGGTGCTGGAATACCTGCTGTTCTGCTGGCTGACGGGCCAGCGTTGCGGCCTGGAGTTTTCCCCGGCGTTTTCCGGCACCATCCTGGCGATGGCGCGTTTCCTGGAGGATATCCGTCCGGACGGTGGCGAGCCACCGCAGCTCGGCGATGCAGACGACGGCTGCGTGGCCCGGTTTACACCGGCCTGGAGCCGGCAGCCATACCAGGAAGTGCTGGCCGCGGTGGGTGCCGTGTTCGGCAACGCCGGACCGGGTGGCATCGAGAAGGCGTTCTGGTACCGGGCGCTGCTGCCGCCCGGCGTGGCGGAGACGCCCCGGTACGAGTGGCGGCGCCGCTATCCCGCGGTGTATCCCGAGGGCGGCTACGTCGTGCTGGGCGACGGGGATCGCCACCTGGTGTTCGATGCCGGGCCGCTGGGCTACCTCGGCATCGCGGCGCATGGCCATGCCGATGCGCTCAGCTTCTGCCTGGCCGTCGCCGGCGAGTGGTGGCTGGTCGATCCCGGCACCTATGCCTACCACAGC
>CAYUFA010000159.1:0-3187 GCA_964443845.1 uncultured Ectothiorhodospiraceae bacterium
TCCTTTCATTCACCAGATGGAATATAAGCAGAAACTGGGATCTGACCCCGGTTTTAACCCCGGTTTTAGTGGTTTACAGCGCACGCAACGCGCTGGTCACGGGCTGGCGTACTGCGTGTATGGCCGGGAACAGGCCCCCGACCAGTCCGATGCCAAGCGCCCACAGCAGGCCATTCAGGACCAGCCGCGGGGAGACCCGGAAGGCGAATACCACCTGGCTGAAGTTTGCGCCGAGCGTGGAGGCCGTGTAGTTGTCAAATACAGCCCAGGCAATGGCAGCGCCGATCACGCCGCCGGCAAGTGCCAGAAGGGCCGCCTCCAGCATCACCGAGACCACCACCGGTGTCGCCGGGAAGCCGAGTGCACGCAGGGTGGCGATCTCCCGTGAGCGCGCGGAGACCGCCGAGTACATGGTGTTGAGCGCACCGAAAACCGCGCCCACCCCCATGATTGCGGAAATGGCCACACCCAGGATACGGATCAGGCGGGTCAGGTCCTCGGACTGCGTGGCGTAGTAGTCACGCGTGCGCTGCACGTCCACCGTCAGGCGCGGGTCGCTGCTCAATGCGGCCTTCAGCGCATCGAAGGCATCGACGTCGGTCAGCTTGACGGTGACGGACTGGTAACCGGTACGCTGGTAGGCGCCCTGCAGGACCTCCGGGTCGCCCCACAGCTCCGACTCGTGCGCATCGCCCGAGGCGAACATGCCCACCACCTGCCACTGCTGCAGGCCCAGCCGGATCGTCCGGCCGACCTCCAGCCCGGCAAACTCGCGCTGCGCGCCCTGCCCGACCACCAGTTCCCGCATGCCGGGTCGAAAACGCCGTCCTTCGATGATATGGACGTTGCTGCGCAGTTCCCACACCCGTGGCCCGACACCGCGGATCTCGACATTGGATTCGGTGCCGGAGCTGCGCTTGCGCAGGTTCGCGACCACCACCACCTCGGCCGAGGCGATCGGGTTGCCGGTGCGGTCGTGGAGTATGCCGGGCGCCTGTGCGATCAGCACGGTGTCCTCCCGGCTCAGGCCGCTGTTGAGTTCGGCGCTCGCACCCTTGCGCAGCACGATGGCGTCATCCATCCGCCCGGCCTTCGCCAGCACCGCCTGGAAGCCCTCGCTGATCGCCAGCAGCGCCACCAGCACACCGACCACCCCGGCGATGCCGCCCACGATCACCAGTGCCGAACCCGGCCGCCGCGGCAGGGTCGCCAGGCTCATCCAGGTGATCTCGAGTATCTGGGTGATCCAGCGCATGGGAGGTTCCTCAGTGTGCGTTCAGGGCATCGACGATGCGCAGGCGCATCGCGCGCCACGCCGGCGGCAGACCGACCGCGAAACCCAGTACCAGCATGATGCCGATGCCGTTGCGCCACGACTGCAGGCCGACCTCGAAGGCACCACCGCGAAAGGCCGCGCTCAGCATCCCCGCGCCGGCCATGGCCAGCAGCAGGCCGATGCAACCGCCCGCGATCGCCAGCAACAGGGATTCCGCCAGCACCAGCCACAGCACGCGCCGGTTGGAGTAGCCGATGGTCTTGAGCACCGCGAGTTCCGGGATGCGTTCGCGCACCGCCTGGGACATGGTGTTGCCGGTGAGCAGCAGGATGGTGAAGAACACCGCGCCCATGATCGAGGTGACGATCAGGCCGATGTCGCCGATCTGGCGCGCGAAGTCGAGACTGAACTGTTTCTCGGTCTGGGTTTTGGTTTCATCCGCCGAGTTGGCAAACAGGCGATCGATGGCCAGGGCCACCTGCTGCGCGTGGTCCGGGTCGCTGATTTTCTCCGTGTACCAGCCCACGGTGCCCTGTCCGAAGCTGCGGCCCTCGTCGAAATACTCGTAGTGGAACAGCATCTGGTCTTCCTGGGCGCGGTCATGCGCGTCGCGTGTGTGAAAGATGCCGACCAGGTCGAAGGTCCAGGTGTTGTCGCCGTTCCTGTGCGGGAAGATGGTCGCCTGCAGGGGAATCTTGTCGCCAACCTTGAAATTGTAGCGTCTGGCCAGGTTCTCGCCGACGATGGCGCCGGTACGGGTGTGATCGAAGGCTTCCCGCTGATCCTTCGGCAACACGAACTCGGGAAACAGGTCCAGGTAGTTCGGGCTCACGGCAAAGTTGGCGAAGAAATTCCTGCGATCCTGGTAGATACCGCCGAACCAGTTGGCAAATGCCACTGCCTGCACGCCCGGTACCCGCTGGATCTGCGCCAGGTCCGCATAGGGCAATGGCTGGATGATGGACAGGCGGGAACTGGTGACCAGCCGGCTGGCGCCCTCCAGCGTGTCGCGCACGGTAAAGGCGACGCGCACCGCGTCCAGCATGCCGAACAGCAGGAACGCAACGACGATCGACAGCAGCGTCAGGACGGTGCGCGCCTTCCGGCGCATCAGCGCGGCCCAGATCAGCGGCAGGAACTTCATGGCCGGCCCCGCTTCAGGTCCCGTTCCCGGTCAGTGTGCCCTTGTCCAGGTGCAGCTGGCGGTGGGCAAATTCGGCCGCCTTGGGATCGTGGGTTACCATCACGATGGTCTTGCCGTGATCCCGGTTGAGCTGCTGCAGCAGGCCCATGATCTCGTCGGCCGTGTGACGGTCGAGGTCGCCGGTCGGTTCGTCGCACACCAGGATCTTCGGGTCGGACACGATGGCGCGGGCGATGGCGACGCGCTGCTCCTGGCCGCCGGACAACTCGCCGGGCCGGAACTGCGCGCGCTCCTCCAGTCCCACCAGTGCCAGTGCAATCAGGGCGTTGCGACGGCGTGCCCGCCCGGGGAGCCGGGTCAGCAGCAGTGGCAACTCCACATTTTTCTGCGCGCTGAGCATCGGCAGCAGGTTGTAGAACTGGAACACGAAACCGATATTGGCCGCGCGCCACCGGGCCAGTTCCCCGCTGTCCATCCGGTCGATGCGCGTCCCGGCGACCTCGATACTGCCGGCACTGGCGCTGTCCAGCCCGCCAAGCAGGTTGAGCAAGGTGGTCTTGCCGGACCCCGACGGTCCCATCAGCGCGACGAAGTCCCCGGCCGCGATATCCATATCGACGGAGTGCAATACCTCGATGTCCTGCTTGCCGCGCCGGTAGCGCTTGGTGACGCCGCGCAGGGTGACCAGATTATCCATGCCAGACCTCTTTGAAAAACCGGGGTCAGATCCCAGTTTCTGCTTATATTCCATCTGGTGAATGAAAGGA
>CAYUFA010000160.1:0-3140 GCA_964443845.1 uncultured Ectothiorhodospiraceae bacterium
TGCCGCAGATGCCGGCGCGGCAAACAAAATCAAACTGCAGCGACGGGTCCTGTTTTTCCCTGATCTCGTTGAGGGCGATGAACAGGGTCATGCCCGTGGCCTCTTCCAGCTCGTAGGTCTGCAATCGCGGCTCGCTGCCCCGTTCATGCGGGTTGTAGCGCAGAACGGTGATCCTGAGCCTGCGGTTCCGGCCGGCGCTGTTCTGGGGTTTCACTCAAATCCCCCGTCGATGCGTTCGTTGCGGCCGCGGTAGCGCTCCGGCATCAGTTGCTCATACGGCATCAGTGCCTGTTGCACGGCGAAGCGGTCACCGCCTTCGCGACCGATGCGTTCGCGGATGTCTGTCACTTCCTGCTCCCGCGCCGGTGTGTGGGGGTGGTCGACGTAGTCTCTGGTACCGTAGCCGCGCCAGCCGGGAGGAAGCTCCATTTTGCTGACGTCGAGTGCTTCGTAGGTCAGGGTAGGGAGGGTGTCATTGTCGTGCTCCCAGGTGACCAGCGAACGTTTCAGCCAGGCCGCGTCGTCACGACGTGGGTAATCATCACGGTAGTGCGCTCCACGGCTTTCGGTGCGCTGCAGGGCACCGTAGGCAACGGCCAGCGCCAGCTTGAGCATCTTCTGCGTCCGGTACGCCGTCACGAGCTCCGGGTTTGCCCCCGACGCCTTGTACTGCACGGCGATATTGCGGCTCCGCGCAAGCAGTTCCTGCAGTTCCTCCACCGCAGCCTGTAGATTTTCGCCGCGGCGGAAAATGCCAACTTTTTCGCTCATGAGATCCTGCATTCGCGCCTTGAGAACGGTAGCGTCTTCGCTGCCGGTGCCTGTGAGTATTGCATCCAGTCTGGTGCGTTCACGGTCGAGGAAGTCGCGTACCACGCCCAGCGGCACGCCGATGTCGTTTGCGTCGTTATCGCAGAAGTCGGCGACAAATTCACCGACAATCATGCCGGCCACGACCGTTTCAGCCACCGAGTTGCCACCCAGTCGGTTGAAGCCGTGCAGATCCCAGCAGGCGGCTTCGCCAGCGGCGAACAGCCCCTTCAGCGTGGGGCTTGCGCCGCTGGGCATGGTGCGCACGCCACCCATGGTGTAGTGCTGCGCCGGGCGCACCGGAATCCATTCGCTGACCGGGTCGATGCCGAGAAAATAGTGACAGATTTCGTGGACCTCCCGCAGGTTCTGCTTGATATGCTGTTCGCCCAGGAGCGTGATGTCGAGCCAGAGGTGATCGCCGAATCGGGTCTTGACGCCTTTGCCCGCGGCGATGTGCGCTTCCATGCAGCGCGACACCACGTCACGCGAGGCAAGCTCTTTATTGTCCGGCTCATAGTCGGGCATGAACCGATGGCCGTTAGCGTCCCTGAGCAGCCCGCCGTCGCCGCGGCAGCCTTCCGTGACCAGAATCCCGGCCGGGAAGATGGCGGTGGGGTGAAACTGCACCGCTTCCATGTTGCCCAGCGCCGCCACCCCCGTTTCCAGCGCGATGGCGTGGCCCAGGCCCTCGCAGATCACGGCATTGGTGGTGGCGCGGTACAGGCGCCCCGCACCGCCGGTGGTGATAACTATGGCCTTGGCGACGTGCGCGCAGAGTTCGCCGCTGATCAGGTCACGAACCACCGCACCATAGCAACGGCCGCCATCATGGATCAGCGCCAACGCCTCGGCGCGTTCGTGCACAGGAATCCCTTCCGCGACGGCTCGGTCCGCAACCGCCGTGAGCATGGCGTGCCCCGTGCCATCGGAAACGTAGCAGGTGCGCCACAATTTGGTGCCGCCGAACTGGCGCTGGGCGATCAATCCGTGGGCAGCGTCGCGTTCTGTGATAGTGACCTTCTTACCGTTGATAACTACCTCGCGAATGCCCTTGGCGACCCGGCTCCAGGGTACGCCCCAGGCGGCGAGCTCGCGTGCCGCTTTGGGCGCCGTGTTGACGAACATACGTACAACTTCCTGGTCAGCACCCCAGTCCGATCCCCGCACCGTATCCGTGAAGTGCACATCCTCGTTGTCGCCCAGGCCCTTGATAACGTTGGCGAGGCTGGCCTGCATGCCGCCCTGGGCGGCCTTGGAGTGCGAGCGCTTGGCCGGCACCAGCGCCAGCACGCGCGCATCATGGCCGCGCCGCCGCGCCGCCACGGCGACGCGAAGGCCTGCGAGGCCGCCCCCGATCACCAGCACGTCGGTGTAGTGAATCTTCATCACCCGCCCCGCTTGCCGCCGTCTTCGGTCCATCCCGGCGTATCGCGAACGCCCGGATCATCGCGATGTTCCCAGCCGATTTTGAAATAGGCTGCGAGCGTGAGCAGACCCAGCAGCAGGAAGAACACCGATAACCCTGTTTTTGCCATCGCCAGCCGCTTGCGGCTGGCATCCGGATGCTTGCCTTCGAACCAGCCCCACTTCATCGCCAGGCGGTACAGACCGATGCCACCGTGCAGTTCGACGCAGACCAGGAGCACCAGGTACAGCGGCCACCAGGTGTTGAAGACCCGCGCCCCGGACGCGTAGGGGCCGATGTCACCCGGGTTGGTGAGCATCTGATAGAGGTGCGCCGAGGCCAGAAAAAACATCAGGAAGCCGGTTACGCACTGAACCCACCACAAGGTCGTATCGCGGTGCCGAAGCATGGCCATATGGCCGGAGAAGGCGCGATACTGGCGAAAGCCGGCTGGAAATTTGCGCATGGCCAGGAAGGCGTGCGCGACGAACAGGGCCAGGACGGTGCCGACCGCTCCCGAGACCAGGCCAGGATAAGAGGTGCCGAACACAAAGTAACCCTCGAACATCCTGGTGACCGTCCACATGGCGTCCTCGCTGATCAATATGGATGCCACGAAGAACATGTGGGCCCACATAAACAGCGCCAGCAACAGTCCTGTCACGCTTTGCCAGAGATCCATACGGGCCGGCCAGGCGCTCTTGCGGTGCCTGTCGGCGGGGCCGGCTCCGGCAGCGATTTCAATACTGTTGCTCATTTGGCTCTTCCTCCCTTCCAGACGGCGCGAGGAGCACTGCGTGGCGCAGGGTCGATCATCATTCGCTCTACAAATCCGGGGACAGTTTACCTATTCCACTGGCGCGTCCTGAAGTGCAGAAAAACTGATGCTTCGGAGAAATAAGTATACTGTCCCCGGAATGCC
>CAYUFA010000161.1:0-3083 GCA_964443845.1 uncultured Ectothiorhodospiraceae bacterium
AGCCCAACCTCTGCACCAGTCAGCCACCCCGTTGGGCATCGCTGCGCTCAGCCCGACCTGCCGCAATGTACGCCGTGCACACCCTGAGCCAGGCAATGGCCACGGAAGAACCCGGTTGCCGCAGGAGCCGCCCTGGCGGCGAAACATCACCTCGTCACCCTATGCCTGAACCAACTTGCGGGGAACAGGATATTCGCTGTGAGCCAGGAGAAAGGGATGAGGCCGAGTTCGTCATGAGTCGTAGGAGGCTGTTCGCAATGCTGGCCGCCTTTCTCCGCCCTTACCGGTTCCGAACAGTTCATGGGGGCCTGACCCCGTATTCAGGATTGAGGGAAGTGTAAGGGGCAGTTTCGAGCCAGACTCGGAGAGCAGATGATGATCGTTGGAATTGATGTCAGCAAGCAGACATTGGATGTGGCGTGGGAAGCCGGTGGTGAGGTTCGGCATCAATGCTTCGCGTATACGGCAGAGGGTATGGAAGCCTTGTTGGCGCAGACGCCGGCCGTGGCGGGACGAAGCAATCTCCTGGGCCTGGTGCCTGTGTTACGGCATTGCTGCGCTGCGCTCGCAATGACGGGGAATGGCGGTCGCACTCACCTGCAGGCAGGAACCTGCCGCGCAGCGAATCCCGACGAGAGGTCATCCAGTTGTGGTGAACTGCCTTGAGCCGGCGCCGCAAACAGCGCCTGTCAGTCACTCCCCAGGAACAGATCGTAGGCGGTGCAATGACTCTCCTCCCGGTACACGTACCCCAGCTTGTCGATCGAGGCACGAAACTCCCTGCGACTGTCGCGCGGCACCTGGATGCCGACCAGCACACGCCCGTAATCGGCGCCGTGATTGCGGTAGTGGAACAGGCTGATATTCCAGCGCTTGCCCATCGAGGAGAGGAACTTCAGCAGCGCACCGGGGCGCTCGGGGAACTGGAAGCGGAACAGCAATTCGTCCTTGAGGCCGGGCACGCGCCCGCCCACCATGTGCCGGATATGCAGCTTGGCGATCTCGCTGTCGGTCATGTCCTCAATCGGGTAACCCTGCTTGCGCAGGTCGTTGACCAGGGCATGGCGTTCACGATCTCCGTCCTGCAACTGAATCCCGGCAAAGACATGTGCCTTGCGGGCATCGGCATAGCGGTAATTGAATTCGGTAATGCCCCGCTTGCCGATGGCCCGGCAAAAACGCCGGAAACTGCCTGGCTCTTCCGGTATGGTCACGGCCAGCAGCGCCTCGCGCTGTTCACCGATCTCGGTGCGTTCCGCGACATGCCGGAGGCGGTCGAAATTGATATTCGAGCCGCTGTTGATCGCCACCAGGCACTGGCCACGCAGCTTCGTGGTCTCCAGGTATTTCTTGATACCGGCCACCCCGAGTGCCCCGGCGGGTTCCACGACGGCCCTGCTGTCATCGAAGATGTCCTTGATGGCGGCACACAGCTCGTCGGTACTCACCGTCAGCACTTCGTCGACATAGTTGCGGGCCACCCGGAACGGTTCCTTGCCGGCCTGCCGGACCGCGACGCCATCGGCGAAAATCCCCACCTGGGGCAGTTTCACCCGGCGCCCTTGCCGCAAGGCCTCGTACATGCACGGCGCCTCGTCCGGCTCCACCCCGACAACCCGGATCTCCGGGCGCAGCGCCTTCACGGCCAGTGCGATGCCGGCAATCAATCCGCCGCCGCCCACCGGCACGAACACGGCATGGATCGGGTCGGGGTAATCCTGCAGGATCTCGAGTCCGACGGTACCCTGGCCGGCGATGACTACAGGATCATCGTAGGGGTGAATGAAGGTCATCCCCTTTTCTTCGGCATGGATCGACGCCCAGGTATAGGCCTCGTCATAGGTATCACCAACCAGGCGGATCTGCGCACCAAAGTGCCGGACCGACTCGACCTTGATCGAGGGCGTGGTCTGCGGCATGGCGATAACCACCTTTACGCCCAGCTTGCGGGCCGCCAGGGCGACACCCTGTGCGTGGTTGCCGGCCGATGCGGTGATCACGCCGCCGGCACGTTCCGCTTCGGACAGGCCCGCGATGCGGTTATAGGCGCCACGCAGCTTGAACGAGTGCACCGACTGCAGGTCCTCGCGCTTCATCAGCACCCGGTTGCCCAGTCGCAGGGAGAGCCGTTCCGCCTCGACCAGGGGAGTATTGACCGCAACCTCGTATACACGACTGTTGCGAATCATTTCCAGGTACCGTTTCAGCATGTAACGTACAGTAACAGGTCGATACCGGCTTGCACAGATGCCTCCATCTGACCGGCATCCCATGACAAAGCCGTTGACTGCACGGTATCATCAGCGCCATCGAATCCGGAGAACAATGCGACATGACACAGGATGAACTGAAGAAAATGGTGGCCGAAGCAGCGCTGGAGTACGTGATCCCGGGCACCATCATCGGCATCGGCACCGGCTCTACGGCCAATCACTTTATCGATTTCCTGGCAGGCATCAAGCAGCGCATCGACGGCACCGTGGCCAGTTCCCGCGCCAGCGCCGAGCGCCTGGCCGCGCATGGCATCCCGGTGCTCGACCTGAATGCCGCCGGTGAACTGTCCGTCTATATCGATGGCGCCGATGAGTCCAGTCACAACCTGCAGCTGATCAAGGGCGGCGGCGGGGCACTGACCCGCGAGAAGATCGTGGCGGCCTGTGCGGAAAAGTTCGTCTGTATCGCCGATGGCAGCAAGCTGGTCGACGTGCTCGGCACATTCCCGCTGCCGGTCGAGGTCATACCGATGGCACGCAGCCTGGTTGCACGCGAGCTGGTCAAGCGTGGCGGGCAGCCGGTGTACCGGGAGGGCTTCGTCACCGATAACGGTAACGTGATTCTCGACGTACACAACCTGCGCATCATGGAACCGGCCAGGCTGGAGCAGGACCTGAACAATATCCCGGGTGTCGTCACCAACGGGTTGTTTGCCCTGCGGCCGGCGGATGTGCTGTTACTGGGCACCGAGGACGGGGTGAAAAAGATCACCTGATTCGCGGGTCGCGGTATCGGGGATCGTGGCTGCGCAATCCCGCGTTCTACGACCAGAGCCTTTCGCCGCCAGGGCGGCTCCTACGACAATCGCT
>CAYUFA010000162.1:0-2963 GCA_964443845.1 uncultured Ectothiorhodospiraceae bacterium
ATCGGCAACAACCTCGGCCTGCCGGAGCCGGCGCTGGCCGACACGCTGGAAGGCCTCGAGGAAGACATCGAGGACGACACCGGGGTCGCCGTCAAGCTGCCGCTCGACCAGAAAGGCGCCGAGGTGCTGCTGGTCACGCCGTCGGCCGATTTCTTCGCCGAACCGCACGTGGACGGCCTGATGGGCTACGCCAAGGTGTTCCACGAAGCCGGCATCAGCTGGACGCTCAGCTCCTATGCCAGCGAGGCGGCCAACTTCGGCATGTTCATCGGCAGCTACGAGAACATGCGCAAGCTCTCCCTGCGCGTCCGCGAGGCGGCGCTGGACCTTGGCGTCAAGCGCATCATCTTCGGCGAGTGCGGGCACGCCTGGCGCGTGGCCTACAGCTTCCTCAACACGCTGGCTGGCCCGTTCGACTTCCTGGACCCGAACTACCCGGTGCCGCAGCATATCCTCGAGTTCACCTATGACCTGATCCAGCGCGGTGCCCTCACGCTGGACAAGTCCGCGAACGACGACATGGTGCTGACCTTCCATGACTCCTGCAACATCGCGCGCGCCTCGCGCATGGGGCCGATGCCGGGTGGCCAGTTCATCATTCCGCGCGAGGTGATCAAGGCCAGCTGCAACCACTTCCATGACATGCCACAGGACACCATCCATGACGCAACCTACTGCTGCGGCGGCGGCGGCGGCCTGCTCACCGACGACCTGATGGAGCTGCGTGTCAAGGGCGCCCTGCCGCGCATGGAAGCCCTCAAGTACGTGGTGGAAAACTACGGTGTCACGCACATGGCCGCCATCTGCGCCATCTGCAAGAGCCAGTTCACCAAGGTCCTGCCCTATTACGGGTTCAGGATGGACAGTATCGTCAGCGTGCACCAGCTGGTCAGCAATGCGCTCGTGCTCGGGAGCAAACAGTAACTCGGTTTTTACATGATTGAACCCTGATCCGGGTTGCGACCCGGCCGGAGTAACAGGAGAAACGGTATGGCTACTTCAAAAGAAGAGATGGAAAGCAAGAAACTCACTTTCCGTCGTTTTAAGGATGGCGTACACAGCTACTCGCACGTCGGCGACAATATCTTCGAAGGTGACCACAGCCACAAGTGTCCGACCTACGTCCACCGTACTCCTCCCTGCCAGGGCAGCTGCCCGTCCGGCGAGGATATCCGCGGCTGGCTGCAGATCGTGCGCGGCATCGAAAAGCCAACCGGTGGCGTGAGCATGGAAGAATATGCTTTCCGTCGTTCCACCGATGCCAATCCGTTCCCGGCCATGATGGGCCGCGTCTGCCCTGCCCCGTGCGAAGACGGTTGCAACCGTAACAACGTCGAGGATTTCGTGGGCATCAACTCGGTCGAGCAGTACATTGGTGACTCGGCCTACAAGAACAAGTACCGGTTCGATGCCCCGGAACAGATGAGCGGCAAGAAAATCGCCATCATCGGTGGCGGCCCGGCCGGCATGGCCGCCGCCTACCAGCTGCGGCGCCTCGGCCACGCCAGCACCATTTTCGACGATCACGCCGAACTGGGCGGCATGATGCGCTATGGCATCCCGGGTTACCGTACCCCGCGCGACGTCCTGAACCACGAGTGCCAGCGTATCGTCGAAATGGGCCATATCGATTTGCGCATGAATACGCGGGTCGGCAAGGATGTCAGCGTCGAGGACCTGGAGAAGGAATTCGATGCCATCCTGTGGGCGCTGGGCTGCAAGGCCGGCCGCCGCCTGCCGGTGCCGAACAGCGATGCACCGAACTGCGTATCCGGCGTGGCCTTCCTGGAGGCCTTCAACAGGGGTGCGCTCCAGGTCACCACCGACAAGGTGGTCTGCGTGGGTGGCGGTGACACCTCCATCGACGTGGTTTCCGTGGCACGCCGCCTCGGCAAGATCAGCAAGATCAACAAGGATAGCCGTCCGGAACAGGTCATCGGCGGGTACGTGGCCCACGACTCCGCCTTCGCTGCGGCCCGTGAAGGTGCCGACGTCACCCTGACCTCGCTGTTCGCCCGCGAGGAAATGACCGCGTCCGAACACGAGGTCGATGATGCCCTGCGGGAAGGTGTGAAGATCCTGAACGGTGTCATGCCGGTCGAGGTCGTGCTCAACGGGGAGGGCCGGGCGCAGGCACTCAGGATGGCCAAGTGCGAGATGAAGGATGGTCGTCCGAACGCGATTCCCGGTACCGAATTCGAGATCGAGTGCGACCTGATCGTATCCGCCATCGGCCAGGGCGGCGACCTGTCCGCAGGTCTGGAGTCGCTGGACAACGGGCGCGGGCTGATCGATGCGGACGCGTTTTACCAGGTACCCGGGCGCAAGGGTCACTTCGTGGCCGGTGACATCATCCGTCCGCACCTGCTGACCACCGCCATCGGGCAGGCATCGATCGCGTCCGAGACCATCGACCACTACCTGAGGCACGAGGAACAGCGCAAGCGCCCCAAGGTCGACGTGCACCACTTCGAGCTGCTGAAGAAGCTTCAGGAGACCAACCACGCGCCGACCCATTTCAGCGCGGACGAGGGTGACCTGCGTGGCACCAATGCCGCGAACTATGCCGTCCACAACTACGAGGACCGCTCCGGCTCGGAAATCATTTCCTCCGAGCGCCTGTTCCTCGGGCACTTCCCCTTCACACCGCGTAACAAGCGCACGTCCAGGGGACCGGGCGCGGACGAGGTGCTGGGTCACTTCGAGGAACGCGGTATCGGTCTGAACACCGACCAGGCGGTCAACGAGGCCGAGCGCTGCATGAGCTGCGGAATGTGCTTCGAATGCGACAATTGCGTGATCTACTGCCCGCAGGATGCCATTTTCCGCGTCAAAAAGGACCAGGCGACCACCGGACGGTACGTCGACACGGACTACGACAAGTGCGTGGGGTGCCATATCTGCGCCGATGTCTGTCCGACCGGCTATATCGACATGGCCATGGGCGACCACTGACAGGACCG
>CAYUFA010000163.1:0-2955 GCA_964443845.1 uncultured Ectothiorhodospiraceae bacterium
CGGCGCCGGGCCCAGGGTTTGCAGGTACCGGTACAGCCCCCTGGCGATCTTCTCCTGTCCGGCGGCGGTCGGATGGTTGTCGAGCACGTAATAGTCGTCGGCGTCCAGGCCCAGGTCGATGAAGTGCAGGTTGGGAAAACGCGCATCCCGGCCGGACGGGAAGTTGCGGTATTTCACGCCGTGGTAATTGCTGTAGAACACGACGACCCGCTTGCCCCGCAGGATGTCCCGGTGTTGCGCGATGACCGCCATGAACGCCTGGTAGTGGCGCGTGAAATCCTTCCTGCGCAGCCGGTCCGCGAGGCTCTTGAAGGGTGCTTTCAGGGTGTACAGGTAGCCTGCGACGATATTCGTGAACTTGTGTGTGTCGGTGACCGGCGGATGCCGGAACTGGCCGGTGATCCGGTCGAACCACAGCCGGTTTTTCGAGCGGTCGAAGCGGGTGTTCTCGTTGTAATCGTTGTTGCAGTACTGGATGATGACCGTGTCGACCTTGTCCGCGATGCCCGATTTTTCCAGCCGGCGGAGTTCGCGGACCGTGCCGTAACTGGCTACGCCCAGGTTATAGACGGGGCGGCCCGAGAGTCGTTGCAGCCACGCGGAAAAGGTCTGGAGATCATTGACGCCCCAGCCCATGGCATGCGAGTCCCCGATGACGGCAATCCCCGTGCCGGCGGGCTTGGGGCCGGTAAACCGTCCCTGGTCCGTGAAGTGCGGCCTGGTGGTGAATTCCGGTTCGTCGAACTCGCACGAACCGGTCTTTGGCACGTAGAAGAGATCGGGGTCGTAGACGATGCAACCGGGCCGCAGCCAGGTATTGTGCCCGCTGCCCATGCCTTCCTCGTACAGGGCCTGTTCAGCGGCGGCGATCCAGGGCACGTCCAGCAGCCTGCCCCGCTCCAGGGCCGACAGGGCGATGACACAGACCACCGCACCCAGTACGCAATAGGCGAGTGCTGCAATCAGTGACCAGCCGATGACATTGGCCGTTTTCATGTCGAGCGGTCCCCGTGTGCCGGGTGGCGGGCCGTATTGCTGACTGCGCTGCTGCAGGGGATCACGGCACAGGCCGGAACCGGGATGTCACGCATGCGCAGTGCTCCTACTGCAACTGCGTGTTGTGCAGGCGGCTGTAGACCCCGCCCCGGTCGAGCAGTGCGCGGTGCGTCCCGGTTTCCACGATGCGGCCGTTCTCCAGCACCACGATGCGGTCGGCGTGCTCGATGGTGGACAGCCGGTGGGCGATGATGATCGAGGTGCGCCCGTGCCGGAGGGTCTCCAGCGCCTGCTGGACGTGGCGTTCCGATTCCGTGTCCAGCGCCGAGGTGGCCTCGTCGAGGATCAGGATCGGCGCGTCTTTCAGCAACGCGCGCGCAATCGCCAGGCGCTGGCGCTGTCCACCCGACAGGCGTGCGCCGTTTTCGCCGATCAGGGTGTCCATGCCTTCCGGCAACGCCTCGATGAACTCCATCGCGTGTGCGGCGCGCGCGGCGGCCTCGACCTGCGCACGCGTGGCGCCGCGCATGGCGCCGTAGGCGATGTTGGCCGCCACGGTATCGTTGAACAGCACGATTTCCTGGTTCACCAGCGCGATGCTGGCGCGCAACCCGGACAGGTCCAGGGCCTGCAGGTCCTTGCCGTCGAGCAGGATCGTGCCGCCGGTGGGGTCATAGAAACGCGGTACCAGCGCGGCGAGGGTGGTCTTGCCGCTGCCGGACCGGCCGACCAGGGCGATGGTCTCGCCGGGACGGATCTCCAGGTCGATATCCTCGAGCGCGGCCTGTCCGTGATCGGCATAGCTGTGGCTGACGTGCCGGAACTCCAGGTGGCCGCGCAGCGGCTGTGGCAGGGGGTCTCCGCCTGCGGGTTCCGTGTCCAGGGAAAGCAGGGAGAAGATCGACTCCGAGGCCGCCAGCCCGCGCTGCAGCTGTTCGTTCACCTTGGTGAGCCGCTTGATGGGTGAGAACAGCAGGCCCATGGCCCCGAAGAACGACACGAAACTGCCGACGCTGAAACCGGTCTCCAGCGTCTGTGACAATGCGATGTAGATCATCGCGGAGAGCGCGCTGACGGCGATCAGTTGCACGGCCGGCACGTTGGCTGCCGAGGTGGCGATGATCTTCATGTTCATGTGCCGGACGCGGTTGGACATGAGCGTGAAGCGGTCGCCTTCATACTCCTGTCCGCCGAACAGCTTGACCACCCGGTTGCCCTTGACTGCTTCCTCGATGATGCTGGTCAGATCGCCCATCGCGTCCTGCAGGAAGCCGCTGAGACGGCGCAGGCGCCCGCTCACCATGCGCACGACCAGGCCGATGACCGGGGCGACCACGAAAAAGATTACCGACAGCTTCCAGTTGATCCAGGCCATCCAGGCCATCAGGCCGATGACCGACAGGCTGTCGCGCACCACCACCAGCAGGGCGTCGGTGGCGGCCGTGGCGACCTGTTGCGTATTGAAGGTGATGCGGGAGATGATGTTGCCTGCCGCGTTGGCATCGTAAAACCCGGCGGGTAGTCCGAGCAGGCGGTGAAACATGTCTCCGCGCAGGTCGTGGATCACCCTGGTGGATACCCAGTTCAGTGCCACCGTGCTGGCATAGTTGGACAGGCCCCGGACGAGAAACAGCCCGATCAGCAGGACCGGCATCATGCGGATGGTGTGGCGGTCCTTGTGTACGAAACTGCCGTCCAGCAGCGGTTTCATCAGGGCCGGGATGGCCGGCTCGGTCATGGCCAGTACGATGATGCTGACGATCGCCAGCACGAAAATCTTCCAGTAGGGGCGCACGTACCCCAGCAGGCGCAGATAGAGCTGTGCGGAGGTAGTGGGGTGTTGCATGGGTTCCGGAATGGCAGGCACAGGCTGCAAGTCTATAGCCCGCTACCGGACAAGTCCAAGGCGGGTTACGGCCGGCGCGGGGTGCTTTCCGGACTTTTGTGCCCGCAGGAACC
>CAYUFA010000164.1:0-2863 GCA_964443845.1 uncultured Ectothiorhodospiraceae bacterium
CCCGGCGCGGGCACGTCGGCCGCGTAGTCGCGGAAATCCGGCATGCGCAGATCACGCAGCAGCATGCCGCCGTTGGCATGGGGATTGGCGCCCATGCGGCGATCGCCAGTGGGCGCCAGTTCGGCCAGTTCCGGTTGCAGGCGGCCCTGCGCATCGAAGAGTTCCTCCGGCCGGTAGCTCTTCAGCCAGTCTTCCAGCAGCTTGAGGTGTTCGGGATGAGCCCTGGGGTGGAGCGGCACCTGGTGCGCACGGAAGGTGCCTTCGATCTGCAACCCATCGACCACCTTCGGTCCGGTCCAGCCCTTGGGTGATTTGAGAACGATCACCGGCCAGCGTGGCCGCGTGGTGTCGTTGTTGTTGCGGGCATTGTCCTGGATGTGCCGAATGTCCTCGATGGTCTTTTCCAGCGTGCCGGCCATGAGCTGATGCATCGTTTCCGGTTCGTCGCCTTCCACGAAGTAGGGCGTCCAGCCGCAGCCTCTTAGAAATTGCTCCAGCTCCTCATGCTCGATGCGCGCCAGTACGGTCGGATTGCTGATCTTGTAGCCATTGAGATGCAGGATCGGCAGCACCGCACCGTCGGTTACCGGGTCGAGAAACTTGTTGGACTGCCAGGCGGTTGCCAGGGGGCCCGTCTCCGCTTCCCCATCGCCGACGACGCAGGCGACGATCAGACCGGGATTGTCGAATACCGCGCCGAATGAATGGCTGAGCGAATAGCCCAGTTCGCCGCCCTCGTGGATCGAGCCCGGGCACTCCGGCGAGGCATGGCTGGGAATGCCGCCGGGAAACGAGAACTGCTTGAAGAGCCTCTGCAGGCCGGCCTCATCCTGGCTGACGTCGGGATAGATCTCGCTGTAGGTGCCCTCAAGATACGTGTTGCCCACGACTGCCGGGCCGCCGTGCCCGGGGCCGGACACGTAAATCATGTCGAGGTCGTATTGCTTGATGACCCGGTTCAGGTGCATGTAGATGAAGTTCTGCCCCGGTGTCGTGCCCCAGTGTCCCAGCAGCATGTGCTTCACATCCGCGAGCGTCAGCGGCCGCTTCAGCAGCGGGTTGTCGTAAAGATAGATCTGCCCGGCCGACAGATAGTTGGCGGCGCGCCAGTAGGCATCCATCTTGTGCAGCAGTTCCGGGGTAAGCGTCTTGGTATTCATGGTCCAGGTTTCCTGAATTGAGTCGAGGTTGAGGACGCAGCTGATTGCATTTGCTTTCTACATTATCTTTTCTTCTGTCGACTGGATTATCGCTGCCACAGGATATGATTTGCTTCCAGAGGAACCGCCACGCCATGGCGGTGCGGTATGAGCCGCGCCGTATAATCCGACGCCGGGCGGGCGGCAGAGACCGAGGCGCGACAGGCGTAGCCGCTGGTTGCACCCACCAGTTGCCGCACGCGCTGCATCTCCACGCATTCCGGTGCAGAGCCGTTCACGCCATTGGCATATAGCTCGATCCGCATGACCTCCGGGTCGAGGTCATCGAGATACACCTGGACCTCAAAGAGGTGCCGCTCGCCACGGGTTTCGACCTTGATTTCGCCGAAGCGCAACGCGGCCCATTTTTGTTCCAGCGCGCGCCGCCAGTTAACCAACTCCACGCCGCTTGCGCCCTTGTCGATGGCCCGCTCACGGTAGGCCAGGGCCGCCGGGAGGTAGTAGTGCTCGGTGTATTCACGCACCGCGCGATTGGTGGAAAAGCGCGGTGTCAATCGCGCCATGCTTTCCCGCATCCGCGCCACCCAGGCGCCGGGGATACCCTGCTCGTCGCGGGTATAGAACTCGGGAATCACCTCGCGTTCGAGCCGATCGTAGAGGGCTTCGGCCTCGGCCGCGTCCCAGGCGGGATCGTCGCCGTGCTCCTGGCCATCCCCCAGCGCCCAGCCGACGTCCGGCGTATAGGCTTCCGCCCACCATCCGTCCAGTTCGGACAGATTGATGCCGCCATTGACCAACACTTTCATACCGCTGGTGCCGCTTGCCTCCCAGGGCCGTCGCGGTGTATTGAGCCAGACATCCACACCCTGGACCAGGTGCTCGGTCAGGAGCATATCGTAGTCACTGAGAAAAATTGCATGGGGACGCACCTCGGGCCGGCGGATGAAATGCATCCATTGCTGAATCAGGGCCTGACCCTCCTGGTCAGCCGGGTGCGCCTTGCCGGCCATGATGAGTTGTACCGGGCGTTGCGGATGGGTCAGCAGGCGCAGCAGTCGCCCGGGGTCATGCAGCAGCAGGTTCGGTCTTTTGTAGCTGGCAAAACGGCGCGCAAAACCCAGCGTCAGGGTGTTGGGATCGAACAGATGTTTCGCACCCTCAACCGCCTCGGGCGGTGCGCCGGATACGGCCAGTTGCCGGGATAAACGTTCGCGGGCGTATTCGACAAGCACCGTGCTGGCGTCGATGCGAAATTGCCAGAGCCTGGCGTCGGAAACCCGGCGAATGTCCTGCTCCAGGGTTTCCACCGTTCCCAGCCAGCGGTCCTTGCCACAGGATTCCGTCCAAAGGTCATCGGCCGGCGCCGAATCCCAGGTCGGCATGTGGACGCCGTTGGTCACGTGTCCGACCGGCACTTCCTCTGTCGGCCAGTGCGTAAACAGCGGCTCGAACAGGTGCCGGCTCACCCTCCCATGCAGGCGGCTCACGCCATTGACCGCCCCGCTGCCGCGGATCGCCAGCCAGGCCATGTTGAAAGGTTCCGACGCGTCGTTCGGGTTCTGGCGGCCCAGGGCCAGCAAATCGTGACGTGTGATGCCGAGCTGCTGCCTGGCATATCCACCGAGGTACTGGTCGATGAGGGCCGGCTCGAAACGGTCAAAGCCGGCGGCCACCGCCGTGTGCGTGGTAAACAGGTTCCCCGC
>CAYUFA010000165.1:0-2844 GCA_964443845.1 uncultured Ectothiorhodospiraceae bacterium
GTCTGTTGCTGCGCTACACCCAGGCGCTGCTGACCCAGATGTCGCAGACGGCGGTTTGCAACCGCCATCACACGGTGGACCAGCAATTGTGCCGCTGGCTGCTGCTGAGCCTGGATCGCCTGCCCTCGAGCGAGCTGACCATGACCCAGGAGCTGATCGCCAACATGCTCGGTGTGCGCCGCGAGGGCGTCACCGAAGCGGCCGGGAAATTGCAGCGTGCCGGGTTGATCAACTACAGCCGCGGCAAGATCACCGTGCTGGACCGTGCCGGCCTGGAGGCACGTGTCTGTGAATGTTACGAGGTGGTCAGGAAGGAGTTCGAGCGCCTGCTCCCGGAGGGCGATGTTCATTAATCCGGTTGGTCGCGTGCTGTCGCACTGATCTTCCCGTTGTTGCATACAAAAGTGCCGGACAGGCGTAATCTGCACGCCTCGATCACTTAAGTTCGACGGGCTCCTGGGGACATCATGCCGCATCTTCTACGGAGACTTGTTCCAGGGACTCCTCATGTTCCGCCCGTCATATCCCTTCGACAGTCCCCGCGCTTCACTGTTCAGCTAGACAATTGTGCGGTTCCGCCAGGGGTCAGAAAATTCATCGACGCTGGCCGGCATGCGTGAGGATCGGCCTGCCGATGCAGGGCTCGCTCGACTGCCGAGGGAATTCGTCGATCGGCTGACAAAACCGTTTGCCCGTTTTCTAAGCATCGAGGCAACCGGCGGCGCCGTTCTTCTGCTGTTCACGGTTGCCGCCCTGGTTCTGTCCAATTCACCCTGGGCACATCTTTACGAGAACGTCTGGGAGACCCCGGCCGGTCTTCAGCTCGGCTCGTTTGAGTTCGTCCGTTCGTTGAGAGAGTGGATCAACGACGGCTTGATGACACTGTTTTTCTTCCTTGTCGCCTTGGAGCTCAAGCGGGAGCTGGTGCTGGGCGAGTTGAAGAACCCGCGCATGGCCGCGTTGTCCATTGTGGCCGCCCTGGGCGGCATGATCGTCCCTGCAACGCTGTATGTGGCGCTGCAATGGGATCGGCCCGGTGAGTCGGGCTGGGGCACGGTCATGGCGACCGACACCGCGTTTGTCATCGGTTGCCTGGCAGTGCTGGGATCGCGTATTCCGCAGAGCCTGCGTGTCTTTATGCTCTCGCTGGCGATTGTTGACGACATCGGCGCGATTCTCGTCGTGGCTATCGGCTACAGCAGCCACATTGCCTGGGGCGCACTTGCCCTGGGTGCACTTGGCGTCGCCGTTATTCGCTTTATTGCGCTGGCCGGTGTCCGTGGGTTTTCGGTCTACTTTCTCGCGGGTGGCTTCGTCTGGTTCGCTGTGGATGCGTCCGGTATCCACGCGACCGCCACTGGTGTCATAATCGGGTTGATGACGCCGGCGCGGCGCTGGGTCAGTGACGAGCGGTTGTATGCCATATTGTCCAGGGTGATTGCGCATCCTGCCGGTGACGAGGGGAGCGGGGACACCAGAGACAGGAAGACCTTGCAAGTGGCCGAGGTGGCAGCACGCGAAACATTGTCACCGGTGGAACGGCTGGAGTTCGCGCTGCACCCATGGGTCGTTTTCCTGATTATGCCGCTGTTCGCACTCGCCAATGCCGGCTTGCCGTTGTCGCCGGGTGAAATAGCCAATGCCGTGACGCTTGCTGTATTCATCGGATTTGCCGTCGGAAAACCCGTTGGAATTTTTGCCTTCAGCTGGCTGGCAGTCCGCTCGGGTATTGCAATACGCCCCGCGGATCTTGACTGGAGACTGCTTGCGGGCGGCAGCCTGCTTGCCGGTATTGGCTTCACGATGGCGCTGTTCATTGCCAACCTGGCTTTCAGCCAGAATCTGATCGACAGCGCAAAGCTGGGTATTTTTCTGGCATCAGCCGTTTCCGCGCTGGCAGGTATCGTGCTGTTGAGCGGCCTGTCCGGCCATGGAAGGCGTATTCATACGGCTCGTCAATGACACGTGGCGCGGGTTCCAGGCAAATACAGTGCATAAGCCCGGTATGGCGCTGGTCACGCCGGATTAAAGCGAGGAGAAAGATATAGCCATCAAGCACTTCGGATTTTTGTCGCGCAATCGTAAGGCACTGAGGAACGAGCAGGATTCCGAGTTACTGCGTGCGGAGTTGCTCAGCATCGAGCAACTGAAGCGCCACGCTGTAACGCTGGCAGGCCGGCATCGCATCGACCCGCGCCCGGGGCCGGACCGGTTGTTGCCACGACTGGCGGACAACGCGCGCGTCCTGCTGGCGGTGTATGACGTGGTGACCGCCGCAGCCGGGACAGGGCAGCGGGTTGCGCCGGCAGAAGCCTGGTTGCTCGACAATTTCTATCTCATCGAACAGCAGATCAGCCAGGCACGTCGGTATCTGCCGCGCGGCTACAGCCGGCAGTTACCGCGGCTGGCTGATGGTCCATCCGCCGGATTCCCCCGTATCTATGATCTGGCGCTGGAGTTGATCTCTCACATGGACGGTCGTGTCGATAGCGACAACGCCACCCGGTTCGTTGCCGAATACCAGAGTGCCGAACCGTTAAAGCTGGGCGAATTGTGGGCATTTCCGATCATGCTGCAGCTGGCGCTGCTGGAAAACCTGCGCCGCGTCGGGTTGCGTGTCGCCCGCCGGCGCGAGGAGCGTGACGCGGCCACCGCATGGGCAGATCGCATGCTGGCGACCGCCGAACATGAGCCGAAACAGCTGATCCAGCTGCTCGCCGAGTTCGCCAATGCCGATGTACCGCTGACCGCACCGTTTGTAGAGGAGTTTTACGCCAGACTCCAGGCCCAGGGGCCCGCCATGGCGTTTGTGCAAACCTGGCTCGAACAAAAACTCATCGAACA
>CAYUFA010000166.1:0-2833 GCA_964443845.1 uncultured Ectothiorhodospiraceae bacterium
GAGCTGGTCGAGCTGCTGACCATGGCCGGTCTGGAGGTCGACAGCGTCGAGCGCCCCGGCGCGTTGCTGGGTGATTTGCGCGTCGGCGAGGTCCTGTCGGTCGAACCCCATCCCGATGCCGACAGGTTGCGCGTATGCCGCGTGTCGCTGGGGGAAGGCGACCCGCTGCAGGTCGTATGTGGCGCGCCCAATGTGACGGCCGGTGGCAAGTACCCGCTGGCACCGGTCGGTGCGCAGCTGCCCGGTGATTTCAAAATCAAAAAGAGCAAGCTGCGTGGCGTGGAATCGTTCGGCATGCTGTGCTCGGCAAAGGAGCTGGGCCTCAGCGAGGACAGTGCGGGGCTGATGGAATTGCCGGAGTCGGTCCGTGCCGGGCAGTCGCTGGTGGAGGCCCTGGGGCTCGACGACACCCTCATCGAGGTCGATCTGACGCCCAACCGCGGTGACTGCCTCGGCATTGCGGGGATCGCGCGCGAGGTCGGCACGCTGACGCGCACCCGGGTCAACCGGCCGGCCATGCCGCAGCATGTACCGACGCTGAGCGATCAGTTCGAGATCGATGTGCAGGCGCCCGAGGCCTGTCCGCGCTACCTGGGCCGCGTGCTGCGCGGTCTGAATCCCCGTGCCGAAACACCGGACTGGATGCGCCGGCGGCTGGCGGGCAGCGGCATGCGCAGCCTGGGTCCGCTGGTGGATGTGACCAACTACGTGTTGCTGGAACTGGGACAGCCCATGCATGCCTTCGACCTGGCGAGCTTGTCCGGCGGCATTCGTGTGCGCCATGCCGGACCGGACGAGCCGCTGACCCTGCTGGACGAACGCGAACTCCGGCTCGATCCCGACACGCTGGTCATCGCCGATCATGACAGGGCGCTGGCGATCGCCGGCGTCATGGGCGGCGTGGACAGCGGCGTGGGCGAGGGCACCACCGATGTCTTCCTGGAATGCGCCTTCTTCACGCCCGAGGCGATTGCCGGTTGCGCGCGCAAGTACGGGCTGCACACCGATTCCGCACACCGCTTCGAGCGCGGCGTCGAGCCCGGCCTGCAGGAACCGGCCATCGAGCGCGCGACCATGCTGTTGCTGGACATCTGTGGCGGTGAGGCCGGGCCGGTACTCAAGCGTACCTCGCTCAAACAGCGTTTCGAAAGGGTACCCGTCGCGCTGCGCAAGGCCCGGATCCGGCGGGTACTCGGTATGTTGCCGCCGGCGAGCGAAGTGCGCGACATCCTGGTGCGGCTGGGGATGGCGGTGGAACGGGAAGACGATAACGGCTGGCTGGTCGTGCCGCCGGCCTTTCGCTTCGATATTGCCATCGAGGCCGACCTCATCGAGGAGATCGGCCGCGTCTACGGCTACAACCGCCTGCCCAGCGTGTCCATGCACGGCAGCCTCGAGCTGCAGCCACAGCCCGAAACGGCGCGCAGCATCGAGCAGTACTGCGACATGCTGGTCGCGCGCGGCTACCAGGAGGCGGTGACCTACAGCTTCGTCGACCCGCAGCTGCTCGCGCGCATCGATCCGCAGCACGAGGCCGTGCAACTGGCCAACCCGATTTCATCGGAGCTGGCGGCGATGCGCACCAGCCTGTGGCCCGGCCTGCTGAAGGCCGTGCAGTACAATGTCAACCGGCAGCGGACCCGCGTGCGGTTCTTCGAACACGGTCTGCGCTTCTGGCGCGACGCCGGCGAGATTCGCCAGGAACCGATGATCGGGGGTGTGGTCACCGGCAGCCGGCTGCCGGAGCACTGGGACGGCAAGGGGGAGGCGGTCGGATTCTACGATCTCAAGCAGGACGTGCAGGCGTTGCTGGCGTTGGCCGGCGAGTCGTACCGGTTCGAGGCCGCGCAGCATCCGGCCCTGCATCCCGGGCAGTGCGCACGCATCTGTCAGTCTGACAGTACGCTTGGCTGGCTTGGACGCATTCATCCGCAACTGGCGCGGGAACTCGATCTCGATCCATCGACCTGCCTGTTTGAACTGGAGTATGCTGCCCTGTGCGCGGGACGGCTGGCGCGCTTTACGCCGATCTCGCGGTACCCCTCGATCCGCCGCGACCTGGCCGTGGTGGTCGACGCAGCGGTCACGGCAGAGCGGGTGCAGGACGTGGTGCGGTCAGCCGCCGGCGCGCTCTTGCGCGAACTGGTGATTTTCGACGTGTACCGCGGCAAGGGCATAGAATCGGGGCGAAAAAGTATTGCTTTAGGCTTGATTCTACAGGATAATTCCAGCACACTAACCGAAAAGGATATCGAGGCCGTGGTCAGCCGGGTGACCGGCCGGCTCGGTGAAACACTAGGGGCATCACTGAGAGATTGACGCTATGGCATTAACCAAGGCCGATATGGCAGAGAAACTGTTTGAAGAACTGGGGTTGAATAAACGCGAGGCCAAGGAACTGGTCGAACTGTTTTTCGAGGAAATCCGCGCGGCACTGGAGCACGGACGCCAGGTCAAACTTTCCGGGTTCGGGAATTTCGACCTGAGAGAAAAGAACGAGCGTCCCGGCCGCAATCCGAAAACGGGTGAGGAGATCCCGATATCCGCACGGCGTGTCGTTACCTTCCGGTCTGGCCAGAAACTCAAGGCGAGGGTAGAAGCGTATGCTGGAAGTGAGTAACAACAACGAACTTCCTGTCATCCCGGGCAAACGCTATTTCACCATCGGCGAAGTCAGTGACCTGTGTGGGGTGAAGCCGCACGTGCTGCGCTACTGGGAACAGGAATTTCCGCAGCTCAAGCCGGTCAAGCGGCGTGGCAACCGCCGCTACTATCAGCGCCAGGACGTGCTGATGATCCGCCAGATCCGCAGCCTGCTGTACGAACAGGGCTT
>CAYUFA010000167.1:0-2797 GCA_964443845.1 uncultured Ectothiorhodospiraceae bacterium
ATGCAGATCAACGATGCCGAGCATTCCAAGCTGTCGATCTGGGTGGGCGGCAACCACTCCAATGCACGCAGCAAGCCGACCTTCCAGAAGCTGGTCGCCTCCGGTATCCCGAACAATCCGCCGCGCTGGCCGGAAGCCACCGCCGTGGTGAAGAAGATCCTCAAGACCTACAAGGAGGATGCCCGGGACTGGGAACGCATGAACGACTGGATCGAGCGTATCGGCTGGCCGCGCTTCTTTGAAAAGACCGGGCTGCCGTTCACCAAGTACCACATCGACAACTGGCGTGGTGCCCGTGCGAGCCTGAATGCTTCCACGCACATCCGGTTCTGAGGTAGCTGTGCATGAAGCTGACTATCCAGGTTAACGAGGGTCCGTACCAGCACCAGTCATCCGACACGGCCTATTTCTTTACCAAGGCGGCCATCGAAAAAGGGCACGAGGTGTTCCGCGTGTTCTTCTACCACGACGGCGTCAACAACGGCACGCGTCTGACCACGCCGCCGCAGGATGACCGCAATATCGTCAAGCGCTGGACCGAACTGGCCCAGGAGCACAACATCGACATGGTGCTGTGCGTGGCCGCCGCCCAGCGCCGCGGCCTGGTCGACGAAGGCGAGGCACAGCGAAACGGCAAGGATGCGACCAACATCGCCCCCGGCTTCCGGATTTCCGGGCTGGGCCAGCTGGTCGAGGGCGGCATCCAGAGCGACCGGCTGGTCGTTTTCGGCGACTGAGCGGAGAACACACCACATGTCCGACACGAAGAAATTCATGTACATCAACCGCAAGGCACCCTACGGCACGATCTACGCCTGGGAGTCGCTGGAAGTGGTGCTGATCGGCGCCGCGTTCGAGCAGGACGTGAGCCTGGCCTTCCTGGATGACGGTGTGTTCCAGCTCACCAGGGGACAGGATACCAGGGGCATCGGCATGAAGAACTTTTCACCGACCTACGCCGCCCTGGGTGACTACGAGATCAACAAGATCTATGTGGAAAAGGAATCCCTGGAAGAACGCGGTCTCACGCTGGACGACCTGCAGCACCTGGTCTGGGAGGACGAGGACGAGGACTACGCCGAGAAGGATTCCATCCGCCTGGTATCGCGCACGGAACTGGGCGACCTGATGGCCGAACAGGACGTCCTGTTTAATTTCTAGCCCCGGAGCCCCTGACCATGGCAATGTTACACCTGGTAAACAAGTCACCCTACGATGGCAGTAGCCTGAACACGGCGGCCTCCATCATGAAGAGCGGGGACAAGCTGCTGCTCATCGAGGATGGTGTGTACGGTGCAATCAAGAACGGCAAGTCGGCAGCACTGCTGAATGGCCTGAATGTATCGGTGCTGGGACCTGACCTCGCCGCGCGCGGCATTTCGGAAGACAGGCTGGTGGATGGCGTGACCATCGTTGACTATGCCGGTT
Source organism: uncultured Ectothiorhodospiraceae bacterium (assembly GCA_964443845.1). Taxonomy (GTDB): domain Bacteria; phylum Pseudomonadota; class Gammaproteobacteria; order UBA9214; family UBA9214; genus UBA9214. Next base: position 1,429 of record CAYUFA010000167.1, read on the forward strand.
TTGTCGACCTGGTCGAGGCCAACGAAAAGGTACAGTCCTGGCTCTGATTATTGTTTTTTATTTGACTGGCGTCATCCAACGAGGAGACTACAAATGGGTAGTATTGAAGTTAACGGCAAGACCTACGAAACCGACGAGGAAGGATACCTGGCCAACCTGAACACCTGGGACAAGGACGTGGCGGTGGCCATGGCCAAGGCCGACGACTGCGATCTGACCGAGAATCACTGGGAAGTAATCAACTTCCTGCGTGAGTACTACGATGAATACCAGATCGCTCCTGCCGTACGCGTGCTGACCAAGGCGATTGGCAAGAAACTGGGCAAGGACAAGGGCAACAGCAAGTACCTGTACGAACTGTTCCCGTATGGCCCGGCCAAGCAGGCCTGCAAATACGCCGGACTGCCGAAACCGACCGGTTGCGTCTGAGGCGCTGACGAGGCAATGCAGGCCCAGTCCTGCATTGCCTCTTATCCAATTCATCGAAACAGGAGCCCGGAAGCATGCCGTTCTGGACCATCGCGTATGCACTGCTGTTCTATGTCGCTACCGCCCTGCTGCTGGGTGGCCTGGCATTGAGAATCCGCAAGTACGCAAAAACCCCGGCACCACTGAAGATTCCGACCACACCGGCACCGGTTACGCAGCATGGCGTGGTGTTGCGCATGTTCCGGGAAGTTGTCTTTTTCGAAAGCCTGTTCCGCTCCAACAAGTGGATCTGGATCTTCGGCTACCTGTTCCATTTCGGCCTGTTCCTGGTACTCGCCAGGCACCTGCGCTATTTCACCCATCCGGTCTGGTTCTGGGTGGACCTGGTCCAGCCGTTCGGGAAATACGCCGCCTTCTTCATGGTAATCGGCCTGCTCGGCCTGTGGGCACGCCGCTTCCTGGTGGACCGGGTGCGCTACATCTCCGTCCTGTCCGACCACCTGATGCTGGCCCTGCTGGTGGCCATCGGCATGACCGGCATGAGCATGGATTACCTGTCCCATACCGATATCGTCTCGCTCAAGGCGTTCTTCCTGGGACTGATGTATTTCGACTGGCAGCCGCTGCCGGAAGATCCGCTGCTGCTCGTCCATCTGGCCCTGGTTGCCACGCTGATGATCATCTTCCCGATCAGCAAGCTGCTGCATGCACCGGGCGTATTCTTCAGTCCGACCCGTAATCAGATCGACAATCCGCGCGCCGAACCCGGCCTGCGCCCCCATGATTCCCGGCATATCGCGCCATGGGCCGCCGAACTCGATAAAACGGCATAGTTCAAGACCAGGAGCACAGCGTGGCTGATTTCGAAATACCGCAGCTGAATGAATATCCGATCATCCCGAAGATCCACGAAGGGGTGATGGCGCACAGCAAGCCGTTT
>CAYUFA010000168.1:0-2787 GCA_964443845.1 uncultured Ectothiorhodospiraceae bacterium
GCCAGCGGCTGGCACCGGCCTTGCCGAGCGATCGCAGGCTGTGCTCCACGTTGCCCACCTCGCCAATCGTCGCGATGCAATCCGACAACACCTTGCGCATTTCACCGGAACGCAGGCGCAGGGTGGCGTGCTCTCCGGTACGGGCCACGAGCTGAGCGCTGCTGCCCGCGCTGCGTGCCAGCTGCCCGCCCTTGCCAGGCTTCATCTCGATGTTGTGCACCAGCGATCCCACCGGGATGTTGCGCATCGGCATGGCATTGCCGGGCTTGATCGGCGCGTCACTGCCGGTATGGATCTCGGCACCGGCCTGCACGCCCTTGGGCGCCAGGATGTAGCGGCGCTCGCCGTCGGCATACAGCAGCAGGGCAATGTGGGCAGAGCGGTTCGGATCGTACTCGATACGTTCCACCTTCGCCGGCACGCCCGTCTTGTCGCGCCTGAAGTCGATGATGCGATAGTGCTGCTTGTGGCCACCGCCCTGGTGACGGGTGGTGATCCGCCCGGCATTGTTGCGCCCGCCGTTCTTCAGCTTCACATCGAGCAGCGGCGCATGCGGCTTGCCCTTGTGCAGATCCGGGGTCCGGACACTGACGACGAAGCGCCGGCCCGGCGAGGTTGGTTTGGCTTTTACGAGTGGCATTGCTCTGTATCCTTGTGCGAACACCGCGCCTGCTGCGCCCGGTTACTCCGCTCCCATGAAATCGATGTCGTGCCCTTCCGCCAGGGTCACGTAGGCCTTCTTCCAGCCGGCGCGGCGGCCGACCGTCGCGCCGTGGCGCTTGATCTTGCCCTGCATGTTGCAGATCTGCACGCTGTCGACCTTGACCTCGAACATCAGCTCGACGGCCTTGCGTACATCCGGCTTGGTCGCGCCCGGCTGTACCCGGAACGCATACTGCCGTCCCGTGTCCGCGATACGCGTGGTCTTCTCGGACATGATCGGTGCCAGCAACACCTTCATCAGACGCTCCCGGTTCATGCCAGACGCTCCTCGAGTTGTTTCAGCGCTGCCGTCGTGAACAGCACCTTGTCAAAACCGATCAGGCTGACCGGGTCGGTGCTGGACACGTCGATCACCGCCACGTTCGGCAGGTTGCGGGCAGCCAGGTAGAGGTTCTCGTCCACCGCGTCGGTCACGATCAGCACGTTGTCCAGGCCCATTTCCTTCAGCTTGCCGGCCAGCTCACGGGTTTTCGGCGCGGATACGCCGAAGGAGCCGGTAGCCAGCAGGCGATCCTGGCGCAGCAGCTCCGACACGATGGAGCGCATGGCGCCGCGATACATCTTGCGGTTGATCTTCTGGGCATAGTCACGCGGCACCGAGGCGAACGCCTTGCCGCCGCCCCGCCACAACGGGCTGCGGATGGTGCCGGCACGGGCACGTCCGGTGCCCTTCTGGCGCCATGGCTTGATGCCGCCGCCACGGACCATGCCGCGACTCTTCTGCTGCGCATTGCCGGAGCGCGCACTCGCCAGCACGGCAGTGACCACCTGGTGCACCAGCGCCTCCCTGAATGCCTGCCCGAACGCGGCGTCGGACAGCGTGATCGAGCCTGAGCCCTGTACCTGCAATTCCATCGTATTACTCCTGGCGCGCCTTGACTGCCGGGCGAATGATTACGTCGCCGCCCCTGGCACCCGGCACCGAACCCCTGACCAGCAGCAGGTTGCGGTCCGTGTCCACGCGGACCACGACGATGTTCTGGGTGGTGCGTTTGACGTTACCCATGTGTCCGGACATGCGCTTGCCCTTCACCACGCGACCCGGGGTCTGGTTCTGGCCGATGGAACCCGGCGCGCGGTGCGACAGCGAGTTGCCATGGGTAGCATCCTGGGTGGAGAAGTGATAGCGCTTGATCACGCCGGCGAAGCCCTTGCCGATCGAGGTGCCGGTGACGTCCACCTGCTGGCCCGGCTCGAAGATTTCCACCTTGATCTCGCTGCCGGCCTCGATGCCCTCGCCCTCGCCCTCGGACAGCGGAAATTCCCACAGGCCGCGGCCCGGCTCCGAGCCGGCCCGGGCATAGTGACCGGCCATGGGCCTGGTCACGCGGGTGGCGCGGCGCGCGCCGGTGGTCACCTGCAGTGCACGGTAACCGTCGTTCTCGAGCGTCTTTACCTGGGTAACGCGGTTTGGCTCGACCGTGATCACGGTCACGGGCACGGTCACGCCGTCATCCTGGATGATGCGCGTCATACCTGCCTTGCGTCCTACGATTCCGATAGTCATGTCTCTGTCTCACATTACGCTGTAGGAGCGGATCTCATCCGCGACCGTCGCGCTTGATAAGCGCTCCTACCAATACAACACGCCTGCAGGGCGTCCTGCGTGCATCAATTCAGCTTGATCTGAACGTCCACGCCTGCGGCGAGATCCAGCTTCATCAGTGCATCCACCGTCTTCTCGGTCGGGTCGACGATATCCATCAGCCGCTTGTGCGTGCGGATCTCGTACTGGTCACGCGCATCCTTGTTCACGTGCGGAGAAATCAGGATGGTGAACCGCTCTTTCCGGGTTGGCAGCGGGATCGGCCCGCGCACCTGGGCGCCGGTGCGCTTGGCGGTTTCGACGATTTCCGCCGCCGACTGGTCGATCAGGCGATGGTCGAAGGCCTTCAGCCGAATCCGGATTCTCTGGTTGCTCATATCAATGCTTCACTGGTTGATGTTGCAGGCACCTTGTCGAGGCGCGTTAGTTCAGACAATTCGCGCTTGAAAAGCGCTCCTACATCAAAGCGGATCTCATCCGCGACTGTCGCGCTTGAAAAGCGCTCCTACAATTTGTGG
>CAYUFA010000169.1:0-2762 GCA_964443845.1 uncultured Ectothiorhodospiraceae bacterium
CATGCTGGCGCTGCTGGCTGTACTGCTGGGCGCGGTGCAATGGACCCTGTCGTTGTGGCAGCAGTTGCGGTCCGCCCCGGTCTGGCTGCAGCTGCCGAGCGTGCTCATTGCCGCGTTGCTGCTGGGTTTCGGGCTCTGGCTCGTCTGGCAGATCCTGCGCCCGCAGCGGACCGGCCGCGGCAAGGCGGCAAGCGCGCCATTGACGGAAGCCGAACTGCAGTCACGCCTGGAGGCCGCGGAAGCTGCGGGTATCGATATCGAAACCGCCCGGCGCGAGCTGCTGGAACTGGCGCGGCGGCGGGAACTGGAAACCATCCACCTTGCCCTGTTCGGCGAGATCAGCAGCGGCAAGAGTTCGCTGGTCAACGCGCTGCTGCCCGGTGCCAGTGTGGCGACCGATGTGATCGGGGGAACGACGACGGCCGTCCGGCATTATCGCTGGCAGCGCGAATCCGGCGACACGGTGGTGCTGGCCGATGTGCCGGGCCTCAACCAGGTGGCGCGCGAGTACGAGCCGCTGGTGCTGGACGAGGCCCAGCGCGCCCACGTGGTGATCTTTGTCTGCGACGGGGACCTGACCCGCGACCAGCAACTGGCGCTGCAGCCGCTGCTGGGCCTGAACAAGCCGCTGATCGTCGCCTTCAACAAGCTGGACCGCTACTCGCACGAAGACCGCAGGCAGATCCGCGCGCGCCTGGCCGAGCGCTTCGCGGCGCACCCGCAGGTGGTCATCGCCGGTATCGCGACCAACCCGGTCCGCAAGGTGATCCGGATCGGGCCGGACGGCAGCGAGCAGGAGGAGGAACAGGTCCTGCCACCGCAGCTCGACGAGCTGCGCGCGGCGCTACAGTCGGTACTCGATGGCAACCTGGTGTTGCTGGAGCACCTGCGCGATACGGCGGTATTCGCGCTGACGGCGCAGAAGCTGGACCGGGCCATGGCGGAACACCGGGTCAGGGAGAGCGCGGCCCTGGTGCGGACCTATACCCGGCGTGCAGTGGCCGGCGGACTGGCGGCGATCAGCCCCGGTACGGATATCCTCATCCAGGGCTATCTCGGGACGCGCATGGTCAGGTCGCTGTGCGAACTCTATGAAGTACCGGTGCGTGATATCGAATTGCAGAAGCTGCTGGACCTGTCGCAACGGCAGGTGCGCACGGCGTTGCCACTGCTGCTGGCGGTGGCCGGCAATGCCGCCAAGGCGTTCCCGGGTGTCGGCACGCTGGCCGGTGGACTGATGCACGCCGTTGCCTACGGGCTGATTTTCGATGCACTGGGCAATGCCGTGTGTCGCACCCTGGAAACCCGGGGCGAACTGCGGCCCGCGCCGGCCAGTCTGGCGTTCCGTGACAATCTGGTCAGTGATGTGGAATCACGCGCCCGCAAACTGCTGCGACTGGCACTGGATGTGCGCGCGGAGCAGCCCGGCAGTGCAGGCCATCCGCAGCGCCCGTCCCTGACGGACCAAAGCGGTGAAGCGGACGGTTCGCCATGAGCGCTGACAGCCATCTCGACGCGGCCCGCGACAGCCTGACGCAGCTGCTGCAGGACGAGCGCCTGGCGCCGGAAGTGCGCGCGGAACTGGCCGATGACATTCGCGAGGTGCAGGCGATGCTGGACAAGCTGGAGCACGGCCACCTCCATATCGCGGCCCTGGGGCGCGTCAGCGTCGGCAAGTCCTCGCTGCTCAATGCCCTGATGGGCCAGGCGCTGTTTTCCACCAGTCCGCTGCACGGCGAGACCCGGCAGCAGGCCAGGGCACGCTGGGAAGAACGCGCAAGCGGGTCGCTGTTCCTGATCGACACGCCGGGCATCAACGAGATCGACGGCGAGGCGCGCGAACGCATGGCGCGCGAGGTGTCGGAGCGTTCCGACCTGGTGCTGTTTGTCATCGATGGCGATATGACCGACAGCGAATACCGCACGCTGCAGGAACTGGCACGCGAGCATCAGCCGTTGCTGCTGGTACTCAACAAGTGTGACCGTTACAACGCCGTGCAGCGCGAGCAGTTGCGCGCCAGCCTGCTGGCCCGCGTGGGAGAACTCATTCCGCCCGGGAACTTCATTGAAGTCACCGCGGATCCCGCGCCGCGGATCTATATCCAGCGGGACGAGCACGGGCAGGAAACGGAATCCGAGCGGGCCAGTCCACCGGATGTCGGGGCGCTCCGGGAACGGATCTGGGAAATCCTGGAGGCGGAAGGCAAGACGCTGGCGGCACTCAATGCCACGCTGTTCGCCGGCAAGCTGAGTGACCGGATCGGCGCGCGGGTGCTGGCCGTGCGCCGGCATCTCGGTGAAAAGCTGATCCGCAACTACAGCCTGGTCAAGGGGATCGCGGTGGCGCTGAATCCGTTGCCGGTTGCCGATCTGGCGGCGGCAGTAACCGTGGATATGACCATGGTGGTGCACCTTGCCGACGTCTACGGGATGCCGATGACGCGCAGGCAGTCCGGCCAGCTCATCAAGACCATCAGCAGTCAGTTGCTGCTGTTGATGGGCACCACCTGGTTTATCCACCTGGCCGCTTCCTTGCTGAAGGCAGGCAGCGGCGGGCTGTCCACCCTGTTTACCGCCGGCGCCCAGGGGGCGGTTGCCTACTATTCAACCTACGTGGTCGGGCGTGCGGCGGAAGCCTATCTGGTGGCCGGCTGTTCCTGGGGGGAGGGTGGTCCCAAGCGGGTGATCCGGGAGATCCTGGAGAATATCGATCGGGATTCACTGCTGACCCGCGCCCGCGAGGACATCCTGGCGCGGATCGG
>CAYUFA010000170.1:0-2749 GCA_964443845.1 uncultured Ectothiorhodospiraceae bacterium
TCCATGTCGCAGAATCGCCGCTTGCTTGCCCTGTGCCGCACGAGTTGCGCCCTGGTGCTGCTGTGCCTGGCCGTGTTTGCGGTGCGGGCACAGGAAGCGCCGGCACCGCAGGACGCGGCGCATGCCAGCAGCACGATCGATACGCTGAAGTCCCTGGTCCGGCTGCAGGGCACCATGCGCGCGGATATGGACCGGCTGCACCGGAAGCTGGTTGCCGCCAGCAATCCCGTCGACAAAAAGGATATCCAGGCTCAGCTGGACAAGCTGGATACCGATCTGCAGGCGACCACGCACAACCTGAGGGAAATCGCGGCCGGTGCGGATATCGAGAGCATGCGGGTCGCCGAGGAAAAACCGTTCAACTTCCAGGAGGAACTGTTTTCCCTGCTGCGCCCGGCGCTGAAGGAACTGAAGGACATGACCAGCCACGTGCGGGAGAAGTCCGACCTCAAGGAGCGCATCGCCTACTACAATACCCGTCTGCCCATTGCACGACATGCCGTGGAAAACGTCAGCCGTCTGCTGCAGGCCGCGGATAACAGGCCGTTGCAGGAAACCCTGCAGGGCATCCTGGCGGACTGGAAGAAACAGCTGACCTACCTGCAGGGCGAAAAGCAGTCCGCCGAGTTACGGCTCAGCAAGCTGGAGCAGTCCGAGGAGACGATCGCCCAGGCCTCGCAAAGCTACCTGAAATCCTTTTTCCGGCAGCGCGGTCGCTACCTGGCCGAAGCCCTGCTGGCGATGTTCGCCGTCCTGGTCATTTCCCGGTTGTCGTACCGGTTGATGGTGCGGCTGATACCCGGTTACCGGGCTGAACATCGCAGCTTCCGGTTGCGCCTGCTGGACCTGGTGCACCGCATTCTCACCTCGCTGCTGGTGATCGCCGGCCCCATGACCGTGTTCTACCTGGTCGAGGACTGGGTACTGTTCAGCCTGGGCATCCTGATCCTGATCGGGCTCGGCCTGACGCTGCGCCATGCCCTGCCACGCTACTGGCAGCAGATCCAGCTGTTTCTCAACGTCGGTGCGGTGCGGGAAGGGGAGCGTATCTACCTGGACGGTCTGCCCTGGCGGGTCAAACAGATCAACATTTTCACCATCCTGGAGAACCCGGTTGCCGAAACCTGCATGCGGGTGCGCATCGATGACCTGGTGGAGCGGAAATCGCATCCCTTTCACAAGGAAGATCCCTGGTTCCCCTGCCAGCGCGGTGACTGGGTGCTGCTGAATGACGGGGCGCGTGGCAAGGTGGTCGGGATCTCGCCGGAGCTGGTGCAGATGGTGATGCGCGGCGGCGCCACGCGCACCTGCCCGACGGCCGATTTCCTGGCGCAGGCGCCGGTCAACCTGTCACGCAATTTCCGGCTCAAGCAGACCATCGGGATCAGTTATGACCTGCAGGCCGAGAGCGTGGCCGGGATCCCCGCGCAGCTGCACCGGCACGTCGCAGAGCGCATCCGCGAGGAGGGATTCGCCGGCGGGCTGCTGAACCTGCGCGTGGAGTTCGAGCGGGCCAACACCTCATCGCTGGATCTCGTGGTGATCGCCGATTTTGACGGGGAACTGGCCGAGCTGTATGGCCGCCTCGGCCGCAGCCTGCAGCGCTGGTGCGTGGAGGCCTGCACGAAGCACGGCTGGGAGATCCCGTTCACCCAGCTGACCCTGCACCAGGCCGGCGCGACGGCAGGCTGACACGGCCGCAGTCACCTGCAACGGCGGGGCTCGGGACGCGGGGTGGCAGGAGCGGAGGGATGAACCCTGTGGTGGAGTGGATTACGAACGCTGCCGCCGGCTTACTTTTCCCGGGCGGACAGCTCGACGGACAGGCAAAGATTCACCGTGTCGTACACCAGGAATCGATGCCGGTCCATGCCGAAACGCCGTCGACTGACCTGGCTGGTTCCGGTCAGACGGATGCGTGCAGGGAGATCACCCATGCCGGTTTCCAGCACCTCGATGCGGATATCGAACACGACCGGCTGGGTGTGGCCATGGAGGGTGAGATCGCCGTAGATGTATCCCTGGAGCGGCGCGATCCACTGAAAGGCGCGCCCGATGAACAGGATGTTCGGATACCGTTCGGTATCCATGAAATCCGGTCCCCGGGCCAGCTTCAGCAGTACGTCGTCGTTCGCCGTCAGGCCACTGGTACGGATCAGCAGCAGGGCCTCCCCGTACTGGCGCGGGGCCGGCGGCAGGGCCAGGCCGCCGACGATATTGGCTGTTTCGGCACGGAACTCGGGTCCGAATAACCAGTTCACGCAAAACCCGACCTTGGATGCACCGGGCACGACCTGGAACAGGCGCCCGTCGCGCGCTGCGTTGCGCATCACCTGGATCAGCTTCGGATTGACGGTACCCTCGAAGGCAGCACAGGGTGGGTCGGCTGCGGCAGTACCACAGCCCAGCAGCAACACTATGACGACCAGTAATCGCGCGAAAATGAGGTGACCCAAGGCAGTAAACACTCCGCAAGCTCTCTGTGTCCCAAGCATAGATTGTCGCGGACACGGCGTCTTGATTGCTGTCAACCGCGGGTCCGCCTCCGGCACCCTGCGGAGGGGTCAGGGACGCGTTGCGGTTCGCAATTTCCAGTGGAATTTCATGGGCTTGTCGCCACGGTTGCGTGGCGGTCCGGGCCCGGCGTATTCCTCGGGCGGGGCCTCGTGTGCCGCCAATTTCGTTTGAAGATCAAACGGTTCTGGTTTAATCTCTCGCGCTCGCCCGACCCCGGTAGCATGTCTCCGGC
>CAYUFA010000171.1:0-2748 GCA_964443845.1 uncultured Ectothiorhodospiraceae bacterium
CCGCACCTGCCCAGCACCGGCCGTCTCGGCAAGGGCTTCAAGCTGATGAAGCTGGCCGGCGCCTACTGGCGCGGGGACTCGAACAACGAGATGCTGCAGCGCATCTACGGCACCGCCTGGCGCGACAAAAAGGAACTGGATGCCTACCTGCACCGGCTCGCCGAGGCCGAGAAGCGCGACCACCGCAAGCTCGGCAAGGTCATGGGCCTGTTCCACACCCAGGAAGAGGCGCCGGGCATGGTGTTCTGGCACGACGCCGGCTGGCAGATCTACCTGGTGATCCAGGACTATATCCGCGGGCGCCTGCGCAACCACGGCTATAAGGAGGTGCACACCCCGCAGATCATCGACCGCTCGCTGTGGGAGAAGTCCGGCCACTGGGAGAAATTCCACGCCGACATGTTCACCACCGAGTCGGAGAGCCGCACCTACGCCATCAAGCCGATGAACTGCCCGGCCCATATCCTGATCTTCAACCAGGGTCTGAAGAGCTACCGCGACCTGCCTCTGCGGCTGGCCGAGTTCGGTTCCTGCACCCGCAACGAGCCGTCCGGTACCCTGCACGGGCTGATGCGGGTGCGCAACTTCGTGCAGGACGACGCCCACATCTTCTGCGCCGAAGACCAGATCGAGAGCGAGGTGTCCGACTTCATCGACCTGCTGTTTTCCGTCTATTCCGACTTTGGATTTGAAGAGGTTAGCGTGAAATTCTCGACGCGGCCTGAGAACCGGGTGGGCGCGGACGCGCTCTGGGACAAGGCCGAGGCGGCGCTGCAGGCGGTGCTGGACCACAAGCAGCTCGACTGGGAGCTGCAGCCGGGCGAGGGCGCCTTCTACGGGCCCAAGATCGAGTTCAACCTCAGGGACTGCCTGGAGCGGGTCTGGCAGCTGGGCACGATCCAGCTCGATTTCTCCATGCCCGGCCGGCTCGGCGCCCACTATATCGCCGAGGACGGCAGCAAGCAGGTACCGGTGATGCTGCACCGCGCCATCCTCGGGTCGCTGGAGCGTTTCATCGGCATCCTGATCGAGCATCATGCCGGGGCGCTGCCGGCCTGGCTGGCCCCGCTGCAGGTCGTGGTCATGAATATAACCGACGCCCAGGCCGGCTACGCCCGGCAGGTCGAAGAATCCCTGAGAAATCAGGGATTGAGGGTCAAATCCGACTTGAGAAATGAAAAGATCGGCTTTAAAATCCGCGAGCACACGATTCGACGCGTTCCCTATCTGCTGATTGTCGGCGACCGGGAAGCGGAAGCAGGTACCGTGGCCGTGCGCACGCGAAGCGGCGCGGATCTGGGCAGTCTGCCGGTTGCGCAGTTTGCCGCAGGTCTGCAAACCGAGATCGCGAGCCACGGCCGTACTGTTTTGGAGGGTTAAGAGTATCAGCGCGAAAAAATCGCAGCACCGGATCAACGAGAAGATTCTCGCACCGGAAGTCCGCGTCATCAGTCAGGATGGCGAACAGGTCGGCATCGTTCCAGTAGAGAAGGCACTAAACCTGGCCAGTGAAGCCAGCCTGGACCTGGTGGAGATTTCGCCGAATGCGGAGCCCCCCGTGTGCCGGATCATGGATTACGGCAAGTTCCGGTTTGAAGAGAACAAGAAGCTTCAGACCCAGCGCAAGCGGACCAAGCAGACCCAGGTCAAGGAGATCAAGTTCCGGCCGGGTACCGACATCGGCGATTACAAAATCAAGCTCAGGAAGCTGATGGAGTTTCTGGACGAAGGCGACCGCACCAAGGTGACCCTGCGGTTCCGGGGCCGGGAAATGGCCCACCAGGAACTGGGCATGGAGCTGCTGATGCGCGTGAAGACCGACCTGGTCGAGTACGGCGTGGTGGAGCAGGAACCGAAAATGGAAGGGCGCCTGATGGTGATGGTGCTGGCGCCGAAAAAAGGCAAGTGATGCGTGAGAGACTGATTCTATCGCATTGACATATAGTCAGAATTGACTGGATCGCCCCGGTTGGGTGGCGTCCGGTTCTGTACCGGCGGGCGGCACGGGATTGCAGGGCTGGCCAGCATCGGGCGACGCTGAACCCGGAATTTTTTACTTATTTGGAGTAGTACGGAAATGCCTAAACTGAAAACCAATCGCGGTGCCGCCAAGCGCTTCAGGAAGACCGGCTCCGGCAGCTTCAAGCGCGGTCAGTCGCACCTGCGTCACATCCTGACCAAGAAGAGCAGCAAACGGAAACGCCAGCTGGGTTGCCCGTCGCACGTGCACGAGTCCGATGTGGCGATGGTGCGCCGCATGCTGCCATTCGTCTGAACGAATTTTTGTTTTGAGGTAGTCAGTCATGCCAAGAGTAAAACGTGGTGTAACCGCCCACGCCCGTCACAAGAAGGTGATGGACAAGGCGAAGGGCTATTACGGTGCACGCCGCAAGGTCTACCGTATCGCCAAGCAGGCGGTGATCAAGGCAGGCCAGTATGCCTACCGCGACCGGCGCCAGAAAAAGCGCCAGTTCCGCGTGCTGTGGATCGCCCGTATCAATGCGGCGGCCCGTGAGAACGGCCTGTCCTACAGCCGCATGATCGACGGCCTCAACAAGGCCAACGTCGAGGTCGATCGCAAGGTGCTCGCCGATCTCGCCGTGTTCGATGCGGCCGGATTCAGCGCGCTGGCCGAGAAGGCCAAGGCCGGACTCGGACTGGCTGCCTGACCCCGGTTGCAAGGCAAGCAAACAAGGGGGAAAGGTGAAAACCTTTCCCCTTTTTTATTCGTGTGTACTCCCTCCGGGA
>CAYUFA010000172.1:0-2710 GCA_964443845.1 uncultured Ectothiorhodospiraceae bacterium
GATAGAAGTAGTTCTTGCGTGCGAACACCGAGCGTGCCGCCACCGTGGCGTGCGTGGCGAGCCCGAACATGGTGGCCATGCGCACCACCTCGGCATTCAGCACCGGCAGCACACCGGGCAGGCCGAGGTCGACCGCGCAGGCCTGGGTGTTCGGTTCGGCCCCGTAGGTGGTCGAGGCCCCCGAGAAGATCTTGCTGTGCGTGGCCAGCTGGGCGTGAATCTCCAGCCCGATGACGGTTTCCCATTGCATAGTTCTTTACCGGTAATACGCCCTCTCCCGCAGGGAGGGTTGGGGTGAGGGGATCAAAACAGGTAACTCGCCTGTTCATATCCCCTCGTCCTGGCCTTCTCCCGGCGGGAGAAGGAACGCTCTGTTTTACAAGTGAAAGCAAATCACCTTGCTCATAACCCGATGGTGCGCGCGGCGCACCCTACTCGTAGCCCTGCGGACAGCGCGTGTGCCAGTCCGTCACCTGCTGGTAGCGGTGTCCCACGTTGAGCAGGCGGCCCTCGGTGAAATAGTCGCCGATCACGTGCAGGCCCACCGGCAGTCCGTCGACGAAACCGGCGGGCAGGGACATGGCCGGCAGTCCGGCCAGGTTGGCGGCGATGGTGTAGATATCGGACAGGTACATGCTGACCGGGTCGTCGGCCTTCTCCCCGAGGCGGAAGGCCGTGGTCGGCGCGGTCGGTCCCATGATCACGTCCACCAGTTCGAAGGCGCGCAGGAAATCCTCGCGTATCAGGCGCCGCACCTGCTGCGCCTTGAGGTAATAGGCGTCGTAGTAGCCCGCCGAGAGCGCGTAGGTTCCGATCAGGATCCGGCGCTTCACCTCGGGTCCGAACCCTTCCCCGCGCGAACGCGTGTACAGGTCGGCCAGATCCTTCGGGTTGGCCGCCCGGTAGCCGAAGCGCACGCCGTCGAAGCGTGACAGGTTGGACGAACACTCGGCCGGTGCCACGACGTAGTACGCCGGCACGGCCAGGTGCGTGTTCGGCAGGGTGATCTCCACCAGTTGTGCGCCGAGCCTGCTGTACTCCTGCAGGGCCGCCTCGATGGCCGCCCCCACGCCGGCATCCAGGCCGGTGCTGAAATATTCCCGTGGCAGCCCGATCTTCAGGCCCTGCAGCGGCGCCTCCAGCATGGCGGGGTAATCCTCCACCGGACGCTGCACGCTGGTGGAGTCACGCCCGTCGAAGCCGGCCATGGCCGCGAGCAGGAGGGCCGCGTCCCGGGCCGAGCGCGCGAACGGCCCGCCCTGGTCCAGGCTGGAGGCAAACGCGATCATGCCGTAGCGCGAGACCCGCCCGTAGGTCGGCTTCAGCCCGGTGACGCCGCACAGGGCCGCCGGCTGGCGAATCGAACCCCCGGTATCGGTGCCGGTGCTGACCGGCACCAGGCGGGCGGCCACGGCGGCGGCCGAACCGCCGGAGGAACCACCAGGGACGCGCGTCTCGTCCCAGGGGTTCTTCACCGGGCCGTAGAAACTGGTTTCGTTCGACGAGCCCATGGCAAACTCGTCCATGTTGGTCTTGCCGACCATGACCGCGCCGGCTTCCCGAAGCTTGTGTGTCACCGTGGCATCGTAGGGTGCCGGAAAATTGTCCAGCATGCGCGACCCGCAACTGGTCTTCACACCGCGGGTACAGAAAATGTCCTTGTGGGCGAACGGGATCCCGGTCAGCGGCCCGGCCTGCCCGGCACGGATGCGCGCATCGGCTGCGCGTGCCGCGGCCAGCGCCTGCTCACCGGTCACGGTAATAAAGGCGTTGAGCCGTTCGTCCAGCCGCTCGATGCGTGCGAGGCACGCCCGCGTGAGTTCCTCGCTGGAACAGGTTCCGGCCTGCAGATCGGTGGCCAGCTCGACCAGGCTCCTGAGATGCATGGAGGGCTACTCGATCACCTGCGGTACGAGGTACAGACCGTCCTCGGTTTGCGGCGCAACTGACTGGAATTCATCGCGTTCATCGGTTTCGGTCACCACGTCCGGACGCAGTCGCTGCGTCGCCTCGAGCGGGTGCGCCAGTGGCTTGACCGCGCTGGTATCCACCGTGTCGAGCTGTTCGACGAAGGCGAGAATGGCAGACAGGCTGTGTGCATAATCGGGCACATCCTGCGGATCGATCCCGAGGCGGGCCAGGCAGGCGATCTTTGCAACCGCGGCGGTATCCAGCGCCATGATGTCTCCAGTGCCGCTCGGGCAGGAAAAAACAGGGGCGCAAAAGGTAGCACAATCATGCGCGCGCGACACCCTGCAGATCGCCCGGCCGCGCGACCGGTGTGCACGATAGCCCCCTGTTTTTCCTTGCCCCGAACGTCCCCCGTTGCTAGATTACCCGCTTCCTTTCTGGCCGCCGGTTCACGGATCTGTTTGCATGCTGATAAAAAGCCTGTTCGGGATTTTCTCCAACGACCTCTCCATTGACCTGGGTACCGCTAATACGCTGATTTACGTACGCGGGCAGGGCATCGTCCTGAACGAGCCCTCGGTGGTTGCCATCCGCCAGGATCGCGGACCGGGCGGCCCGAAGAGTATTGCCGCCGTCGGTCTCGAAGCCAAGGCGATGCTCGGCCGCACCCCCGCCAACATCACCGCGATCCGTCCCCTCAAGGACGGCGTGATCGCCGATTTCACCATTACGGAGAAGATGCTCCAGCACTTCATCCACAAGGTGCACGAGGCCCGCTTCTTCAAGCCCAGTCCGCGCG
>CAYUFA010000173.1:0-2648 GCA_964443845.1 uncultured Ectothiorhodospiraceae bacterium
CGTTGATGATCTTCAGCCAGTCCTGCGGCACCGAGGAGGAGCCGTGCATCACCAGATGGGTGTCCGGGATACGGGCGTGGATTTCCTTGATGCGCTCGATGGCCAGGATGTCGCCGGTCGGCGGGCGGGTGAACTTGTAGGCGCCGTGGCTGGTGCCGATGGCGATGGCCAGGGCATCCACCTTGGTGTCCTCGACGAATCGGGCGGCCTCTTCCGGATCGGTCAGCAGCTGCGAATGATCCAGTACACCCTCGGCGCCGGAGCCGTCTTCCTCGCCCATCATGCCGGTCTCCAGGGATCCCAGGCAGCCCAGCTCGCCTTCCACGGACACGCCGCAGGCATGCGCCATGTCGACGGTGCGGCGGGTGACCTCGGCGTTGTACTCGTAGTTCATCGGCGTCTTCATGTCCTCACCGAGCGACCCGTCCATCATGACCGAGCTGAACCCGAGCTGGATGGAACGCTGGCACACGGCCGGCGAGGCGCCGTGATCCTGGTGCACGACCAGCGGAATGTGCGGCCACTGCTCGACCGCAGCCTGCATCAGGTGACGCAGGAACGGCGCGCCGGCGTAGGAACGCGCACCGGCGGACGCCTGGCAGATCACCGGGCTGTCGGTCTCTTCGGCGGCCTCCATGATCGCGTGCATCTGTTCCATGTTGTTGACGTTGAACGCCGGACAGCCGTAGCCGTGCTCGGCGGCGTGGTCCAGTAACTGACGAAGTGAAATAATGGCCATGGTCTTCTCCTCGGAATGCGTCGTGTTGCTCTCTCAATGATACTACCTGCCGACCTGCATGATCAGCGCCTTGTCTGGCCGGCCCCCCGCAGGCGCCCGGCAGCGAACTACTGCTCCAGAATCTCGTGTTTCCCCACGGTAATGATCTTCATCGCATTGGTGCCACCCAGCACGCCCATCAGGTCGCCCTTGGTGATGATCACCAGGTCCCCGTCCCGCACCGCACCGCGGCGCATCAGTTCGTCGATGGCTTCCTTGTTGACTGTGGCGTGATCGGGCGTGGTCACGTCGAAGCTGACCGGATACACGCCGCGGTACAGCGTGACCTTGCGGCGGGTCTCGACATGGCGGGTCATTGCGAAGATCGGGATGCCCGAACTGATGCGCGACATCCACAGCGGTGTCGCACCGGACTCGGTAAGCGCCGCGATCGCCTTCACGCCCAGCGCATTGGCCGTGTACATGGTGGCCTTGGCGATCGCTTCGTCGATACGCCTGAAATGGATCTGGGTCCTGCGTTCGGTGGCGCTGGAGATACGCTGGCGCTCGGCACCGGCGCAGATGCGGTCCATCGCCTCGATCACCCTGGCCGGGTAACGCCCGGTCGCGGTCTCGGCAGAAAGCATCACCGCATCGGTGCCGTCGATCACGGCATTGGCCACGTCGAACACCTCGGCCCGGGTCGGGATGGGGCTCTCCACCATGGACTGCATCATCTGCGTCGCCGTGATCACCACGCGGTCCATGGAACGTGCAACCTGTATGATGCGCTTCTGCACGGCGGGCAGTTCCGCGTCGCCGATCTCCACACCCAGGTCGCCGCGCGCGATCATGACCACGTCGGCGGCCTTGATGATTTCCTCCATCGCTTTCAGCGCCTCGGCCCGCTCGATCTTGGCAACGATACCGCCATGACCGCCGGCGGCTCGCAGCAACTCGCGCGCCTCGTGAATGTCATCCGCGCTGCTGGCAAAGGACACCGCGATGTAGTCCGCGCCCATGGCGGCCGCCACCTTGATGTCCTCGCGGTCCTTGTCGGTCAGCGACTGCGCGGACAGGCCGCCACCGAGCCGGTTGATGCCCTTGTTGTTGGACAGGTACCCGCCGACCATCACGCGGCAGTGGACTTCCCGGTCCTTCACCTCCTCCACCCAGAACACCAGCAGCCCGTCATCCAGCGACAGGGTGTCACCACGCGCGACATCGCCCGGCAGCCCCTGGTAGGAGACGCCGACCCGCTCGCGTGTGCCGTCATCGGGACCGAGCCCGGCATCGAGGATGAAGTGGTCGTCCTTTTCCAGGAAGATGCGGTCCTCGCGGAAGCGCTCGATGCGAATCTTCGGACCCTGCAGGTCGCACAACACGCCGACCTGGTGGCCGTGCGCGCGGGCGCGGTTGCGTACCGTATCGGCCCGGCGGATATGGTCCTCATGGGTGCCGTGCGAGAAATTCACCCGCACCACGTCCATGCCGGCACGAATCATGTCATCGAGGGTATTCTCGTTGTCCGTGGCCGGGCCCAGCGTGGCTACGATCTTGGTACGTCTTGGCATAATGCGTCTGTCCGGGATACTGCCCCAGTGGGAACCCGACTACCTTGATCTTGCCCGCTCTTCCAGCATCGCGACCGCGGGCAGCGTCTTGCCCTCGAGATACTCGAGGAACGCGCCGCCGGCCGTGGAGATGTAGGACACCTTGTCGTAGATGTCGTATTTCTGGATCGCCGCGATGGTGTCACCACCACCGGCCAGGCTGAATCCCTTGGCATTGGCGATGGCCATCGACACCGTCTTCGTACCGGCGCCGAACTGGTCGAACTCGAACACGCCGACCGGACCGTTCCAGACGATGGTGCCGGCCTTGCCGATGATGTCCGCCAGTTCCTGCGCCGACTGCGGACCGATGTCGA
>CAYUFA010000174.1:0-2611 GCA_964443845.1 uncultured Ectothiorhodospiraceae bacterium
CCCGGTACCGAGAATCCCGACATGCCCACCGGCGAGGTCGAGGTGCTGGGGCTGGAACTGAGCGTACTCAACACGGCGGAAACGCCGCCGTTCCAGCTCGACGAACAGGACGTCAACGAGGAGACCCGGCTGCGCTATCGCTACATCGATCTGCGCCGTCCGCAGATGCAGGAGAAGCTGCGCCTGCGCGCCCGGATCACGCACGCCATGCGCAGTTATCTCGATGCCAACGGCTTCATCGACATCGAAACCCCGATCCTGACGAAATCCACACCGGAGGGCGCGCGTGACTACCTGGTGCCGAGCCGCACCCACCCGGGCGAGTTTTTCGCGCTGCCGCAGTCCCCGCAGCTGTTCAAGCAGCTGCTGATGATGGGTGGCATGGACCGCTACTACCAGATCGCGCGCTGTTTCCGTGACGAGGACCTGCGCGCCGACCGCCAGCCGGAATTCACCCAGCTCGACATCGAGACCGCATTCCTGGACGAGCACGAGATCATGCGCATCACCGAGCTGATGGTGCGCGGGCTGTTCCAGGACATCCTCGGCGTGTCGCTGCCCGATCCGTTCCCGCGCATGACCTGGGCCGAGGCCATGCGCCGCTTCGGCACCGACCGGCCCGACCTGCGCGTCCCGCTGGAGCTGGTCGATCTCGCCGATGTCATGCAGGGTGTGGAATTCAAGGTGTTTTCCGGCCCGGCCAACGACCCGGACGGACGCATCGCGGCGCTGCGCGTGCCCGGCGGCGGCGAGATCAGCCGCAAGGACATCGACGAGTACACGAAATACGTCGGCCGCTACGGCGCGAAGGGCCTGGCCTACATCAAGGTCAACGACGTGGCCGCCGGCCGTGACGGCCTGCAGTCGCCGATCCTGAAATTCCTGCCCGACGCGGTCGTGCGTGCGATCATCGAGCGCACCGGCATGCAGAACGGCGACCTGGTGTTCTTCGGCGCCGACAAGGCGCGCGTGGTGAACGAATCGCTGGGCGCGCTGCGCGTGAAGCTGGGTCACGACCTCGCCCTGCTGCAGGGCGAGTGGAAACCGCTGTGGGTGGTGGATTTCCCGATGTTCGAGCGCGACGCAAAGACCCACCGCTGGATCGCGCTGCACCATCCGTTCACCGCGCCCAACGTCGACGACCTCGAACAGCTCGCCGCCAGTCCGGGCGCCGCGCTGTCCCGCGCCTATGACATGGTACTCAACGGCACCGAGCTGGGTGGCGGCTCGATCCGTATCCACCGTACCGAGCTGCAGCAGGCGGTGTTCCGCATCCTCGGCATCGGCGCGGAGGAGGCGCGCGAGAAATTCGGGTTCCTGCTCGATGCGCTGAAGTTCGGTTGCCCGCCGCACGGTGGACTGGCCTTCGGGCTCGACCGCCTGGTCATGCTGATGACCGGCGCCACGTCCATCCGCGAGGTCATGGCCTTCCCCAAGACCCAGACCGCGGCCTGCCCGCTGACCAACGCCCCCTCCACGGTGGCCGCCGGTCAGCTGATCGAGCTGGGCATCCACCTGCGCAAGCCCCCGGCGCTGGATACCTGAGGCCGTGCGTGCAGGGCACCCGCCCGGTGCGTCCCTGCCGCCAGGCGGGGCACATGCTAGAATGCCGCCCGGTTGCATAACGAGGTAGCAGGAAGATGGCAGGACACAGTAAATGGGCGAATATCCAGCATCGCAAGAATGCCCAGGACGCCAGGCGCGGCAAGCTGTTCACCAAGCTGATCCGTGAGATCACGGTCGCCGCGCGCATGGGTGATCCGGACCCGGCCAGCAACCCGCGCCTGCGCATGGCGGTGGACAAGGCGCTCACCGCCAACATGACCAAGGACACCATCGAGCGCGCCATCAAGCGCGGCTCGGGGGCACAGGATGCCGAGAATTTCGAAGAAATACGCTACGAGGGCTATGGCCCGGGTGGCGTGGCCGTGATGGTCGACTGCATGACCGACAACCGCAACCGCACCGTGGCGGAGGTGCGCCATGCCTTCACCAAGGCCGGTGGCAATCTCGGTACGGATGGCTCGGTGGCCTTCCAGTTCAGCAAGAGCGGCGTGCTCAGCTACCCGGCCGGCAGTGACGAGGACCAGCTGATGGAGGCGGCGCTGGAGGCGGGTGCCGACGACGTGGTGGGCAACGACGACGGGTCGTTCGACGTGCTGACCCAGCCGGAGCAGTTTATCGACGTGCGCGACGCCATGGTCGCCGCCGGGCTGGAGCCGGAGTCCTCCGGTGTCACCATGCGCGCCAACATCACGGTGTCGCTCGGCCAGGAAGACGCGGAAAAGATGGTGCGCATGCTGGAGCGCCTGGAAGACCTCGACGACGTACAGGAGGTCTATTCCAACGCGGACATTTCCGAGGAAATTCTCGCGCAGCTCGCCTGAGCTTGACCCTTGTGTCGCATGCGTGTCTGTCGAACGGGCGTGAAACGATCTTTGGCCACGGAATCCACGCAAGGCCACGGAAACAAAACACCATTCCGTACGATTCCCCGGAGTGTGGAAGCGGTTGCAGCATCGCGCATCGGCAGGAGCCTGCCTGCAGGCGACCGCGGTCAGGGGTAGGTTGGGCTGAGCGCAGCGAAGCCCAACATGATCAAGCGCACGCT
>CAYUFA010000175.1:0-2605 GCA_964443845.1 uncultured Ectothiorhodospiraceae bacterium
GACGTAGGTTGGGCTGAGCGCAGCGCAGCCCAACAGGCGCTGCTAGAATCAATAACGGACGCACCCCGTCCGGTTTTCATCTGGTTGAGGTCCCTGCGATGCGTATTCCGGTGCTGCTGTCCTGCCTGCTGTTGACCGCCTGTGCGAGCTGGCCGGGCTACCGTTACCCGACCGGCCCGACCCCGGTGCCGCGGGTCACCAGCGTGACGCTGAACCGGCCGTTCACCATCCGCGCGGACCGGGCCAGTGAATACCTCCAGGACGGGAAAATCATGCCGTACCGCAAGATCTCGGAGTACTACCCGCACTGCATCTTCGAGCTGCGGTTGCCCGCGGACAAGGCACGCACGGTGCAGCCGGACACGTTCACGGTCACCGCGATCCGGCGGGACCGGTTCATGGCCTGGGCGACGGGCCGCCAGTTTGCCGCGGACAGCGGGGGTGACTACAACATGGTGATGTCATCCACCGTGCTGTCCCTGCACTCGGATCGCCAGCCGGAAGTATTCCGGCTGACCTGCCAGGAACTCGATGAACCGTTCCGGGTCCATCATGTCACCCTGGTGGAAATGCAGCAGGCATTGGGGAATATCATCACCCTGAACAGGTAACCACCCCGTCATCCGCGGAGCGCGCGGCTGGAAGCCGCGGCGGGACAGGAGAGGTCGCAGGGCGCACCGCACAGGGATCGTTCCAGACCTCGTGCCTCCTGGCGGCGAAGGAAGGTTGGAGCCGGGGTCGACTCGTTCGCCTGCAGGCAGGCCCCTGCGGATTCACGGGCAATTCCGGTCTGCCTGGCTCAGTCCTGATAGTAATAGTCGTACGCGGACAGGATATTGTGCGTAAACGTCCAGGCATCGACATAGGACAGGCCGCTGTCATCCGGGATCACCACCTTCACGTACAGCGACTTCGGATGCGCGGCCTTCAGTTTCGTCAGGCGTTCATCCAGCTGCTTGCGCGTGAGCGAATGGTACTCGCCGTCCTCGGTGTCCTTGAACTCCAGGGTGTAGTGCCCCTTCTTTTTGCTGTAGCGCACGGACACCACGAACTTCCCGGACGTGGTACGGGCCGGCTTCACCAGCTTCTCGTACTTGACGTTGAGTTCGTCGTAGGTGCCCTGCAGCGTGGCCAGGTTCTGTTCCGACTCGGAGAACTGCTGACGTAGCTGCGCGAGCTCGGCGGTGCGCGCCTGCTCGTTCTTGCGCAGGTCTGTGACAGTCGCCTGCAGGCTGGTATTGACGCTGGTCAGGCGGGCGTTCTCCGCCTGCGCCTGCTGGAACTGGTCACTGATCGACTGGTTGGTGGCCTGCAGGTCCTGTACCTGCTGGCGCACGTCCTCCAGCTGCTGCGCCACCGTCTGGTTCTGCTCGCCGGCACGCAGCAACTGGATGCGCAGGTTGGAGATCTCCTGCTGCGCCTCCGCCAGGCGGTCTTCCAGCGTGGCACTGGTCCGGGAGGCGGTCTGTGCCTGCGCCCGGGCCTCGCGTTCCGAGGCGATGGTGGCGCGCAGTTCGCTGACCAGGTGCATGTTGCGCAACATCAGGATGGTGCTGGCGATCATGAAGATCATCAGCACCACCATCATCAGGTCGGTAAACGACGGCCAGAAGCTCTCCCCGCCGGAACCGGCATCCACATGATGCCGGAGGTCGATAAAGCCCTCTCTCATTGCGGTTTTCCGTGTTCCGGCAGGCGGAAGCCTTCACGCAGCAACTGCTTGAGTTCATAGACGTGGGCGGTGGCGATCTTGGTGTTGCTGGCAAACTCGTCGACCGACTTGGTGAGGCTCTTGCCCGCGGTGGAGAAATCCTTCTGCACCTGCTTCATGCCGACCGCCGCATCATGCAGGCTGCCGACCAGCCCCGCCACCTGGGTCAGCAACGATTCACTGTCACGGGAGAAACGCGGCAACAGGTATACCGAGGTCGCTTCCTCGATCCGGCCCAGCAGGTGCGACTGGGCGTCACCCAGCTTGATGTAGAAGTAGCCGTAGAAGAGGTAACACAGGATCGCGGTCAGCGTGGTGGACAACGCGGTCGACATGCCGTGGATGACCAGCCCCATGTTGCCGCTGGCCTGGACGTTGTCGAGCATGTTGGAAGCGCCGGCCAGCGCGATGGACAGGGAAACGATGGTGCCGAACACGCCGGTCAGGATGAGGATGTTGCTGACGTAGCGGGCAAAGCTGATGCGCGTGCTCTCGCCGGCCTGCAGGGTGGCGGCCAGCGCGCTGTGATTGATCTGCGCGTACTGCTCGCTGAGCGAGGACAGGGTCGTGTAGCGCTGCGCGATGATGGATTTCGCGCCGACCCCCTTGAGCGGGTTTTCCTGGCCGGATTGCAGGCGATCCAGCAGCCGGTCGAGGGCGTTCTCCTCGCGCATGTAGCGCATCAGCGAGACGATGATCTTCGCCAGCCCCAGCAGGAACACCACGAGGATGCCGCCGTTGATCAGGTTGCCGGCCATCGTCAACTGGTGGGTGAAATACAGCTCCTTGATATAGGCCGTATTCGCCGCCAGCACGGCCAGCACAACCAGGCCAAGGAGGACAAGCCGCAGCAGCATGCGGCCACTGAAATTGGTGTGGGTCGAATTCATGGCA
>CAYUFA010000176.1:0-2571 GCA_964443845.1 uncultured Ectothiorhodospiraceae bacterium
CCCTGGCGAATTCCTGCTCATGCGGTGTTGATTTGCGCTGAAACGAGACCCGGGGATTGCAGCGGAAAGCAGCCCGGTCAAACTACCTGGAACTTGGTGTAAACAACAATTTAATTCGGGTAAGGCGGGTCCATCGTCAATGCAAATATCCGATGAAACCGGATCGGTTTTCAACGCAAGTCTACAAAATAGATACCTTCTGGATACTTGCGGGTGTACTATGGATTATCTTGCCTCCCTCTATTTTCTCCCAGGGAAATTCCGGCCGGTGAGTGCTTCAGAGCACCACTAACCGATCAGGAATAACAGTCGCGCTGTCCGGCTGCTCCTCTCCGGCTAGTCATATCAACTCGCCATGGGGGGCGAAATACCATGACACAAAGAGCTTTCCGTTTTGCCTGGTGGCTGCTGATGATCCTGTCAGCCGTTCTTTCCGTCGCGTTGGTGATCTTTCTTCATGCGTCAACATGACAAGGAATAGCATATGAATAAAACGAGACAACTGCCTGGCATATCCATTCGAGCGCTGATTCTTCCGGCACTGCTGGCGATTGTGCCCGGCCACGTGTTCGCCCGGGATGCTTCCCTCGAAGTGCCCGAGAATGCACGCGCCGTGGAGTTCGGCGATGGATGGAAGTGTAACCAGGGTTATCGGGCGGTCGACGGGGCCTGTACAGCCGTCAAGGTGCCTGCAAATGCCTATCCGACAGATACCTCCTACGGGAGCGGCTGGGAATGTGTGCGAGGGTATCGAGAAGTCAACGGGGGTTGCGCAGCCGTCAGGGTGCCAGACCATGCATACGCCACAAATTCGCCCTTCGGGAATGGCTGGCGGTGCGGACGAGGTTACCGGGAGCTTGACGATACCTGTGCTGCCGTGATGGTGCCTGTAAATGCGTATCCGACCAATACCTCCTACGGACGCGGCTGGAATTGCGTGCGTGGTTATCGGGAGGTCGGTGATTCCTGTGTTGCCATCCGGATACCGGCGAACGGCTATTACGTGGACGCTGCCGCCGGATTGGGCTGGGAGTGTGAGCGTGGGTTCCGCGCGGTCAATAACTCGTGCATCGCGGTGCGGGTGCCGCCTAACGGATACCTGACGGATTCATCCTATGGTACCGGCTGGGAGTGCGACCGCGGATTTCGCGCGGTCAATGAGGCATGCATTGCCGTGGCGGTGCCGGAAAACGGGTACCTTACCATTTCCGGAACCGACTGGGAATGCAGGCGTCCATATAACAAGCGCGGCGAGAAGTGTGTGATGCCTTGAAGGGGGCAGGCGGTTCTGGCCTTATGGTCAAGGCCTGGGCGGCTGCGAGCTGATAATCACCTACAGGTAATCTGGAGAAAGAGCATGTCGAAAGAACGAAAAAGTCATCGGGAAGAAAAGAAAAAAGCTGTCATGTCACCAAAGGAGAAGAAGGCCGCCAGGAAGTCCAGAAAGGAATCCAGGGGTTTACTGGGCGAACACGGGGTTCGGTAATTTCGATGAGGCTGACAGAAACACAGACTGGACAGTGAATCCAGCGTGCGTGGTGGCGAATCCAGCGGTACAGACATTCACCGCAAGTTGTACCAGCTCGCAGCAATGGAGGTGCTTACAGGTTTGTAACGCCTCTACATCAGGTGCAGGGCCCTTATGGGCGCAGCAGGCGTTTCGTATGAATGCTTGCCTGGTGCAGGCATCGCTGCCGGATCGGTGGCGGGACAACTTCGGGAATCTGATCTGTTAGACTTTGTTGTTACGGGGTCAATAAACAATCTGTATTCGCTTTATTGGCAACGGCATGATTCCTGAATATTCCGACATACGCATGCTGCCAGGTTGCAGAATCCATGCAACATAACTGCGTTCATCAGATGAGCGATCGTTTTTCTGCGACAAGCCTGAATGAGCGGGGCAGGGCAGGCTGATTCAATTATTGCACGACTGCCGAACGAGTTCGTCGACGGCAGCCTGGCACTTCCACAGCAGGTTCAGTATTACCCAGACAGGACTCCTCAGCCCATTATCCCGGTGTAGGTTGCCTTGTCGGCCGCGTAACATCCGCAGGAAGCGGCCTTCAGACCACGGCGATCGATAATTTTGATATCCCCGCGGCTGTAGCGGATCAACTGGCGAGTTTGCAGCGCAGTGGCGGCCCTGGTGATGCCGACACGACGCACGCCCAGCATGTAAGCGAGAAATTCATGTGTGACATGGAACGCGTTTGAGTGCGCCCTGTCCTGCGTCATCAGGAGCCAGCGGGCGAGACGCGCCTCCACCACATGAAAGCGGGTGCAGGCGGCGGTCTGCGCGAGCTGGCCCATTATCACATAGAGGTAACGCTTCAGCCCCCGTTGCAGTGCGGGGCTCTGTGCGAGTTCGCGGCGAAACGTTGCGGTGTTTATGCGCAGCGCCGGGCCTTCACCCTGCACCACGGCATGCAGCGGGGATATCTCCACCCCGAGCAGGAGGGAGATCCCGAGCATGCCTTCATTGCCGACCAGGCCCACTTCCAGGTTGGCGCGATTGTCCAGCGGCTTTACCTGGGAAATGAAACTATCCGTGGGAAAGTAGACGTGGCG
>CAYUFA010000177.1:0-2563 GCA_964443845.1 uncultured Ectothiorhodospiraceae bacterium
GAGCCGTGTTCGGGGATTGCCCGGACACCGGCTATATGCGGTAGGCAGTCTTCGTCATCACCTTCGATGCCAGTGCCATCAGCTTCTTCACCGCCTCCGGCAACGGTTTACCGCCGGCCTGCCGGGCGTGGTCGCGGTGCTGTGCCTCATCCACTTTCATCTGCTGCAGGATGGCACGGGACCGCAGGTCCCCGTCCGGGAGCCGCTGCAGGTGACCTTCGAGATGCTGCACCACCTGTTCTTCGGTTTCCGCCAGGAAACCCAGGCTCCACTCGTCACCCAGCAGGCCGGTGGCTGCCCCCATGGCCAGCGAACCGGTGTACCAGAAGGGATTGAGCAGGCTGGTACTGCCGCCGAGTTCGTGTACGCGTTGCTGGCACCAGGCGAGGTGATCGTTTTCCTCCACAGCGGCCTCCTGCATCTGTGCACGGATTTCAGATGTGCGGGCCGTCAGTGCCTGCCCCTGGTAGAGGGCCTGTGCGCACACCTCGCCTGCGTGGTTGACGCGCATCAGGCACAGGCTTTCCGCCCTGGCGGGACTGGACATTTCCACGTCGACTGCCGTACCGGCCGGGTTGGGCCGGCCGGTTCCCGCCGGTGTTCCGAACACCGTGTGCAAGGCCTGATCCGCCTGCAGGATCAGGCGGTCGAACAGGGAATACTGGCGGGTACTCATAGCGAAAAGATAGCATGATCCGCCGCCGTGTGTCCGTGCGTGCTTTCCCTGCGGGGGGGTTCGGCGTATCGTTTCCGCATGTCCTACTACCGCTACCACATGTTCTTCTGCACCAACCTGCGCACGGACGGGACGGCGTGTTGTCAGCGCTACGATGCCCGGGCGATGCGGGATTACGTCAAGCAGCGCAGCAAGGAACTGGGACTGGCCGGTCCCGACGGTGTCCGTATCAACACCGCCGGCTGCATGGACCGGTGTGCCGAAGGGCCGGTGGTGGTGATCTACCCCGAGGCGGTCTGGTATACCTATCTGGACCAGGAGGACCTCGATGAAATCATCACCGAGCATCTCTGCAACGGCCGGGTGGTGCAGCGCCTGTTGCTGCCTGGCCAGCCACCGGATCGCGGATGAACCGGGTACTTCGTTACCTATATATTCATGTTCCGGTTCCCTTCAGCAACAATTCTTCACGACCCGGATACCCCACTCGTGACCGGGTGGATGTGCCGACCGGGTATTCGCGAAGGTGTGTTCCAGGCGGCAGCTCGCGGGAGTGCGGCTATGCCAATGCGTTTCCCGGGTGCCGCGTTTCCTCTATCACTTGGCTAAATTGATCCAGATCAAAGAGTTGTAAATAATCCGGAGTCTGGCGGTCGGGACAGGAAGAAGGCTTGACAATGTGAATAGTATATTAGAAAATGCTAACACGCTGATCAGCCTGCCCCCCAATCTCGGCTGGTCAGCGCTCCTCCACCTCCCCCCAAGGAGGTTTTCAAAGCGCGGTTCGTAACCGCGCTTTTTTTTGTCCGCAATCCGGCCGGAACGGATGGGCGGGGTTCCCGCGCGCCATGCGAACACGCGGCGGATGCCCTCCGACCTTGTCTAGTGGTGGTGATTTTATGTAATATCCCCGCTCTTTGTTTCGGCGTGACCAGAGTAACCCTCATGAACACATTTTCCGCAAAGCCGCATGAAGTCAATCGCGACTGGTATGTTATTGACGCAAAAGGCAAACCGCTGGGCCGCCTGGCCAGTGAAGTGGCGCGTCGCCTGCGTGGCAAGCACAAGCCGATCTTTACTCCCCACGTGGATACCGGCGATTACATCATCGTGGTCAATGCCGACAAGGTGGCGGTTACCGGTCGCAAGGCAACCGACAAGATGTACCATCACCACACGGGCTACATCGGCAACCTGAAATCGGCAAACTTCCAGCAGATGCAGGAACGCGCGCCGGGCCGGGTGATCGAGATCGCCGTCAAGGGCATGTTGCCGAAAAATGCACTGGGCCGCGCCATGTTCCGCAAGCTCAGGGTCTACAGTGGCTCGCAGCACCACCATGCTGCCCAGCAGCCGAAGCCACTCGATTTCTAGAATCCAGGATCAGGTAACCATCCGGGCGGGAACGCGCCCGACAGGACAAGCAGAATGAGCGAAACATATTACAGTACCGGACGACGCAAGACTTCCACGGCCCGCGTGTTCCTGCGCAAGGGTAATGGCTCTATCATGGTGAACAACCGTCCGCTGGACCAGTATTTCGGTCGCGAGACCTCGCGCATGGTCGTGCGCCAGCCGCTGGAGACCACCAGGATGGAAGACAGCTTCGATATCAAGGTGACGGTCAGTGGTGGCGGGATCACCGGCCAGGCCGGTGCCATTCGTCATGGCATCACGCGTGCCCTGATGGAGTACGACAACACGCTGCGTCCGACGCTGCGTCGCGCCGGTTTCGTCACCCGCGACGCTCGCCAGGTGGAGCGCAAGAAGGTCGGCCTGCACAAGGCGCGCCGCGCACCGCAGTACTCCAAGCGCTAGTTCATTAAGCCGTCATTGGCGGATCGTCTAACGGCAGGACAGAGGACTCTGACTCCTCTAATCTAGGTT
>CAYUFA010000178.1:0-2558 GCA_964443845.1 uncultured Ectothiorhodospiraceae bacterium
AACTGCTCCCTGCGTTGCTCTACCACCGACATCCCTGTCGGCGTCCCTCCGGGAGCAGGGACGCAGGGTTTGTACAGCCGGTGTCGAATTTCCTGTCCTGGCCTGGCTAATCACCTGCAAGGCCGTGCATAGTGAAGGATTTACTGATCGTTCAACGGATTGATATGGGACAGCAGTGAGGCTATGGATATTCCCTTGTTCCGCAAGCTGCATACGGTTGTCCTGCTGGTGCTGTCCCTGCAGCTGCTGGCTGGCTGTGCCTCGTACGGGACGATCGCCAACCAGCCCCTGGTCGAGGTCGGGCCCTCGCAGCGCTACTCGGTCGGTCAGGCGCTGTATTCCGGTCGCTCCAACGAGGTCACGATGGTGCTGGCATTTTCCGGGGGCGGCACACGCGCGGCCGCGCTGGCCTACGGAGTGCTCGAGGCCCTGCGTGATACGCGCGTCACCCTGGATGGCCGGTCACGGCGGCTGCTGGACGAGATCGATGCGATCAGCTCGGTTTCCGGCGGCAGTTTCACGGCGGCCTATTACGGTCTGAACGGCGATGGAATTTTCACCGATTTCGAAAGCAGCTTCCTGCGCCACGATGTCACCCGTGAACTGATGCGCGGTCTGTTTCACCCGACCCTGTGGTTCTCGACCGGTGGCCGTACCGAAATGGCGGTCGACTATTACGATAACAAGGTGTTCCGGGGCGCGACCTTTGCCGACCTGCAGCGCAGGGACGGGCCGCTGATCGTGATCAACGCCACCGACCTCGGTGGTGGTGTGCGCTTTGCCTTTTTGCAGGACTATTTCGATCTGCTGTGCTCGGACCTGTCCACATTCAAGGTCGCCCGTGCCGTCGCTGCGTCTTCCGCCGTGCCGGTGCTGTTTCACCCGGTCGTGCTCCGGAATCGCCCGGGCTGTACAGTGCACGGACAGAGTATCCTGGACGAGGTGAGCCCCGGGGTGGCCAGTTCGCCCCAGCTGTTGCAGGTGGTACAGGGGCTCGGCAGCTATGCACGCAAAGACCAGCGCCGCTATATCCATCTCGTGGACGGCGGTATCACCGATAACCTGGGTTTGCTGGCCGTCTATGAAATGATCGAAGTGGCCGGTGGCGCAAAACGCTTTCTCAGCTCCCTGGGCGGAGTGCCCGCACCGCGCTTTATCATCATCTCGGTGAATGCTTCCACGTCACCCCAATATGACATGGACCTGTCCAACGCGGCGCCGCCGATGGAAGACCTCATCAATGCGGTAACGGACGTGCAGATCCATCGTACCAACGCGGCGACGCTGGAGCTGTTGCGCAACAGTATCCGGCGCTGGTCGGCGGAGCTGACCACACCCGGGTTCACCGTGCAGCCGTATTTCGTCGAGCTTGACTTCGACGCCATTCCGCAGCCGGAGCGCAGGCATTACTTCAACCAGATTCCGGCCAGTTTCGACCTGACGGAGACCCAGGCCGATGACCTGATCGCCGCCGGTCGCGAGTTACTGCTGGGCAATCCGGAATTCCGGCGCTTCCTCGGGGACCTGGGGCGGAACCGGCAGGGAAAGGCGGTCAGGGGGCATTGATACTGCCGGTTGCAGCAGCGGGTTTCCGCTGCTCGTGGCACTCGCCGACCGTCTGGATGAAAATGGTCGCCGCAACCAGCCAGCTGCCATAATTCCGTGACCCGTGGGTACGGTATGCCTGATCAGTAGCGGGTTTCCGCTTCTCGTGGCACTCGCCGACCGTCTGGATGAAAATGGTCGCCGCAACCAGCCAGCTGCCATAATTCCGTGACCCGTGGGTACGGTATGCCTGATCAGTACGCAAGAATCTTCCTGCTGAGCCACATGCGGGCCTGTACCAGCCTGGCGGGACACATCCTCGGTTCGCATCCGCGGATCAACGGCTATTTCGAGATGCACATCAGCTACGAGGATGCCTCCGCACTGGACCGGCAGCTCGAAATCTACCGGCAATATGAAGCCCTCAAGGGGGACAGCCGGTACCTGTTCGACAAGCTGTTGCACAACGATTACCGGCTGGATCCTGAGCGACTCGGGCCAGTGGATGTCAAGGTTCTGTTGTCCCTGCTGGAACCGGGACAAGCCATCAAAAGCCTCGTGGACCTGTTTGCAAGGAAGGGTACGGGTGAGCTGTATGCCTCGCCGGTGGAAGCAACCCGCTACTATATCGAGCGTGTTCAATGGCTGGCCGATTTCTGCCGGTCGCGCAATTGGCCGTATTACTTTTACGATGCAGAGCTGTTTCAGGCAGCGCCGGAGCAGTTGCTGGGCAGACTCACAGCCTGGCTTGAGCTGGATGCGCCGTTAAGTGAGCGCTATCAACTGTTCAGTCTGACAGGCAAGGCGCATATGGGGGATTCGTCTCCACTGATTCGTAGCGGGAAGATCGAGCAGGCACGGGTGGATTACTCGCATGTCCGGGTTCCTGGGGATATGTTGTCCAGGGCACGGGAGGTGTACCGGGATTGCCGTGCCGTGATGCTTGCGCATGCAGCGGATTCGGAGGTGGTTCCGTAGGAGCCTGCCTGCAGGCGAACATATCCGGATCGCCG
>CAYUFA010000179.1:0-2516 GCA_964443845.1 uncultured Ectothiorhodospiraceae bacterium
GAGGAGCGCCATCGATGGACCTGTATGATTACACCCACTGGTATCCACCCGCGGATGTCTACCGCAGCGCCGGTGGCTGGCTCGTCAAGCTGGAGCTCGCCGGGGTCAGTGAACAGGACCTGTCGGTGGAGGTACACGAGGACGCAGTGA
Source organism: uncultured Ectothiorhodospiraceae bacterium (assembly GCA_964443845.1). Lineage (GTDB taxonomy): Bacteria > Pseudomonadota > Gammaproteobacteria > UBA9214 > UBA9214 > UBA9214. Next base: position 151 of record CAYUFA010000179.1, read on the forward strand.
TCGTCGAGGGACGGCGCCGCGATCTGTGCATACCCGAGGCGCAGGAATCCCTGTCGCTGGAAATCAGCTACGACTGGTTCCGGCGCCGCATCCGCCTGCCCGGCCGCATTGCCCCCGGTTCGCTGCGCATGCAGTACCGCGACGGCATGCTGATGATCTACGTGGGTCACGAGGAGTAGCGACATGATCATCGACCACCCCGATACCACCCTGGTCCTGCCGGTGTTCCCGATCAAGAACAGCGTGGCATTCCCGCACCTGGTGCTGCCGGTGACGGCCGGCCGGGCGCGCTCGATCGCCGCGGTGGAGGCGGCGCTGGCCACCGAGGACAAGCGCATCGCGGTGTTCACGCAGCGCGACGCCGCCGTCGAGGAACCGGGTGAGGACGACCTCTATCCGATCGGCACGCTGTGCATCATCAAGCGCATGCAACGCCCGCAGGGGACCATCCACCTGCTGTTGCAGCCGGTCCGGCGCATCACGCGTGAAGCACTGCTGCGCACCGAACCCTACCTCGAATGCCGCGCCGCGTACCTGCCCGAACTCGAGGACAGCGACTCCGAGGTCGAGGCGCTGCATCGCACCATGCTCGATCAGGCCACGCGGATGCTGCAACTCGGGCCGGAACAGATGCAGATCGACCTGCAGAAACTGGTCTCCAGTCTGGAGACACCCGTGGAACAGGCCTACGTGCTGTCCTCGGTGATCTCGATCGACATCGAGAAGCAGTACCAGTTGCTCGCGGCGAACAGCCAGCTGGAGGCACTGCGGCTGATCGTCGACTTTCTCAACCACGAGATCCAGGTACTGGAAATCCAGCAGCAGATCTCCAGCGCCGTGTCCTCGAAGATGAGCAACGAACAGCGCCGCATGATGCTGCGCCAGCAGATGCACGAGATCCAGGAACAGCTCGGCGAGTCTTCGCCCGAACAGGCCGAGGTCGCCGCACTGCGCGAGCGGCTCGACCAGACCGGACTGCCCGACGCGGTGCGCAGCGAGCTCGAGCGCGAACTCGGGCGGCTGGAGCGCATGTCGGCGAACTCGCCGGACTACCAGACCTCGCGCAGCTACGTCGACCTCGTGCTGGACCTGCCGTGGCAGAATCGCACCGAGGACAACCTCGATCTCGCGCGCGCGCGCGGCGTGCTCGATGCAGACCACTTCGACCTCAAGGAGGTCAAGGAACGCATCATCGAACACCTCGCGGTGATGAAACTCAATCCCGGCGCCCGCGCCCCCATCCTGTGCTTCGTCGGTCCACCCGGCGTCGGCAAGACCTCGCTCGGCCAGTCGATCGCGCGCGCCCTGGGTCGCACCTTCGAGCGCATGAGCCTGGGCGGTCTGCACGACGAGGCCGAGCTGCGCGGTCACCGCCGCACCTACGTCGGCGCCATGCCCGGCCGCATCATCCGCGCCATCCGCCGCGCCGGGGTCAACAACCCCCTGCTGATGCTGGACGAAATCGACAAGCTGGGCCGCGATTTTCGCGGCGACCCCGCCGCCGCGCTGATGGAGATCCTCGACCCGGCCCAGAACCGCGAGTTCAATGACAACTACCTGGACCTGCCGTTCGACCTGTCCGCCGTGTTTTTCGTCGTCACCGCCAACACGCTCGACACCATTCCCGCGCCGCTGCTCGACCGCATCGAGGTGCTGCGCCTGTCGGGGTACAGCGAGGCCGAAAAGCTGGAAATCGCGCGCCGCTACCTCCTTGACCGCAACCTGGCCAATGCCGGGCTCGATGACACACGACTCAGCGTAGATGACGAGGTACTGGAGTACGTGATCCGCAACTACACGCGCGAGGCCGGCGTGCGCTCGCTCGAGCGCGCGCTGGGACGCATCGCGCGCAAGGTCGCCACGCGCATCGCCGAAGGCCATACCGAGCCGGTGACCCTCACCCCTGCGCTGGTCGGCGAGTATCTCGGGCCACCGCGCATCACCCGCGAAGGCCGGCGCGAGGCGCCGATTCCCGGTGTCGTGGCCGGGCTGGCCTGGACCGAGAGCGGGGGCGAGGTGCTCTACGTCGAGGCCGTGACGCTGCCGGATGGCAAGGAACTGGTGCTGACCGGCCAGCTCGGCAGCGTGATGCAGGAATCCGCGCGGGCCGCGCAAAGCTACCTCTGGTCACGCGCCGCCGACTTCGGGCTCAATCCCGACCTGCTGCGCCGGTCCGGCATGCACATCCACGTGCCGGCCGGTGCGACCCCGAAGGACGGGCCGTCGGCCGGCGTCACCATGGCCACCGCGCTGGCCTCGGCCTACAGCGGTGCACCCGTCCACGACGACATCGCCATGACCGGCGAAGTGACGCTCAGCGGCCTGGTGCTGCCGGTCGGCGGCATCAAGGAAAAGATGCTGGCCGC
>CAYUFA010000180.1:0-2454 GCA_964443845.1 uncultured Ectothiorhodospiraceae bacterium
TGCACTCAGCCCAACCTACCCTGCTCAGCCCAACCTACCCTGCTCAGCCCAACCTACCCTGCTCAGCCCAACCTGCCAGCTGCGTTGCACCGGCGGCGGGACCATCGCCAGCCCGTAGGTTGGGCTGAACACCGTGAAGCCCAACAAAATAACGCCGCATCGCAAAACCCGGCATTCACGCCTACCGCCCTTCGTCCGCTTCGTCGTCCGAACTGTCGATATACCCTTCCCGCAGCAGGTACAACATGATCTCCTGCGCCGCCTGCATCGGGCTTTTGCCGGTGGTGTCGATGCACAATTCCGGGTGCTCCGGCACCTCGTAGGGGTCACTGATGCCGGTAAATTCGGGAATGATACCCTTGCGCGCCTTCGCGTACAGTCCCTTGCGGTCGCGTGCCTCGCAGACTTCCAGCGGGGTGGCGACGTGGATCTCGATGAAGGCACCGTACTGCTCGATGGTATCGCGCACGTCCCGGCGCATGGCGGTGTAGGGCGCGATCGGGGCACAGATGGCGATGCCGCCGTTCTTGGTGATCTCGCTGGCCACGAAGCCGATGCGGCGCACGTTGATGTTGCGGTGTTCCTTCGAGAACCCCAGTTCGCTCGACAGGTTGTGCCGTACCACGTCCCCGTCGAGCAGGGTCACCGGCCGGCGTCCGTCCTCGATGAACTTGGCATAGAGGATCTTCGCCAGCGTGGACTTGCCGGAACCGGACAGGCCGGTGAAGAACAGCGTCAGGCCCACCTTGCCGTGCGGCGGATAGACCTTGCGCAGGGCGGCCAGTACTTCCGGGTAGGAAAACCAGGCCGGCACCTCCAGGCCCTGCCGCAGGTGCGCACGCAGGTCCGCGGCGGTGAACCGGATGCACTCCTCGCCCTTGTCTTCCCACTGTTCCTGCTCCACGAACCGACCGCTGGACGGCGCATAGCAGAGCTCGCGGACCGGGACCATGCGGATGGCCAGCTCGTCCTGGTACTTTTCCATCAGCTGCTGCGCGGCGTAACGCGGATAGAACCGTTGTGCATCGTCACGCACCCCGGGTGGCGACGCATGCTCGGGGCCCACGATCATGTGCGAGCAGCCGTAGTTCTGGCGGATGATCGCGTTCAGGATCACCTCGCGCGGGCCGGCCATGCGCACCGCCGAAGGCAGCAGCGACAACACGGCCATGTTGTGCGAGTAGTGCCGGCGGATGGCCTGGTAGCAGTGCACACGCGCGTAGTAATGCAGATCGCCCGGTTTGGTCATGCCGACCGAGGGATGCAGCAGGATGTTGGCCTCGGCCTCCCGGGCGGCGCGCAGGGTCAGCTCACGGTGCAGGCGGTGCATCGGTTTGCAGGTATGGAAGGCCACCACGTTCTGCCAGCCGAGCTTGCTGAACAGGTGGCGCAGTTCCAGCGGGGTATCGCGCAGGGTCTCGAAATCGTAATGCACCGGGAGTTGCGCGCCGGTCACCGTCCCGCCCAGGCAGGTGCGCGCGGTGCGTTCCAGCAGGTAGTGCACGCCCGGGTGCTCCGGAGCGGTCGTGCCGTACACCTCGGCCGCCTCGTGCCGGCGGTCCGGCTGCCACTTGTCGGTGACCTCCAGTACCGCCAGCATGAAACCTTCGCTGTCGCGCAGGGCCACCGGCTGTCCGGGCTCGATCTTTTCCGCCAGTGCGCCCGTCACCTCCAGCGTCACCGGGATGGTCCAGAGCGTACCGTCCGGCAGGCGCAGGGTGTCGACCACCGATTCATAGGTGGCCCGGTCCATGAACCCGCGCAGCGGCGAGTAGCCGCCGTTCATCAACAGTTCCAGATCGCAGGCCTGGCGCTGGTTCAGCGTGATCGATACATAGCCTTCGGACGCGGTTTTCAGTTGTTCGGCCCGGGCCTCATCGGTCACGAGCTCGCAGAGCGTGCCTCCGTAGGGAGCAATCAGGTGTTCCATGGATCAGATTCCGTCGCGCGGGATGCGCAATTCGCATCCTTGTCAGATAATTTAACTTTCATTCAATGAGTTATAAATTGTACCAAAGTCGGTGCGGGATAAATCACTTTTCTGCATTCTCCCCCGCTGGTCGCGCTCCCCGCAGCTCGGGCTGGAACCCGACCCGCCAGGGGCGTACCCTGACCCGGCGTTGAATAAACCATCCGGCGCCCCAATTGTCCTATATAGCGGTAGCGGTCAATGGATCGTTACCTTTTATCGTTGTTCACCCGTGTCACCGGGCCGCAATCCCGACCCGGAACACACACTGCCTGAATGAGGCCAATTATGGAATTACCCACACGTGATGGAGACGGCTACCTGGTCGACAGCAGCCTGTGGACACCGGACATCGCCCGGGCCATGGCGGATGCCGACGGCATCGAGCTGGATGATGTGAAGTGGAATCAGATTCTCAAGGCACGCGAATACTACGATGAGCACGCCGTGGTACCGCCGATCCGCAAGTTCTCGAAATACCTGGG
>CAYUFA010000181.1:0-2380 GCA_964443845.1 uncultured Ectothiorhodospiraceae bacterium
TGTCCAGCGCCGACGGCAGCCGGAAGCCGTATTCCACCAGGTTCTCCTTGCGCGAGCGGTCGCCCCGGTACATGCCGCCGAGCTGCGGAATGGTGACGTGCGACTCGTCGATCACCAGCAGCGCGTCGCGCGGCAGGTAGTCGAACAGCGTCGGTGGCGGCTCGCCGGCCTGGCGACCGGACAGGAAGCGGGAATAGTTCTCGATGCCCGAGCAGTAGCCGAGCTCCTGCATCATCTCGAGGTCGAACAGCGTGCGTTGCTCGAGGCGTTGCGCCTCCACCAGCTTGTTGAGCGCGCGCAGCTGTTCCAGCCGCTCCCGCAGCTCGATCTTGATCTGGTCGATGGCACCGAGGATCACCTCGCGCGGGGTGGCGTAGTGCGTCTTGGGGTAGATGGTCACGCGCGGCACGCGCGTGCGCACCGCGCCGGTGAGCGGGTCGAACCAGGCGATCGAATCGATGCTGTCATCGAACAGCTCGATGCGCACCGCCTCGCTCTCCGACTCCGCCGGGTAGATGTCGATCACCTCGCCGCGCACCCGGTAGGTGCCGCGCTGCAGGTCCAGCTCGTTGCGGGTGTACTGCAGCTCGGCCAGGCGCCGCAGGATGGTGCGCTGGTCGGCCCGGTCACCCCGCACCACGTGCAGCAGCATCTTCAGGTAGGCGCGCGGATCGCCGAGGCCGTAGATGGCCGACACGGTGGCGACGATGATGGCGTCCGGGCGCTCCAGCAGGGCCTGGGTGGCCGACAGCCGCATCTGCTCGATGTGCTCGTTGATCGAGGCGTCCTTCTCGATGTAGGTATCCGAGGCCGGCACGTAGGCCTCGGGCTGGTAGTAGTCGTAATAGGAAACGAAGTACTCGACCGCGCTGGCCGGGAACAACTCGCGCAGCTCCCCGTAGAGCTGCGCGGCCAGGGTCTTGTTCGGTGCCAGCACCAGCGTGGGGCGCTGCACCTGTGCGATGACGTTGGCGATGGTGAAGGTCTTGCCGGAACCGGTCACGCCGAGCAGGGTCTGGTGCGACAGGCCGTCGCGCAAACCCTCCACCAGCGCGGCGATGGCGGCCGGCTGGTCGCCGGCCGGCTGCACCGCGGACTGGAGCTGGAATCGTTCGTTCACAGATATCTTCCGGGCCTGGACTTTGGAGTATGATAACCGGGCCTCCACCGCAACCAGGAAACCGTCGTGGAACACCTCACGCTCGCCGACCGCGTGCAGCGCGTCAAGCCCTCGCCCACCCTCGCGGTGACCGCACGCGTCGCGGAACTGCGCGCCGCCGGCAAAAACATCATCGGGCTGGGTGCCGGGGAACCGGACTTCGGCACACCGGATCACATCCGCGAGGCCGCCATCCAGGCCATCCGCGACGGGTTCACCCGCTACACGGCCGTCGACGGCACACCCGCCCTGAAGCAGGCCATTATAGCCAAGTTCCAGCGCGACAACGGGCTGGCGTACGAGCCCGACCAGATCCTGGTGTCCTGCGGGGGCAAGCAGAGTTTCTACAACCTGTGCCAGGCCTACCTCAACCGTGGCGACGAGGTCCTCATCCCGGCGCCGTACTGGGTGTCGTACCCCGACATGGTACTGCTGGCCGATGGCACCCCGGTGATCCTGACCACCGGCGTGGACACCCGCTTCAAGATCACGCCCGACCAGCTGGATGCGGCCATCACGGCCCGCACCCGTATCGTGGTGCTCAACAGCCCGTCCAATCCGACCGGCGTGGCCTACACCCGGGCGGAACTGGCCGCACTGGGCGAGGTGCTGCGCCAGCACCCGCAGGTGCTGATCGCCACCGACGACATGTACGAGCACATCCTGTGGGCCGCCGAACCGTTCAGCAACATCCTGAACGCCTGCCCGGACCTCTATGACCGCACCATGGTGCTGAACGGCGTGTCCAAGGCCTATGCCATGACCGGCTGGCGCATCGGCTATGCCGGCGGCCCGGCCCCGCTGATCAAGGCGATGAAGAAGATCCAGTCGCAGAGCACCTCCAACCCGACCTCGATCTCGCAGGTCGCGGCGCAGGCTGCGCTCGAGGGCGACCAGTCCTGCATCCAGCCCATGCTGCAGGCCTTCCACGAGCGCCACGACTTCGTGGTGGAACAGCTCAACCGGATCCCGGGCGTGCACTGCCTGCCGGCCGACGGCACGTTCTACTGTTTCCCCCGGGTACAGGACGTGATCGACCGCATGGACGGCATCCACGACGACGTGCAACTCAGCGAACACCTGCTCGAGGCCGCCGGCGTGGCGCTGGTACCCGGCTCCGCGTTCGGCGCACCGGGCTACATCCGTTTCTCCTTTGCCACCAGCATGGAAATCCTCACCGAGGCACTCTCGCGCCTGCGCCAGGCGCTGACCGCCTGATCC
>CAYUFA010000182.1:0-2290 GCA_964443845.1 uncultured Ectothiorhodospiraceae bacterium
AGGTCCGGACCCTGACGGTAGGTCAGGTTGAGGATGGACTCGACCTTGACCTCGGCTACGAGGTTGTCCAGGTCCACGTCTTCATCGGCGGCCGTGACCGGCAGGTCGATGTCGACGCCGGAGTTCGGGACCATGCCGGTGGCCAGCACCACGAGGTCGGCCTTCTCGTTCACGGCCTGGTCCAGGATCAGGTCCTGGAACTTCACCTCCGGGCCGTTCGCGCCCATGGTGACCTCGCTGACCTTGCCCTTGGTGAAGGTGATGCCCTTCTGCTGGCCGCTGCGGTAGAAGTCCTCGCCGCCGGCGCCCGGGGTGCGCAGGTCGGTATAGATGATGTTGGTGTCGATCTGCGGGTTCTGGTCCTTGAAGTACATCGCCTGCTTGATCGAGGTCAGGCAGCAGTGACCGGAGCAGTAGGGCAGGTGGCCTTCCTGCGTCGAGCGCTGGCCGGCACACTGCACGAACACCACGTTTTGTACTTCCCTGCCGTCACTCGGGCGCTTGATCGGCCCGCCGTTGGCTGCCAGCGCCAGCTGCTCGAGACCGGCCTGGTCGACCACGTCCGGGGTCTTGCCAAAGCCCAGTTCCGGCAGCCGGCTCGCATCGTAGCGGCGTGCGCCCGAGGCCATGATGATGGCGCCGAAATTGGCGGTGGTGGTGGGGCCGGACTCGGTGGAGATGTCCGCCGAGAAACGGCCCGGGGCCCCGCTGGTTTTGGTGATGGTGCTGTTCAGGTGCACGGTGATGTTAGCATCGGCCTCGATCGCCGCGACCATCTCGTTGACACCCGTGTCTTCCGGGTCCGCGTACGGCATGCGTTCCGGGATGCGCCGGTACTCCTCGTGTGCCGCGCCGCCCAGCACGCCGCCCTTCTCGACCAGGGTCACCGGGTAGCCGGCCTTGCTGGCCTCGATGGCCGCGGTCATGCCGACGATACCGCCACCGACGACCAGGATGTGGTCGTTGCTGGCTGCGGCCTCGTTGACGTGCGGGAGCTTCATGTACTTGACTTCGTTGCAGCCCATGCGGATGTAGTCGTCCGCCATTTCCTGCGTGGTCTCGCGCGCCTCGTCGGTGTCCGGGCGCACCCAGATCACGCCCTCGCGCAGGTTGGTACGGTTGAGCGCCACGTTCTGGAAGTTGAACGCCTCGTTCTTGGCGCGGCGCGAGCAGGCCGCGATCATCACCTTGTTGACGCCTTCGTTGTCGATGTCGTTCTGGATCATCGCCACGCCTTCGCTGTTGCACAGGAACTCGTGCTCGCGCACCACGGCGGCCTTGCCCTCGCGCTGGGCGACGTTCACCAGCTGGCTGCAGTCGAGCCGCTCGCCCAGCCCGCAACCCTTGCAGATGTAGGCACCAATCTTGTTTTCGTCAGCCACTGTTTAACCCTCCGCTCTGGCAACCCGGTTCACGACCTGGATTGCACGTAATGCACTTGCCGTCGCGCTCTGCACCGCGCGGTTCACATCGAGCGCGTCGGACGAGCAGCCGGCCGCGAAGATGCCGCCATTGCGCGCGTCGGCTTCGATGAAGCCACTGTCGTTGACCACTACGTCGATCGGGAATGCGTCCTTCGGCACGCTCGGCTCCATGCCGACCGCCAGCACCACCAGGTCGTGCGGATTGTCGTAGCGGTGGTAGCCCTCGGTGTCCACGCCGTGCAGCACCGGGTTGCCGGTGTCCTCGTCCTCGGTGATGCTGGCGACCTTGGACTTGATGAAGGTGACGTTCTCGTCGTCCTGCACCTTCTGGTAGAAGTCGTCGATGCGGTCGATGGCGCGGATGTCGATGTAGTAGACGCTGGCCTTGAAATCGTCCTGGAATTTCTCGCGCAGGTAGGTGGTCTGCTTCAGCGTGGCCATGCAGCAGATGCGCGAGCAGTGCTTCAGGTGGTTGCGGTCACGCGAGCCGGCGCACTGGATGAAGGCGACGTTCTTCGCCTCCTTGCCGTCGGACGGGCGCAGGATCCTGCCGCCGGTCGGGCCGAACGGGTCGAGCATGCGCTCGAATTCGACGCTGCTGACGACGTTGGCGTAGCGGTCGTGGCCGTAGGGCTGGATCTTGTCGGCGTCGTACGGCTGCCAGCCGGTGGCCCAGATGATGGCGCCGACGGTCAGCGTGGTCTCGGTCTCCTGCATGTCGAGCTCGACGGCGTCGTACTTGCAGGCGGCCTTCGCCTTGTCGGCGTCCGGGGTCCCGATCATGCGCGGATCGATCACATAGCGCTGCGGGTAGGCCATGTTGAACGGCAGGTAGGCGCCCTTGCGCTGCTTCATGCCGTAGTCGT
>CAYUFA010000183.1:0-2253 GCA_964443845.1 uncultured Ectothiorhodospiraceae bacterium
CGCTCAGCCCAACCTACACGGCATCGCGCTCCAGCAACAGGTTTCCCAGCGGATCGACCATACACCGCCAGCCCGGGGCCAGCCAGGTGGTGGCAACGGTCTCCGTGAGGATGGCCGGGCCGACCAGCGACTGCCCGGCGGCCAGCCGGTCACGCGCGTAGACCGGGACCGGCTGCGTGCAGCCGGCTACGCGCGCGGTGCCCGTGGCCGCGCCGGGGCTTGCTGCTACCGGCGCCGGCAGGCGGATCTCCAGCGCCTGGCCTTGCAGCTGACAACGCAGGGTTACCAGTTCGACCGGCAGGTCGAGCCGGTGCCCGTAGCGTTGCTCGTGCAGATCCTCGAAGGCCGCGTGACAGGCGTCCACCCCTTGCCAGGGCAGGTCCAGTGCGAAGGACTGCCCGTGGTAGCGCAGGTCGAGCCGGAACGTGGCCTCGATGTCGCCGCCGGCGATACCCTCCTCCTGCAACTGGGCGCGGCCCTGCGCCGCCAGCGCCTGCAGGTGGTCATCGAGCACGGCGTCGGTAAACCCGTCCAGCAGGCCGGTCACGGTCCGCGTCAGTTGCCGCCCCGGTGGCGTCACCAGCATTCCCAGCGCGGACAGGACGCCGGCCTGCACCGGCACCAGTACGCGGCGCATGCCCAGTGCCTCGGCCAGGGCACACACATGCAAGCCGCCGGCACCCCCGAACGAGACCAGCACGAAGTGCCGCGGGTCGATGCCGCGCTGCACCGAAATCACGCGCAGCGCCTGTGCCATGTGGGCGTTGGCAATGGCAATGACGCCCTGAGCCGCGGCGACGGGTGTCATATCCATCTGCGCGGCCAGCGCGGCGAGCACCGCGTGCGCCGCCGCGCTGTCCAGCCGCATCGCCCCGCCGAGAAACGCCTCCGGCAATAACCGTCCCAGCACCAGGTTGGCATCGGTGACCGTGGCCCGCTCACCGCCCCGGCCATAGCAGGCCGGCCCGGGCAGGGCCCCGGCCGATTCCGGGCCGACCTGCAGCACGCCGCCGGCATCGAGCTGCGCGATCGAGCCGCCCCCGGCCCCGATGGTGTGCAGATCGACCATCGGCACCGCGACCGGCCAGGGCCCGATCCGCCCTTCCGAGGTCAGGCGGATGTCACCGTCGATCAGCGCGACATCGGTGGAGGTCCCGCCCATGTCGAAGGTCAGCAGTTGCGTGTGACCGGCCTGGCGGCCAACGTGACGCGCCCCCATCAGCCCCCCGGCCGGCCCGGACAACAGCAGGTGGACCGCGCGCTGCCCGGCCAGGTCGGCACGCACCGTGCCACCGGCACTCTGCATGGCGGCAACCGGTGCCGGTGCCAGCGCCCGGTCGAGGCGTGCCAGATAGCCCGCCACGCGCGGCCCGATCCAGGCGTTCAGCCAGGTCGCGATCCCGCGCTCGTATTCCCGGACCTCGGGCAGCACCGCCGAAGAGCGCGCAACGAACAGGTCGTCCGGCAACCACGACGCGATAGTGAGCTCGTCGCGTTCGTCCAGCCACGAGAACAGCAGGTTGATGGCCAGCGCTTCCGGGCGCAGGCGCTCGATCCGGGCCAGCAGGTGCGTACGGTCGTCTTCCGTGAGCGCAGCCACCGGCCGGCCGTCGGCCCCGGTGCGCGCGCCCACTTCCCAGCACAGTTCCGGCGGCACCGGCGGTGGCTCGGGCGCCGGCTGCAGGTTGTAGAGTTCGCGCCGTGCCTGGCGGCCGATGGTGAGCACGTCGCCCAGTCCGCGATTGGCGATATAGGCCGTACGCACGCCCTTGCGTTCCAGCACCGCGTTGGTCGCGACCGTGGAACCGTGGATGACCTGCAGGCCGCGGGTATCGAGACCGAGATCGGCAATCCCCTGCAGAATCGCGCGTTCCGGTGCCGCGGGCGTGGACAGGACCTTGTGCACGCGCAACGCGTGTCCGTCGAACAGTACGAAATCGGTGAAGGTGCCCCCGGTATCGATGCCGAGCCAGTACAGGGTTGCGGGACTGCGCGATGCGGCCATAAGAAGCGTATTGTAGCGGAAGTGCACAAAGGGCCAGTAGCCCGGGCCACCTGACTCAACGCATGTCGTTCGTACGGAAAATCGACCGGCCACGGAGGCCACGGAGGCCACGGAATAACACGAAGAACAACAATAATATTCCCGGGCATTCCGTGTGCTTCCCTGGCTGTTTGCCAGATATCCGGACGTGGCTGTGAACGCAGGTTGGGCTGAACGCAGGTTGGGCTGAACGTAGGTTGGGCTGAACG
>CAYUFA010000184.1:0-2233 GCA_964443845.1 uncultured Ectothiorhodospiraceae bacterium
GTATGCGCGGCCTGATGGCGAAGCCGGACGGCTCCATCATCGAGACGCCGATCACCGCGAACTTCCGCGAGGGTCTGGACGTGTTGCAGTACTTCATTTCCACGCACGGCGCCCGCAAGGGTCTGGCCGACACCGCGCTGAAGACCGCCAACTCCGGTTACCTGACCCGCCGCCTGGTCGACGTGGCACAGGACCTGGTGATCATCGGCGAGGATTGCGGCACCGAGGGCGGGCTGACCATGACGCCGCTGGTCGAGGGTGGCGACGTGGTCGAGCCGTTGCGCGAGCGCGTGCTGGGCCGCATGACCGCGACGGACCTGCTGCGTCCGGGGTCTGACGAGGTGGTTCTCTCCCGCAACACCCTGCTCAACGAGGACTGGGTGGACCGCCTCGAGGCACTCGGGGTGGACGAGATCAAGGTGCGGTCGCCGATCACCTGCGACAATCGCTACGGTGTGTGCGCGGCCTGTTACGGGCGCGACCTTGCCCGTGGCCACATGGTCAACGCCGGCGAGGCGATCGGTGTGATCGCGGCCCAGTCGATCGGCGAACCCGGCACCCAGCTCACCATGCGTACCTTCCACATCGGTGGCGCCGCCAGCCGTGCCGCGACCGTCAACAGCGTGGAGGTCAAGTATGGCGGTACGGTGCGCCTGCACAACATCAAGACCGTGACCAACAAGCAGGGCAACCTGGTGGCGGTGTCGCGGTCCGGTGAAATCGGCATGGTCGATGAACATGGTCGCGAGCGCGAGCGCTACAAGGTGCCCTACGGCTCCGTGATCAGTGTCGTGGACGGCGACACGGTCAAGGGCGGCAGCGTCATCGCCACCTGGGACCCGCACACCCACCCGATCGTCACCGAGGTGGCCGGCGTGGCGCGTTTCTCCGACTTCATCGACGGCGTCACCGTGCAGGAGTCCACCGACGAGATCACCGGCCTCACCAGCCTGGTGATCACCGATCCGAAATCGCGCGGCAGTTCCGGCAAGGACCTGCGCCCGATGGTCAAGCTGGTGGACGGCAAGGGCAAGCAGCTCAAGCTGGCCGGCACCGACCTGGATGCGCAGTACTTCCTGCCGTCCGGCGCGATCGTCGGTCTCGAGGACGGTGCCGAGGTCAGGGTGGGCGATATCATCGCCCGCATACCGCAGGCCTCTTCCAAGACCCGTGACATCACCGGCGGTCTGCCGCGCGTGGCCGATCTGTTCGAGGCGCGCAAGCCGAAGGACCCGGCCATCCTGGCCGAGATTTCCGGTACCGTGGGTTTCGGCAAGGACACCAAGGGCAAGCAGCGCGTGATCATCACCGCCGCGGACGCGACCACCCACGAGGAACTGATTCCGAAGTGGCGCCATGTCACGGTGTTCGAGGGCGAGCACATCGAGCGTGGCGAGACGCTGGTGGACGGCGAGCCGAGCGCACATGACATCCTGCGTCTGCTGGGGACCTCGACCATGGCCGAGTACCTGGTGAAGGAAATCCAGGACGTCTACCGCCTGCAGGGCGTGAAGATCAACGACAAGCACATCGAGGTGATCCTGCGCCAGATGCTGCGCAAGGTGGAGATCATCACCAGCAACGAAAGCCGGTTCCTGAAGGGCGAGCAGATCGAGCGGTCGCGGGTCCTCGAGGAGTCGGAGCGCCTGCAGCGCAACAGCAAGACTCCGGCCGAGTGGATGCCGCTGCTGCTGGGCATCACCAAGGCCTCGCTGGCCACCGAGTCGTTCATCTCGGCGGCATCCTTCCAGGAGACCACGCGCGTGCTGACCGAGGCGTCGGTGCGTGGCAGCCAGGATAACCTCAGGGGTCTCAAGGAAAATGTCATTGTCGGCCGGTTGATTCCGGCCGGTACCGGACTGGCCTATCACGAGGCCCGCCTGCGTGCCCGCGTGGGGATTCCGCTCGATATCGCGGAGGAGATGGCCGCGGTCGATGCGCTCGACGAGGGGGTCTCCGCAGGCATGGAAGAGTCTCCGGCCGAAGACTAGCCGGACGGCCGCTCACGGGCGGGCAGGGGGGGCGGCCCCGCCGCCCCCCCTGCCCTGCGGGGAAATCCGCCTTGACAGCGCAGGGCCCTGATTCTAAAATTCCGCTCCTTTCGACAGGCCGGTCCCGACCGGCCTGTCGTTTATTTTCAGCACGCAGAATTATCTCAATTTCATTCTCAGGGTGTTGGGTTAATGGCCACAATCAATCAGTTAGTGCGCAAGCCGCGCTCCCGGAAACGGGA
>CAYUFA010000185.1:0-2129 GCA_964443845.1 uncultured Ectothiorhodospiraceae bacterium
GGGTGGAACTGGGTGGCATACACGTTTTCGCCGATGCGAAACATCTGCACCGGGCAGGCGCTGCCGGTCATCAGTAAGGTCGCACCTGCGGGGAGGGTGTCGACGGCCTCCTTGTGGCCGAGCAGAACGTCTATCCGGTCCGGGAAACCCCGGAGCAGCTTGTCCGCTTTGCCGGCTGCGGTAAGTTCCAGCGTGACGCAACCCACGGCTTCGCCGTACTTTGTCGAGATTTCGGTGCCGAGGTGGTTGCCCAGCAGGCCGTTACCGGAGCACGCGCCCAGAAAGGGAAAGTCCAGGGCGACGACCCGTTCCAGCAGCCGGTTGAAATCGGCCTCGATCTTTTTCTGGATGCCGGATTTCCTGTCTTCCGGGGTGCTGATATCGAACGGGCTGCCGCCGACGATGATCGCGGAATAGTCTTCCAGGTTCAGGTCACCGGGGATACCCTGCTGCTCGATGCGTTTCCTGCAGGTGTCCCGGGCCTGCAACCCGGCGTATTTCAGTATGCAGGCGTATTCACTGTCGGACGTGACGTCTTCCGGTCGCAGTTGCAGAATCAGAACGGGTTTGCTGGCAGCCATGGGCGGCATTTTACCAGTATCGTTCTTTCATGAAGGGCCGGGGCAACCGGGGTCGGATCCCGGTTCTCCCTGCCAGGCATAAGCCGGGATCCGACCCGGGTATTTCCTGCGCGCAGGCTTCACGAAACCGGAAGGCAGGGCGCGTCTCCTGATCATCAGCCCCATATTTGACGCTTCCTGAAATCGTGTTTATGCTTTTTATGACCTGCTACAGGGACCATAAACGGGGTGCGGGGGGTTAGGTAATGCGGGCAATCACAGTTCTGGCATCCGCGGTGTTAGCGCTGGCCTGGACGCCGGTTTCGCTGCCTGCGGAGGATGCGGCCCATTCACTTCCTGAAAACTGGTACGTCACCGTGCCCTGGGCGCGGCAACCACCGGTCAACGTGTACCATCGGGTCGCCGCAGTCCAGTCTGCGCTGGGTGGCCTGCACAATGCACTCAACGACTATTCGCATGCCATCCAGGCCCAGGCGGATGCACACAACCAGCGTGTCTACATGCAGGCCGAACTGGCGCGCGTCGAAGCGTCACAGCACAAGCCGGAGCCGGGGCGCAGCAATTTCAGTACCCGGGGAACGCCAGAGGAGATTGATGCGGCAGCCCGTGCGCGCGGACCCCGGGCAACCGGGGTACCGAATGTCTCACCGGGTGTCTTGTCTGAAGCAAAACGGTTGGAAGAACAGAGGATTCTGGGCTTCCAGCTGGGTGAAACAGCCTTTGAAGCATTGCAGGTCGGCAAAGGCTGGGGTAACGCGGTCCTGTCCAATGCACCCGAATAGAGGGCTATTTTCAAACTGCCGGGTAGATGTCATGAAAGCCCTGCGCGCGGCCGTGCTCACCGTGGTTACGGCGATCTGGCTGGCTGGCTGTGCAATGACTTCAGTGCATTACAACTGGGCCTATACACCGCTGCACGACGTGGACAGCGCAGCCTTCCAGAAACCGCCGCACGAAGTCGAGTACCGGCAGCTCGACAGTTTCGACGCGATGGCCGAGGCCGAACGGGACATGTACCGCAAGGGTTACATCATGATCGGCTACTCCAACATGATGAGCCCGCAGCTGGAGATGGTCGCTGCCAGCGGTGCGCGTGCCCTGGGGAAAAAGTACGGTGCGAGTGTCGTACTGAATACCTTTTGCGACCATCATTACCTGGCAACGTTGTGGGCGCGGCCAAAACATTTCGTGTTGGGTGCCTACTTTACCGACGAGCTACCGGAGAAGGCGCGTGCGGCGCTGAAGCTCATTCAGGATACGGACCATTCCCTGATCGTACAGACGGTCGTAGACGACAGCCCTGCGTTCAAAGCCGGGCTTCTCCCCGGCGACCTGCTGATTTCGTTGAACGGGACTACGCTCCAGGATGTCGCCACCATGGATAAACTGTTGCAGCAGGATGCCGGTTCAGACGTCACGATCGTGATCTGGTCCATGGAAGCGGGTCCACCACGACCGGTGACGGTTGCGCTTGGTGCAATCCGGTAGCAAACAACAGGAGTCCGGGCACCTTTGTTGCTGAAATTTCCGTGCATCAGGTTGGCGCGG
>CAYUFA010000186.1:0-2127 GCA_964443845.1 uncultured Ectothiorhodospiraceae bacterium
GATCGGGCCAAATCCCGACACGGTACCGGCCGGCATCATACTGACCATTCCCTGAACGCCACACGCGGCAATCCGTGCGGCACCACACCTGCCGGAGCACGGTGCCCTGATCCGGCACGACGGACGGGACGGCAGGTTACTTTATTCGGGTGGCAGGGAGACTGGCGTGACCGATGACGTACTTGCCGGTCATACCGAAGGCGAGGTGATCAGTCCTGGGAGACCCATTTCAGGGCGGCCTGATCCTCGTTCGAATAGGTGTAACAGCCGTCCCAGTTGCTGCCCATGACGATGGCGGCGAGCCGGGGTTTTCCAGCCATGAATTTCACCTTGCCAAACGCCTCCAGCTTGACGTCCTGGATCTTGTGCTCGGCGATATAGGCCTTCCATTTCTCGTTGTCGGATTTTTCTATCAGCGCATTGGCGTTGGCCGCCGCCTTCAGGTTATCCAGCAGCTGGTAGTAATCGACTTCCACAACTTTTGCATGGGCCATTACCAAGCTCCCCGGTTCCGGTTGTCTGACTTCATCATATCCAGTACCCGTGCATCATCTTAATCCCTGCAGAGATGCTGTCCGGCGCCACCATGCTGCCATCGACGAACCAGTCCGCCAGCCTCCCCGTCCGATCAACCCCGCACAATATGATGATCGATGGTTACCTGTTGTTTTTATTCATCAAATTTTCATCCATGCAACCACACCCACCAACACGACCCAGGTGCATACGACGTTTTTAGCATATTTTTCTGTAGCTTACAATTAATGCCTAAACAGCATTCTGGAATGCTGCTGTAAGGTTATCGGGAAAAGCGCCCGCTCCTTTACCGCCAGCGGTCTGCAGCGCAGGTTCCGTCGTGCACTGGCACACATGCGACGGTCCCTGGCAGCATGGCCCGGGACCGGGTCGCAGCGGTGAGAATCAGGGTGATTTCAGGATGTCCGCCAGGTTCGCCAGATCGTCCAGGATCGGGCCGATCGACCGGGCCGGGATGTAACGCTGCCTGCCGTTCGGGAAATAACAGCGGATATAACGGTTATCCACGCGCAATCGTGCCACCTGGCGTCCCCAGCGTTTCCTGAACTGTGCGGCGAACTGTGCGAGCTTGTCCGATGCGGCCAAACGTTCGGATACGCTGTCGCCGGCGTAACGGGTGGGGAAAAAATCGTTCAGTTCCGCGGACCGGAACGTGATTTCCCGGAGCGCTCCGTGCTCCACGGAACGCTCACGTTCCGTGTCCAGTTCAATATTACTCTCCGTTCCCATGTCGAGCTGCACCATGGCACCATCGTCGGGCAACACGCGCACGGCATAGCCCCGGTACGTCCCGCTTATTTTCCCGATCTGGAAATCATACTTGGGCGCTTCCAGCGTCAGGCCCAGTTCCTTTGCGACGGCAGGAAATTCCGCGCGTGCCTTTTTCCACCCGGACCCGGTCAGGTCGAGGAAGAAGTATTCGGTGGCGAAGTAATAGGCCACGAGCAGGGCCACCACCAGCAGCAGGGTAAGGAAAATGTTGTTCATGGCGCAACGATCACCTTGGTCTGACTGGGAGCGACCTGGACACCGGCCGGCATGTTGGCGCTCATGCCGTTATGGCCGCTCATGGAAGTGAGCCGGATGCAGTCCTGCCCCTCGATCTTCACCTTGGTGGTACCCATCTTGTAGGTCAGCTTGCCCATGTTCATGCCGGACATGACGCCCTTGTTGACACCGGCCTCGTCGCCCATGGTCCGCGAGATCTCCGATTTCTTGGTCACCACCGGCTTGCCGGCAAACTTGACCTTGCTCGCCGTTTTCGAGGCCTGGTTGACCATGCCGGTATTCGGATACGGCACCGGGACCGGCGGCGCCGGTGGTGCGGGCGTCAGGCAAACATCCGGCATGGCGAAACAGGTGCCGGCTGCCGTCGTGGATGCGGGAAATATTGCGACCATATAACCTCCTTGCCTTGTCAGCCGATGTTGATGCGCTCACCGTCGATATCGAAGCTTTTCCCGGTCTTCAGGGAGGCGCGCTCCGCCTTCATCCGGAACGCACCGGCAACCAGGGTGCGCATGCGTCCGGCCCTGGTCTGGCTGAGTTCCTCGACCGTGGTAAAGCTCGTCCTGGCTCTCTGAATCAGGC
>CAYUFA010000187.1:0-2123 GCA_964443845.1 uncultured Ectothiorhodospiraceae bacterium
GCCTCGCGCACCGGGTTGTTGCCGCGAAACGAGAACGACACGTTGGACACGCCGCCCGAGACCAGCGCGTGCGGCAGGTGGCGCTTGATGTCGCCGGTCGCGTCGATGAAGTCCTTGCCGTAGTTGTCGTGTTCCTCGATGCCGGTGGCGATGGCGAAGATGTTCGGGTCGAAGATGATATCCGCGGGATCGAAGTCGACCTGTTCGGTGAGGATCCGGTAGGCGCGCTGGCAGATTTCGAACTTGCGCGCGCGGGTGTCGGCCTGGCCCTGCTCGTCGAAGGCCATGACGATGGCGGCAGCACCGTAGCGCTGCACCAGCTGTGCGTGGCGGATGAACACCGCCTCGCCCTCCTTCAGGCTGATGGAGTTCACCACCCCCTTGCCCTGGAGGCACTTCAGGCCGGCCTCGAGGATGTCCCACTTCGAGGAGTCGATCATCACCGGCACGCGCGAGATGTCCGGCTCGGCGGCGATCAGGTGCAGGAAGCGCACCATGGCGGCCTGCGAGTCCAGCATGCCCTCGTCCATGTTGATGTCGATGATCTGGGCGCCGTTCTCGACCTGCTGGCGCGCCACGTCCAGCGCGGTATCGAAATCGCCGTTCATGATCAGCTTCTTGAAGATCGCCGAGCCGGTGACGTTGGTGCGTTCGCCGACGTTGACGAACAGCGAATCCGGGCCGATGTTGCACGGCTCCAGCCCCGCCAGGCGGCACTGTGGCTCGATGTCCGGCAGTTGGCGTGGCGGGTGCGGGCTGACGGCTGCCACGATGGCCCGGATGTGCTCCGGCGTGGTGCCGCAGCAGCCGCCGATGATGTTCACGAAGCCGTTTTTTGCCCAGTCGGCCAGCTCTTTGGCCATCTTCTCCGGCGTTTCGTCGTATTCGCCGAACTCGTTGGGCAGGCCGGCATTGGGATGCGCGGAGACGTGCGTCTCCGAGATGCGCGCCATCTCCTCCACGTACTGGCGCAGCTGGTCGGCGCCCAGCGCGCAGTTCAGCCCGATCGACAGCGGCCGGGCATGACGCAGGGAATTGTAGAACGCCTCGGTCACCTGCCCGGTCAGGGTGCGCCCGGACTGGTCGGTGATGGTGCCGGAGATCATCACCGGCAGGCGCGTGCCGGATTCCTCGAAGAACTGTTCCAGGGCGAATACCGCCGCCTTGGCGTTGAGCGTGTCGAACACGGTCTCGATCAGCAGCAGGTCCACCCCGCCCTCCACCAGCCCGCGCGCGGATTCGCTGTAGGCCGCGACCAGCGCGTCGAAGTGGATGTTGCGGAAGCCGGGGTCGTTGACGTCCGGCGAGATCGAGGCGGTGCGGTTGGTCGGCCCCAGCACGCCGGCGACGAAGCGTGGCCTGTTCGGAGTGAGCTGTGTGAACTCATCCGCCACCGAACGCGCCAGCCTGGCCGCCGCGACATTGATTTCGACACTCAGTTCCTCCATGCCGTAGTCGGCCATCGCCACGCGCGTGGCGTTGAAGGTGTTGGTCTCCAGGATGTCGGCGCCGGCCTCGAGGTAGGCGCGGTGGATGCCGATGATGATATCGGGCTGCGTAAGCACCAGCAGGTCGTTGTTGCCCTTGAGATCGCGCGGCCAGTCGGCGAAGCGCGTGCCGCGGTAGTCGGCCTCGGCCAGCTTGTGGCGCTGGATCATGGTGCCCATCGCCCCGTCCAGGAACAGGATGCGTTCTGCAAGCAGGTCAGTGAGTTGCGTCATGACGGCCCCCGGTTCGAGTAAAAACTTGACAGTCTAGCACGGGTGTCCTCGTTAATTGCATGATTGGCAAATGAAATTCCTCTGGCAGCCCGTTATCCTGCAAGGGTGGAAAAGTGTGATGGAACACAAAATATCGGGCATACAGAAGTGTTAATATACAATATCTTGTAGTATAATCCGGCACATTGGGGAAGCAGCGCTTTTTTCCTAAAATCAAAGGATAAAGGCATTCCCCGTACCGGTCAGTCCCGCCTATGCAACACAAACGCTCCACCCTCCTCCTGATTGCCGCACTGCTCGTTCCGGTTCCACCGGCGGTCGCGAGCGGGGAGAACATGTTCAGCCTGATGTTTCGCATGATGCTGACCATGATGAACGTGATGTCGGGGGCGATGCTCAACA
>CAYUFA010000188.1:0-2002 GCA_964443845.1 uncultured Ectothiorhodospiraceae bacterium
CTTGCTGACCGGCCAGCGCCTGCGCCCAGTACAGGGCGAGATAGAAATGACTGCCACGGTTATCCAGTTCGCCCGTCTTGCGTGACGGCGAACGGTTGTTGTTCAGGTACTCGGCATTCGCTGCGTCCAGTGCCGCGGCCAGCACCCCGATCGTTTCACTGCCCTGCTTCTGCGCCAGGTCTTCCAGCGAGACCGCCAGGGCCAGGAACTCACCCACCGAGTCCCAGCGCAGGTGATCTTCCTCCAGCAACTGCTGCGCCAGCTTCGGCGCGGAACCACCCGCACCGGTCTCGAACAGGCCGCCACCGGCCAGCAACGGCACGATGGACAGCATCTTCGCACTGGTGCCCAGCTCCAGGATCGGGAACAGGTCGGTGAGGTAGTCGCGCAGCACGTTGCCGGTGACCGAGATGGTATCCAGCCCGGCGCGCACCCGTGCCACCGTGAAGCGTGTGGCCTCGACGGGTGACAGGATCCGGATGTCCAGCTCACGGGTATCGTGATCTTCCAGATACGTCTCGACCTTGTTGATGAGATTCGCGTCGTGGGCACGCGCGGGATCGAGCCAGAACACCGCCGGCTGCCCGGTCAGGCGCGCACGGGTGACCGCCAGCTTCACCCAGTCACGGATCGGCAGGTCCTTCGCCTGGCACATGCGCCAGATATCGCCCGCCTCCACCGCGTGTTCGAGCAGTGTGGTACCGGATTCGTCCGTCACGCGCACGGTACCGGCTACCGGGATCTCGAAGGTCTTGTCGTGCGAGCCGTATTCCTCGGCCTTCTGCGCCATCAGGCCCACGTTGCTGACGCTGCCCATGGTGACCGGGTCGAACGCGCCATGCTGTTTGCAGTCCTCGATCACCGCCTGGTAAACGCCGGCGTAACAGCGGTCCGGGATCATGGCCAGGGTGTCGTGCAGCTTGCCGTCCGGCCCCCACATACACCCGGAGGAACGGATCATGGCCGGCATGGAGGCGTCGACGATGACGTCGCTCGGCACGTGCAGGTTGGTGATGCCCTTGTCCGAGTTCACCATCGCCAGTGCCGGGCGGCTGGCATAGACTGCCTGCAGGTCGGCCTCGATGGCCTTGCGCTGCTCAGCCGGCAGGGTAGCGATCTTCGCGTACACATCGCCCAGGCCGTTGCGGGTATTCACGCCCAGCTGTTCGAACGTGGCGGCGTGCCTGTCGAACGCGGACCGGTAGTAGACGTCGACGGCATGACCGAAGATGACCGGGTCGGACACCTTCATCATGGTCGCCTTCATGTGCAGCGACAACAGCACGTCCTCGGCCTGCGCCGCCTGCATGGACTGCTCGAAAAAGACCTTCAGCTGGCGGCAGTTCATCACCGACGCATCGACCACCTCACCGGCCTGTACCGGTACGGCTTCCTTCAGTACCCGCACCTCGCCGCCGGCGGTATGCAGGGTGATCTTCAGCTTGCCCGCCGCCTGCACCACCGCGGAGCGCTCGCTGCCGTAGAAGTCGCCCGCAGTCATGGAGACCACGCGCGTCTTCGAGTCCGGCGACCAGGCGCCCATGGAATGTGGATGCTTCCGCGCGTAGGCCTTCACCGCGGCCGCTACCCGGCGGTCCGAGTTGCCCTCGCGCAGCACCGGGTTCACCGCACTGCCCAGCACCTTCGCATACCGTCCCTTGATGGCCTCTTCCTCCGGTGTTTGCGGCGCCTGCGGGTAATCCGGAATCGCGTAGCCCTGCCCCTGCAATTCCTGGATGGCCGCCCGGAGCTGCGGCACCGACGCACTGATATTGGGCAGCTTGATGATGTTCGCCGCGGGCGTCTTCGCCAGCGCACCGAGTTCGGCCAGCGCATCGCCCACCTTCTGTGCATCCGTCAGCTGATCCGGGAAATTCGCCAGGATGCGCCCGGCCAGCGAGATGTCCCGCGTCTCCACGCTCACCCCGGCCGCCCTGGCAAACGCCTGCACGATCGGCAGCAGCGAGTACGTCGCCAGCATCGGCGCCTCGTCGGTTTCGGT
>CAYUFA010000189.1:0-1977 GCA_964443845.1 uncultured Ectothiorhodospiraceae bacterium
GTGTTGGGCTTCTCTCCGTTCAGCCCAACCTACGGCCTGCATGCTCAGCGCCGCGGCAATCTTCGTACGGTTGCACCCTTGTCACGAGATTGCTGCGCTGCGCTCGTAATGACGGGGAAAGGGCGGATGGTGCATACGACGCGTCCCGGAGCCCGCGGTAGGGCCGCCAGGGTGGCGCCGTGTGTACGAACGCAGGCATACTCGTCACCCCGGGATACAGCTCAGGAAGCTCCATGTCCGCGAACCGCTACCGATTCCTTCTCACCCTCCTGCTGCTGAGCCCGGCGCTGGCCGGTGCGCATATCACCGCCAGTGACCTGAACGGTGGATTCCTCGTCGGTTTTCTGCACCCGCTGGGCGGCATCGACCACGTGGCGGCGATGGTGGCCGTGGGCATGTGGGGCGCGCAACTGGGTGCCCCGGCCCTGTGGGCCCTGCCGGTGGTCTTTCCGCTGATCATGGCGCTGGGGGGCGCCGCCGGTGCCGCCGGTCTGCCGCTGCCCGGCATCGAGACCGGCATTGCCAGCTCCGGCCTGCTGCTCGGGCTTGCAGTGCTGTGCAACGTGCGTGTGCCACTGTGGGTGGCCATGGTGCCGGTCAGCGTATTCGCCGTGTACCACGGTTTCGCGCACGGCGTGGAAATGCCGGCGCAAAGCCAGCCGTTGCTGTATGCGAGCGGTTTCGTGCTGGCGACCGGGCTGTTGCACCTGTGCGGTATCGCCATCGGACTGCTGTGGCGCTGGCCTGCGGGACAGTGGGTGGTGCGCGCCAGCGGTGGTCTGGTTGCCGGGGTGGGTGGTTTTCTGCTGCTTGCGTGATGCCATGCACGCGTGGAACAACCCGGATCGGTGCACCTGCACCGTGTCGGCCCCGCTCCGCGGCAACGGTCCCGGACTGACGGCCGGCGGGTCCGCGGCACGCAGGTGGCTTGCGACAGCCGGTTTCCTGCTGCCGCTGGCGGCACAGGCGCACGGCTGGGGTGGTGGCCACTCCCCGGTATACAGCGGGTTCATGCACATCATCACCAACCCGGCATACCTCCTGCCGCTGGCCGCGATCGCGCTGCTGGCCAGTCGTGGCGGGCGCAGGCGAGTGTTGCTGTCCCAGTTCCTCGTCGCCGCCGGAGTGGTGCTGGGCACGGGCGCTGGTCTTGCCGGTTTCGTCTGGCACGGAGTGATCATCGCCAACCGGCTGTTCCTCATCCTGGCTGGCCTGCTGGTCGCCGCGGCCCTGCCGGTACCGCGCATGGTCCTGCCCGGCATCGCGCTGGGCGGCGCCCTGCTGAGCGGCCATGAACTGCTGGTCACCGATCCGCCGGCCGGCCACGCAGTCCTGTTCTATAGCGGCGCGGTGCTCGGTGCGATGGCCGCGCACGGTGCGGTCGGTGCCGTAACGCTGCTGTCGGATGCGCCGTGGACCCGCGTGGCGGTGCGCATCGCCGGGAGCTGGATTGCCGCGATCGGCGTGATCTACGCCGGATTGCTGTTTCTGCCAGGGAAATAACAGGCTGGCGGACGTGCGTGGGCTGCAGAACCTGCACCGGGTCGAGCACCACGTTGTTTCCGCTGCGGTACAGGCCCTGGATTCCGGTGTTCTGCAGGGAGTGGAAGAAATCCACGTGGACGCATCACGGCCCGATACCTCGTGGGTGCGGGCGCCCGGATGAACCGGTTGTGCCTGTACATCGCGTAGTGAGCGGGGCACTATTCATGCCGAGGACAAACAGGCTGCCGGTTTGCAGGGCGTGCAAATCGTGCACCTGTCCCCTGAGATGGATAGCCGGAGAGAGCGAGTGCCACTAACCCCCCTGCGCCTGCTGATCCTCGCCATGCTGTTCGGCGTGCTGATCCTGCTGATCCAGGTCAACCTGCTGGCGATTGCCTTCGACAAGCTCGGGTTGTCGCCCGGCTCGGGCCTGATGCTGGTGATCTGTGCGCTGCTAGGCAGTGGCATCAACCTGCCGCTGGTGCGCATCGA
>CAYUFA010000190.1:0-1915 GCA_964443845.1 uncultured Ectothiorhodospiraceae bacterium
CGCCGGAGTGGCGGAACTACTTCCGGGGCACCGCGGCGCACAACACCGTGCGTGTGAACGGTACGGACCAGTCCCGCATCGGCGGCCCGTTCCTGTGGCTGGCCAAGGCCCGGGCCACGCTGCTGGAGCATGGGGAAACGCATGAATTACAGTATGTTAAGGCATCCCACGACGGCTACCGGGCGGCCGGGATCACGCACGTGCGGGAGCTGCGCCTGCGTATCGACACGGGCGAAATCGAGGTCATCGACACCCTGGACGGCCGCGTGCCGGCGCGGGCGGAGATCCATTTTCACTTTGCCCCGGACATTCATGTGCAACGCGGCCCTGCCGACAATTCCTGGACAGCCACCCGCGACGGGAGTGCGCGCCGACTGGTGCTGGTTACCGACCCGCAATGGAATTTTGAGTGTTTCCATGGCAGTACAAATCCAATTGCGGGGTGGTATTCTCCGGCGCTCGAGGAAAAGATCCCGGCCGTCACGCTGCGGGGTGTGGCGGGCGCGGCAACGGCGCGGCGCTGCCTGACCCGCATCCAGGCGGGTGGTCGCGGCCAGGACAGCAACCTCAAACAGTAAAGAACCGGCAAGGATTGATATGAAAATCAGTATCTTCGGACTGGGCTACGTAGGCGCGGTTTCGGCCGGCTGCCTCGCAAAGGACGGCCACGCCGTGATCGGCGTCGATCCGTACCAGCCCAAGGTCGACCTGATCAATGCCGGCAGCACGCCGGTGATCGAGCAGGATATCGGCGAGATCATCGAGCGGGCCGTGGCCGACGGACTGCTGAGCGCCACGCAGGACGTGCGCCGGGCGGTGCTCGAAACCGAAATCTCGCTGATTTGCGTGGGCACCCCGAGCCAGGCCAACGGCAGCCTGGACCTGAAGTACGTGCGCAAGGTCTGCGAGGAGATCGGTGCCGCGTTGCGGGACAAGCCGGACTACCACGTGGTGGTGGCGCGCAGCACCATGTTGCCGGGCAGCATGCGCTCGCTGGTCATCCCGGTACTGGAGGCATCCTCCGGCAAGCGGGCCGGCGTGGATTTCGGGGTCTGCAACAACCCGGAATTCCTGCGCGAGAGCACGGCGGTGTATGACTACTACCACCCCCCCAAGACCGTGATCGGGGAAACCGATGCCGCCGCCGGCAACCGGCTCGCCAGTCTCTATGCCGGGCTGGAGGCACCGCTGGTGCGAACCTCGGTCGAGACGGCCGAGATGGTCAAGTACACCGACAACGTCTGGCATGCCCTCAAGGTCGGTTTCGCCAACGAGATCGGCAACATCTGCAAGGCCGTCGGGATCGACGGGCACGAGGTCATGGAGATCTTCTGCAAGGATACCAAGCTCAACCTGTCCTCCTATTATATGAAGCCCGGTTTTGCCTTCGGGGGTTCCTGCCTGCCCAAGGACGTGCGTGCCCTGACCTACAAGGCCCGCACCTCCGACATCGACGTACCGATCCTCAACGCCATCCTGCCGAGTAACCAGCGGCAGATCGAGAAGGGCCTGGCGATGATCACCGCCAGGGGCAGCCGCAAGGTCGGAATCCTCGGCTTCAGCTTCAAGGCGGGCACCGACGACTTGCGCGAGAGCCCCCTGGTCGAGGTGATCGAGCGCCTGCTCGGCAAGGGCTACGACATCCGCCTGTACGACCGCAACGTCCACGTCGCCAGCCTGGTCGGCGCCAACCGCGACTACATCCTCAATCACATCCCGCACATCTCGAAGCTGATGGTGAACAGTATCGAGGAGGTGATAGGGCACGCCGACGTGATCGTGATCGGCAACGGGGCGGAGGAATTCCGTGCCGTGGCCGAGCAGGTACCGCCGGGCAAGAGCGTGGTCGACCTGGTGCGGATCGTCGACCGGCGTTCCACGGACGGGTCCGGTTACGACGGGATCTGCTGGTAGC
>CAYUFA010000191.1:0-1897 GCA_964443845.1 uncultured Ectothiorhodospiraceae bacterium
GTGATCGGCGTCTCGATGATGGAGCCGTCCGGCTTCGCCATCAGGCCGCGCATACCGGCGAGCTGGCGGATCTGGGCGGCGGAACCGCGCGCGCCGGAGTCGGCCATCATGTACACGGAATTGAACGACGGCTGTTTCACCAGGTTGCCCTGCGCGTCGTGCTTTTCCTCGGTGCCGAGCACGTCCATCATGGCCTTGGCGACCTGGTCGTTGGTGCGTGACCAGATGTCCACCACCTTGTTGTAGCGCTCACCCATGGTCACCAGACCGGAGGTGTACTGGTGCTCGATCTCCATCACCTCGGCCTCGGCCTCGCCCAGGATCTTCGCCTTCACGTCCGGGATGGTCATGTCGTTGATGCCGAACGACACCGCTGCGCGCGTGGCGTAGGAGAAACCCATGTACATCAGCTGGTCGGCGAAGATCACGGTCTCCTTCAGCCCGACCCGGCGGTAACAGGCATTGATCAGGCTCGAGATCGCCTTCTTGGTCATGTCGCGGTTGACCAGGTCGAAGGTCAGGCCCTTTGGCAGGATCTCCGAAAGCAGTGCCCGGCCGACGGTGGTGTCCACCAGGCCGTAAACCTCCCGGGTGTCACCGTTCTCGTCGAACTCGAGGCGGTGGATGCGCACCTTGATGCGTGCATGCACCGATACCGTGCCGGTCTGATAGGCACGGTGCACCTCGGAAACATCGGCGAACACCATACCCTCGCCCTGCGCATTGATCGATTCACGCGTCAGGTAATACAGGCCCAGCACCACGTCCTGCGACGGCACGATGATCGGCTCGCCGTTGGCGGGCGACAGGATGTTGTTGGAAGACATCATCAGCGCACGGGCTTCCAGCTGCGCCTCGATGGACAGCGGCACGTGCACGGCCATCTGGTCACCATCGAAGTCGGCGTTGAACGCGGCGCATACCAGCGGGTGCAGCTGGATCGCCTTGCCCTCGATGAGCACCGGCTCGAAGGCCTGGATGCCGAGGCGGTGCAGCGTCGGTGCGCGGTTCAGCATCACCGGGTGTTCGCGAATGACCTCTTCCAGGATATCCCAGACCTCGGCGCCCTCGCGCTCGACCAGCTTCTTGGCCGCCTTGATGGTGGTGGCCAGCCCGCGCAGCTGCAGCTTGCTGAAGATGAACGGCTTGAACAGCTCCAGCGCCATGCGTTTGGGCAGGCCGCACTGGTGCAGCTTCAGCGTCGGGCCCACCACGATCACGGAGCGCCCGGAATAGTCGACGCGCTTGCCCAGCAGGTTCTGGCGGAAGCGCCCCTGCTTGCCCT
Organism: uncultured Ectothiorhodospiraceae bacterium; assembly: GCA_964443845.1. Taxonomy (GTDB): domain Bacteria; phylum Pseudomonadota; class Gammaproteobacteria; order UBA9214; family UBA9214; genus UBA9214. Next base: position 1,286 of record CAYUFA010000191.1, read on the forward strand.
TGATCATGTCGGCCAGCGACTTGAGCGGACGCTTGTTGGTGCCGGTGATGGCACGACCACGGCGACCGTTGTCGAGCAGTGCATCGACGGATTCCTGCAGCATGCGCTTCTCGTTGCGCACGATGATGTCCGGCGCGCTCAGCTCGAGCAGGCGCTTGAGACGGTTGTTGCGGTTGATGACGCGACGGTACAGATCGTTCAGATCCGAGGTCGCGAAGCGACCGCCGTCCAGCGGCACCAGCGGGCGCAGTTCCGGCGGCAGCACCGGCAGCACGGTCATCACCATCCACTCCGGGCGGTTGCCGGAATCGAGGAACGACTCGATCAGTTTGAGCCGCTTGGCGATACGCTTGAGCTTGGTCTCGGACCGGGTCTGACCACCCTCCTCGCGCAGCTTGACCGCTTCGAGCTGCAGGTCCATGCCGCGCAACAGCTCGTAGATCGCCTCCGCTCCCATGCGCGCGTCGAACTCGTCACCGTTTTCCTGGATCGCGTCGAGGTAGGCCTCGTCGGTCAGCAACTGGCCGCGCTCCAGCGTGGTCATGCCCGGATCGATCACCACGAAGGCCTCGAAGTAGAGCACGCGCTCGATGTCGCGCAGCGTCATGTCCA
>CAYUFA010000192.1:0-1886 GCA_964443845.1 uncultured Ectothiorhodospiraceae bacterium
CCTCGGACACCGCGGGCCCGGCCATCAACCGGTTTATAAAGATCATCAACATCGTGGCACTGCTGATCGTGCCGTTGCTGTAACCGCTTCCGGCGGGACCAGGGCACGCTCCGTGCCCTGGTCCCGCCGCCCTGCACAGCACACGGAAATACCCGAACGGGAGACCAGCAGGAGCCACACTGGCGACGCAAGGGAATGGCCACGGAAGACACGGAAAAATATCCGCCGGGCACAGGATGCGCCGTATGCACCCTGTGCCTCGTTCCTGCGGGAGCTCCGGCGGCGCAGAGGGATGTACAAGACCGGATCATTCGCCTGCAGGCAGGCTCCTGCAGTACGGCAGGATTCACATCGGCGTGCAAGGGCCGGGTAGGTTCCTGTAGGAGCCGCCCTGGCGGCGCAGGAAATTGGCCATCGACAGAACGGATACCCTCACTGGCCGTCTGACCTTACGTCTGAGCAGCAACGTTGCGCCCGGAATCGCTCATGAAAGTCTGTATCCTCTCCGACAGCCACGACAACCGTCCCCTGCTCGCAGCCGCCGTGCACATGGCACGCGCGGCCGGCGCCGAGGCGATCCTGCACTGCGGGGACGTGGTGGCGCCGGGCACGCTGGAAGTCATCCGCCCGTTCGGACTGCCGCTGCACCTCATTCACGGCAACAACAGCGGTGATCTCTACATGCTGGCGCGGATCGCCGCGCAACCGGCCAACCGCGTGATTTACTACGGGCAGGACGCCGGCATCAAACTCGCCGGCCGGCGCATCTTCCTCGTACACTACCCGCACTACGCACAGGCCATGGCCGGTACCGGTGACTGGGACCTGGTCTGCTGCGGGCACGACCACCGGGTGGATATCCGGACGGTGCGCAACCTTGCCGGCACCCGTACCTGGCTGGTCAACCCCGGCACCGTCGGCGGGATCAAGGCCGCGCCCACCTGGGTGCTGGGCGACCTGGAAGCCATGACCTTCCAGGTTCACTCCGTCACCCCCGACACGACACAGGGCATGACATGAAAGACCTCGATCCGGAACGACTGGTCATGGGCGACAAGAGCGGGATCGACCTCGCGGACTCGCGCCCCTCGCTCAGGGCACAGCTGGCGCAGCAGCAGGAGCAGCTGGGCCGTCTGCCGGCTGACGCCGACCCCGTGGAACGCGCGCGGCTGCAGCTCGAACTCGCCACGACCCTGCTGGGGCTGCAGCAAGCGGCCGAGAGCTGGGCAACGGCACGCCAGGCCTTCGACGTGTTTGCCACCGCGGAGCAGTGGCCGGAAGCGGTAGAGACCTGTGACATCCTCTACCAGTGCGACCAGCCCGACTCGCTGGCCGCACTGGGCAACGGGGTATGGCTGTCGGTGACCTACCCGGTAGCGCCCCAGCTGACCGTCTCCATGCTGCAGCACATCGTCGACGAAACCCCGGACGATTCCGATGGCGGCGCGGTCGCCGCCATGGCCGCGCATTACATTGCCGACCTGCGCAGCACGGGCAAGGAACACGAAAACCTGACCTTCTTCACCAACCAGCTGGTGGCCAGCGTGGCGAAACGGCACCGCGGCATCGAGAACGATCCCGAGATGATCCGGATGTGGACGGAAATCCTCGGCCTCAACGAGGTGCCGGCACTGCTGGCACGGCTGGGGGACATGCTCAACGCCATCGTCGGCGACCGGTGGTGGGTCGACCGCGACGCGCTGCGCGCGCGGTTACCGGATCAATGAGTGGCGCCTTCGCCTGCTGGCGCAGGCTCCTACAATAAATGCTTTGGCTGTAGGAGCCGCCCTGGCGGCGAATAAAAATGGCTACGGAAGCATGCGGAATTACACGGAATGAATACGCTGCTCATTGCTCCGCAGAGACGTAGGTTGGGCTGAGCGCAG
>CAYUFA010000193.1:0-1768 GCA_964443845.1 uncultured Ectothiorhodospiraceae bacterium
CGGTGTTCAGCCCAACCTGCGATGTTCACGCCGGTATGCCGCCGCACTGCAGGAGCGGACGCGGTCCGCGTAGCCTCCCGCCCGTCAACGGGCCCCGGTACCCGGCATGATTTCCTCGAAGCTGTCGATCGCGGCAAACTCGCCGGTGTCGCGCGCGGGGGAGCGGCTGTCCGGTTTGCGCACGGCCAGCAGATGGCGGATTCCGAAAGCGCGTGCGGTGCGCAACACCGGCAGGCTGTCGTCGATAAACAGCGTGGCCGCGCAGCGGAACGGTTCGGTCCCGCCCAGCCGTTCCCAGAACTGCGGGTCTTCCTTCGGGTATCCGAGATCGTGTGAGCAAATCAGTGCGTCGAAGGCATCTGTCAGGCCCGTGACCTCCATCTTCAGCGCCAGGCTGCGGGCGTGCGCATTGGTCACCATGACGACCCGCTTGCCGGCTGTCCGGGCACGGCGCAGGAATTCCGGGACATGCTCGTGTACCGCGATCAGGTGGTGCACCTCGCGTTTCAGCGCGGCGATATCCAGTCCCAGCTCCCGGCTCCAGTACTCGACGCAGTACCAGTCCAGCGTGCCTTCCTTGAGCCGGAAACGGGGCACCAGTTCGGAGCGCGCGGCCTCCAGGTCGATACCGTTGCGCTGTGCATAGCGCAACGGGACGTGTTCGCGCCAGAAGTGATTGTCGAAATGCAGATCGAGGAGTGTTCCGTCCATGTCCAGGAACACGCTTTCAATTTCATGCCAGGGTATCAAGCCGCACCTGCCGGTCCGTATTGCCGAGGGCCATGATAGCAAACCCGGCCGTGCCCGCCCCGCGGCCGGGGGTCCCCTGCCGGTACGGTGCTATACTGCCCGGGTTTGTTTGCCTGGACAGCCTGATGACGGAACACCGAACCCCTGCTGCATTGCTGCCGGACGTGGTGGCGCTGGCGCGCCGCGCCGGTACGGCCATCCTGGAAATCTATCACAGCGGCGAATACGCGGTGGAGGAAAAGGAGGACAACTCGCCATTGACGGCTGCGGACCTGGCCGCGCATCACGTGATCGTCGACGGGCTGGCCGAACTCACGCCCGGCCTCCCGGTCCTCTCCGAGGAGTCGGCAAACCTGCCCTACGCCCGGCGCAGGCGCTGGGCGCAGTACTGGCTGGTCGACCCACTCGACGGCACCCGCGAGTTCATCAAGCGCAATGGGGAGTTCACGGTGAATATTGCCCTGATCGAGGACGGCGTCCCCGTGCTCGGGGTGGTGCACGTGCCGGTCAGCAACGTCACCTACAGCGCCGCGCGTGGCGCGGGTGCATTCCGGCAGGTCGCAGCGGGGACGCCGCAGTCGATCCGGGTGCGGGCGCTGGGTGCCGGCCCGGTGAAGGTGGTGGGCAGCCGCTCGCATCGCGGCCGCTCCCTGGATGACTACCTCGCCCGGCTGGGCGAGCACGAGCTGGTCGGCATGGGCAGCTCCCTCAAGCTGTGCCTGGTGGCCGAGGGTGCGGCGGACGTCTATCCCCGCCTCGGGCCCACCTCCGAGTGGGATACCGCCGCCGCGCAATGCGTGGTGGAACAGGCCGGGGGGAGTGTCACCACGGCCGACCTGCAGCCACTGCGCTACAACACCAAGGATTCGCTGCTGAACCCGTTTTTCCTGGTCTTCGGCGACGCCAGCCGCGACTGGTCGCAGTACCTGTCGGACTGACGCGATCGTAGGTTGGGCTGAACACCGTGAAGCCCAACAGTTCAACAGGTAACGGCACGCCCGTTGGGCTGCGCTGCGCT
>CAYUFA010000194.1:0-1765 GCA_964443845.1 uncultured Ectothiorhodospiraceae bacterium
GTCAAAGCCGAAGGCGTTTGCCGGGTTGTACAGCGAGAAGTCGGTCGTCGAACCAACCGTGCCCGTATCCGTATCGAGGTAGAGAAACTGTGAGCCGCCGGGAGTCGTGTTGTGGGAGCCGCTGTGGGCTGCGTCCCAGATCTTGATCGCCTGCGGCGTGGCCGTGAGTGAAAAGTCATTCAGGTCCAGGCTGGTCAGTCCGTTTGGTATGGTACTGAACAGCGGGTCGGGCGTGCCGGCGGTCGGGTAGCTTTCGAAGTTCTCGACAGAGGACGAGCCCAGTGCAGCCTCGAAGGTCGCCCGGTCTGTGTATACGGTATAAACGGTGATTGCCAGTGCATTGCCCGTCATACCGGCAAACAGCAACGCACCCGTCAGCCATGCTGATATCCTGATATTCACGGTTCTCCTCGCTTCCTTTTATATCCGGCTTGTTGTGTGGTGTATACCTGTTCTGGTAGTGATTATCCGCCGCCGGTGACAGGCAGTCACTTGTACGGAAGTCGTACGGCGATTCGCATCCGTCCGGATGCTGCACAGTTCCGCAGTCTGAACCGTACCGGGTTTATCTATTTCTTTTCACAAGCTGAATGTTCAGGTGCTCAGCGCTCTCCACTATTGATGGCCGTACCCCACTAATCGTCGATGCCGGTGTAACGGAGAATTTGCATCAGGCAGCATCCGGGGGTGGTCCTTCCTCTTCCATCCGCTCCACCCACACAAACTTCCCGGCATCCAGCTCCTGCTCGCCATCCCAGCGATAGGCCACCAATTTACCGCCCGGCCTGGCAATGCTGTAGTCCAGGCAGGCGATATTCGGGGCCAGCGGCGCAGGAGGACCCTCCAGCCAGTAATGACCGAGAAATACCGGCGGCGCGTCATGGGCGTATTCAACCAGGTGATCACCGTGTACTTCGTCGTCGGGGATGTGGGTGCGGGCACTGTCCGGGCCCATGAACGCCTCGCGGTAGGTGGTCGCCCCCCTGTCCCACCAGCGCACCCGGATGCGATGCCGTTCGTTGCCGTCCTTGTCCCGGAAACTGCTGCCCTCCCGTAGCGGGATCTCCTTGCCCTTGAGCAGGATCTCGACCGCATCGTACTGCCAGGTCCCCTTGCGGCTGGCCTCGACCAGCAGCCGCTCATTCAGATGGTTCCCGCCGGGCTCTTCACTCAACCGCTCGATCCATCCCTGGTCCCAGCAGGCATGCACCACCTTCAGCTCGCCCAGGTCCAGCCACAGTGGCAAAGCCCGGAACCATGCGATGGTCTCCGCCCGGCCGTCCGGGTCAGCGGAAAAGGCATCCAGAAAGGCCTGGTGCTGTTTGCGATTCTTGTCCGAGTGTGGCCGCAGGTAACCGCCGGTTTCCGGATCGGGTGTGTGCCAGGCAATGGCATTGAATTCATGGTTGCCCATGACCGCCAGCGCACTGCCCGCTTCCACCATCTTACGCACCAGCGTGACGACCTCACGTTGCAGCGGGCCGCGATCGATGAAGTCACCAAGGAAGATCACCTGGCGGTCCGGATGACGGTATACGCCATCTTGCCCGGTATAACCGAGCCTCTTCAGCAGTGCAGCGAGGGAATCGCAGCAACCGTGAAGATCGCCGATCAGGTCATAGGCCATGAGAACTCGCAATCAGGGGGCAGAGAACTGGTGTTTATCAATACTAACGAAAATTGTGCTCTGAACCCTGTTTTCCTCAGCCACCGATCCGCGCCAGGATGTCCTCGCGGGCGCGGGTCAGCAGTGAATCCCGATCGA
>CAYUFA010000195.1:0-1756 GCA_964443845.1 uncultured Ectothiorhodospiraceae bacterium
TCCTTCACCGGCCGTTCACCGTGATCACGACTTGCGTCCCCTTTGTCAGGGTGTTCAGCACCGGTGAAAATGCCGCCAGCTGCTTCAGTCGTTCCTCGTTTCCGGCGTCAGTCCTGACGGTGAAGCGCACGCGAATGTCGGTGAAGCCTTTCGGCACGCTGCTGTCCAGGCCCAGGAAGCCGTTCAGGTCGATATCGCCTTCCAGTTCGGATTTCAGCGTGTCGATGTGGATGCCGTGCACCGCGGCGTGCGCCACCATGCTGGTGGTGACGCAGGCGGCCAGCGCATTCAGCAGATGCTCAACCGGGTTGGCGCCTTCGTCATGACCGGCCAGGATCGGCGGCTCGTCGGCATGCAGTTCAAACGTCTGCTGGTGTGAGATTTCCTGCTTCGCACCGTAAAAACCCGTGATGGTGCTGCGATTGTGGTTACCGCCGAGCCAGGTGTTGCTGGCGCGGAAGCGGCATTGCCCCAGCACCGGGTCGCTGGCGATGGCGTTGACCGTGGCCTGCAGGGTGTCCAGGTGGATTCCGTTGACGGTGTTACCGTCGTCTGTCGTGGTGCGGGTTTGTGTGCTCATGTTCTTTCTCCTGTAATGGTCGCCTGATCAGCCGTTACTTTCCGACTTCGCCACCAGATTAGGCCTTGACCGCTGTGGACGTAAGCTGGATATTTGCCAGTAACGGGACATTCGTGCCACTATCGATCGGGGGTCTCATGGCCGTCGAAGTACTGATCGTTGCCGTGCCGGAGACCGCCGGTTCGGCGTTGTACGGCATGGTGGATGTGCTGTCCGTGGTCGGCAGCATCTGGGAGACGCTTGCGCGCGCGCCGGTCGGTCCGCCGGCGTTTCACGTGCGCGTGGTGTCACTGCGCCGCCGTTCGTTCCGCTGCGGTAACGGCATTCCGGTCAGTCCGGACTGCGTCGTCGGCGATGAACCGGTTGCCGACGTCGTCATCCTGCCCGAGCTGTGGCTGGGCCCGGACGAGACGGTGGAGGGGCGCTACCCGGAATTGATGCAATGGATCCGCCGTCGCTACGATGACGGCGCCGCGCTCTATTCGGCCTGTTCCGGCGCGCTGATGCTGGCAGCTACCGGTCTGCTTGACGGCTGCGAGGCGACATCCCACTGGGGTTACCAGGACCTGTTCAGGACGCACTACCCTCAGGTGAAGTTTCGCCCGGAGCCCAACCTGGTGGTGGCCGACACGGAGGGCCGTATCGTAACCGCGGGCGGCACCACCTCCTGGCATGACCTGGCCATCCATATCATTGCCCGCCACGCCAGCCCGGGCGAGGCCATGCGCATCGCCCAGGTTTACCTGCTGAAGTGGCACGATGAGGGGCAGTTACCCTATGCCACGCTGGTGCGCCGACAACCGCACGCGGACGCCGTGGTGCGCCGCTGCGAAGACTGGCTGGCCGCGCACTACCGTGAGGTCAGTGACCTTGCCTCCGTGATCGAGCAGGCCGGCATTCCCGAGCGCACACTGAAACGCCGTTTCCGTGCCGCGACCGGCACCACGTTGATCGAGTACCTGCAGAACCTGCGCGTGGAGGCGGCCAAGCGCCTGCTGGAGAGCGGCGCGATGAGCGTGGACGAGATCAGCAACGTGGTCGGCTACGAGGACGCCTCGTTCTTCCGCCGCCTGTTCCGGCGCAGCACCGGTATGGCACCGCGCGACTACCGGCGCATGTTCCAGCCGGTCGCGCGGGCGGGGAAATAATGGGGGCCGGATACAATTTCCAGAGATG
>CAYUFA010000196.1:0-1725 GCA_964443845.1 uncultured Ectothiorhodospiraceae bacterium
TGTCCCGGTTGGCTTTGAGTGCGCGCACGAGCGCGAAGGGCGTGCCCAGCCACAGGGCCAGCCAGCGGGCCCGGTGGACACGGACCGGCATGGCCGCGTAGCCCAGCCCCTCCAGCATCCGGCCCGCGATCGACTGGCCGATGGCGATCTCCTCGGGGGAGAGTGCCGTCTTCCAGCGCTCGACCGAGGAGGAGAAGATGCCGCTGGTCTGCGCCGCGCTCGAACTGTTATGGCCCTCGATCTCGAGCATGCCCGGTTCGAATTCCTCCCCGATCACGGCGCAGATATTCCTTACGGTACGTTCCGGCTCGGTCACCAGGTCCTCGTAGCGCACGATAATCCGCTCGTCCGCGGGGACCAGTGTCTCCAGCAACGGCAACTGCTGCATGCTGGATTTCCACAGGTAGGAGGTCACGACCGGGTGATAGAGTTTCTTCAGGCGCTCCACGTGTGCCGCGCCGGTCACTTTCCACTTGCCCTGGTACGAGTACAGGAAGGCACGCACGTCGCGCACGCAGATCACCAGCCGGGCGTCCGGGAAGAACGTGCGGATGTCGCGGACACTGAACAGGTCGCGGGGCGCGTTGTTGCCCCAGCGCTGCCTGCCTGCCGCCTGCATCTGCAGGCGCATGAAGCGTTCGAGGACCGCACCATAATCGGTGCAGCCCTCGAGCGCCGCGGCCAGGTCCTGTACGGTCGGGAACAGCCGGGCGATGCGCTGCTGGTCCTCCGGCTCGTAGAAACGGTCGTAGATCGTGTGCAGGCGGCGCGCGATGGCCAGGCGCGCGGACTGGCCGGCGGGATCGCCCAGCTCGCTCGCACGCGCATACACGTCGTCGAAGAAATGCGTCTCGCCCGGCATGAACAGCCGTGAATGCCGGCCGAGGATCTTTGCCGTAAGCGTGGTGCCGGAACGCGGTGTCCCGACGATGAAAACGGGCGCTGTCGTGCCTGCGCTCACGCCGGCCGGCTCCCTGCCCGGACCTGGCTAGCCGGCGGCGGCGATGTCTGCATAGATGGTTTCCAGCCGGCTGCTCACCACGCTGGCCTCGTACTGCTGCCAGGCCTCGTGCCGGTTGGTTGCCGAGATCTTTCCGCGCAACCCGGCGTCCGGCACCAGCACCTGCAGCGCGGCCCGGATGGATGCCGGGCTGACCTCGTCGAGGATGATCCCGTTGACGTTGTGCTCGACCACGTCGGGAATCCCACCGGCGCGGGTGGCGATGACGGGCAGGCCGGCGCCCATGGCCTCGAGCAGGGCATTGGGACAGCCTTCGCCATAATAGCTCGGAAACACGAACAGGTCCGCGTCCACCAGGGCCTGCGCCTTGTCCCTGCCGCGGAGATAACCCGGAAACGTGACCACCTCCGACATCCGGTGTTCCGCAACCCAGCTCCTGGCGCGCACCGCGTCCTCGCCGTCACCGGCCATGACCAGTTTGATGTTCATGCCCGCCTGCGTGCATTGCTCTACCGCATCCAGCAGTTCGAAGATGCCCTTGTCCGATATCATCCTGCTCAGGAACAGCAACTGCACCGAGGTGTCATTGCGGCGGCGCTGCACATCCTGTAACAGTTCCCCGTCGAACATGGTCGAGAGAATGCCGATTTTGCCGGGATCGAAGCCGGCCTCGACCAGTTCCCGCCGGAACCGCTCCCCGAGCACCAGGATACTGGCCGCCTGTCTGAACAGCCGGAACACCACCTGCCGGCCGAAAAAGCCGG
>CAYUFA010000197.1:0-1643 GCA_964443845.1 uncultured Ectothiorhodospiraceae bacterium
GGCGCTCGACGCTGTCGACCTCCAGACCGGCCATGGTCAGCAGCTCGACCAGCTCATCGGTCGTGACCGGCGGGTCGACCCATGCGCGCAACCACTGTTCGCTGAATTTCATAGGGCGGTCAGGTCCAGCAACGCATTACGGCCGCCCAGGCGAGGGCCGCGCGGTCTGGCGCAGGCGCCGCCCTGGCGGCGCAGGTTCTGGCGGCCGCCGGTACGACCAGCTGCCGGCTGGCTTGCGCGGGCAGCAATGACATGGCGGGAGCGCCTGCCAGGCGCGGATACGCTTGTGCAGAACGCTTCGCGATCGACGACCGCTCCCACGGGCAAGGTGCCCGCAGGGTGAGCCGTGCGTACCACCACGGCGTTCGCTGTCATCGTATTGCGTTGTACGGCCATCATCCCCGCAACCCTCCTTCCCCTAGTTGAACTGCTCCAGGAACGCCAGGTCATTCTCGAAGAACAGGCGCAGGTCGTTTACACCGTAACGCAGCATGGCGAGGCGCTCAACGCCCACACCGAAGGCGAAGCCGGTGTAGCGCTCGTTATCGATGCCTACGTTGGACAGCACGTTGGGATGCACCATGCCGCAACCCAGGATCTCCAGCCAGCCGCTCTGCTTGCACACGCGGCAACCTTCGCCGGAACAGATCACGCACTGGATGTCGACCTCGGCCGAGGGCTCGGTAAACGGGAAATAGGACGGCCGGAAGCGCACATCGAGGTCGTCGCGTTCGAAGAACGCGCGCAGGAATGCATAGAGCAGGCCGCGCAGGTTGGCGAAGCTGACGTTCTCGTCCACCAGCAGGCCCTCCACCTGGTTGAACATGGGCGTGTGCGTGAGATCGGAATCGCAGCGATAGACACGGCCGGGCGCAATGATGCGCAACGGCGGGCTGCGCTCCTCCATCACGCGCACCTGCACCGGCGAGGTATGCGTGCGCAGCAGGGTGTGTGCGTCGAAGTAGAACGTATCGTGCATGGCGCGCGCCGGGTGATGATCCGGGATGTTCAGCGCGCCGAAGTTGTGGTGGTCGTCCTCGATTTCCGGCCCTTCCGCCACGGTGAACCCGAGTGGCCGGAACAGGGCCTCGATGCGGCGCAGGGTGAGCGTGACCGGGTGCAGCCCGCCGGGCAGCTGGCCGCGCCCCGGCAGGGTGACATCGAGGGTCTCGCCAGCCAGCTGCGCCTCCAGTGCGGAGGCCTGCAGCTGCGTGCGGCGTGCGTCCAGCCGTTCCTGGACCCGTTGCTTGACGCGGTTGATGGCCTGGCCGGCAGCCGGGCGCTGCTCATCCGGCAACCGGCCCAGTTGCTTGAGCTGGTTGGTCAGCGCGCCCTTCTTGCCCAGCATGCGCACGCGCACGTCCTCGAGCGCGGCGCTGTCCGCCGCCGCCGCGATTTCCTGTAGCGCCTGCTGTTCCAGTTCCTCCAGGCTGCTCACCTGACGGGCTCCTTACGGTTGTCTTGTCCCGGCAATTTCATTCCCTGCCGCTACCGGTCTGTCCGGTGCCACCCCCTCTCCCTCCGGGAGAGGGGGTGAGGGGGTCAATCCAGGCCCCAACCGGCCGTTCTCTATCCCCTCATCCTGACCTTCTCCCGCAGGGAGAAGGAACACACGCTGCCTGCGTGGTGCGCAAACAAACCGC
>CAYUFA010000198.1:0-1641 GCA_964443845.1 uncultured Ectothiorhodospiraceae bacterium
CGGTGCTGCCCGCCGCCGTCACCGCCCGCGTGGCCGTGGAGGCCGCGGTGACCGAGGGCTGGTACAAATACGTCGGCACCACGGGCGCGGTCGTGGGGATCGACCGTTTCGGCGAGTCCGCACCGGCGGATATCCTGTTCAGGGAGTTCGGCTTTACCGTGGAGAACGTGGCCCGGGCCGTGGAATCCGTGCTCTAGCCGCAGCACCCGGCAACCAGTTGTCAATTCTTGCATTGAAAACCAATACGGAGAAATCAAATGGCGATTAAAGTAGGTATCAATGGATTTGGCCGCATCGGCCGCATGGCGTTTCGAGCCATCAGCAAGGATTTTCCGGACATCGAGGTGGTCGGTATCAACGACCTGCTCGATCCCGACTACCTGGCCTATATGCTGAAGTACGACTCCGTGCACGGCAATTTCCCGGGCGAGATCGCCGTTGCAGGCAGCAACATGGTGGTCAACGGCAAGAAGATCCGCCTTACCGCCGAGCGTGATCCGGCCAGCCTGAAGTGGGGCGACATCGGTGCCGACGTGGTGATCGAATGTACCGGCTTTTTCCTGACCGGCGAGACCTGCCAGAAGCACATCGATGCGGGCGCGAAGAAGGTCGTGCAGAGCGCACCGTCCAAGGATGCCACCCCGATGTTCGTGTACGGCGTCAACCACAAGAGCTACGCTGGGCAGGCCATCGTGTCGGCAGCGTCCTGCACCACCAACTGCCTGGCGCCGGTGTCCAAGGTGCTGAACGACAACTGGGGCATCAAGCGCGGTCTGATGACCACCGTGCACGCCGCTACCGCGACCCAGAAGACCGTCGACGGTCCCTCCATGAAGGACTGGCGCGGTGGTCGAGGCATCCTGGAGAACATCATCCCGTCCTCCACCGGTGCCGCCAAGGCTGTCGGCAAGGTGCTGCCGGAACTGAACGGCAAGCTGACCGGCATGGCGTTCCGCGTGCCCACCTCCGACGTGTCCGTGGTCGACCTGACCGTCGAGCTGAACAAGGATGCCAGCTACGCTGAAATCTGTGCCGCCATGAAGTCCGCCTCCGAATCCGGCGACCTGGCCGGCGTGCTGGCCTACACCGAGGAAAAGGTTGTCTCCACCGATTTCCGCGGCTGTGGTACCCCCTCCATTTTCGACGCCGGCGCGGGTATCGCACTGGACCCCACCTTCATCAAGGTGGTGTCCTGGTATGACAACGAGTACGGCTATACCTGCAACATGCTGCGCTTTGTAAAACACGTGGCAGGGTAAGGGATTCCGGCCCCGGCAGCCATGCGGCTGCCGGGGCCGGAGCTATCAGCTGTTGGTTGTTGTCCGACAGCCAACAGCTGATGGCGAACCGCTGAACAAGGAGCACACATGTCTTTTATCAAGCTGACTGATCTGGATCTCGCCGGCAAGCGTGTACTGATCCGTGCCGATCTCAACGTGCCGGTGAAGGACGGCAAGGTGACTTCCGATGCGCGCATCACCGCCTCCATGCCGAGCATCGAGCACTGTGTGCAGGCGGGTGCCAGCGTCATGGTGTTCTCGCATCGTGGCCGGCCGGAAGAGGGCGTGTATTCCGAGGAAAACTCGATGGCGCCGATTGCCGCGGACATGACCGCGAAGCTGGGCAAGCCGGTGCGCCTGG
>CAYUFA010000199.1:0-1614 GCA_964443845.1 uncultured Ectothiorhodospiraceae bacterium
TGCATGACGTACTCCTTGCCACCCACCGTCGGCAGGAAGCTGGTCCCGAAGATACAGATCTTCACGGCTCAGCCGGCCACGCTGCTGCGCGCGGCGGCGGCCGCTGCCCGGCGCGTATTGGCATCCACTTTCCGCAGCGCGAGGAACATGGCGAACAACGAGGCGAGAAACTGCTGGTAGTCGAGAAAGTAGTAGCGCAGGAACTCGACCTTGTACTGGTCGACCAGGAACACCACGAAGATGATCAGGCCCAGGGTCGGCAGGCCCTTCGCCAGCCGGTAGCGGGAATCGTCCCAGCGCCTGCGCAGCGCACTCAGCGACCGCCAGTACGACAGTGCCCAGACGGCGTAGGCCGCCAGTCCGACAAACCCGGTCGTGTAGAGGATGTACAGGTAGAGGTTATGCGGGTAGAACGTGATGGAATTCCTGGGCCACCAGTTCAGCGTCGGCGCAGCGTACTCCTCCGGCAGGACGATCCTCGGCCCGTGTCCGAGCACCGGCCGGCCCTTGATGTAATTGACCACGGTGGCCCAGCCGAGCCGGTCCTCCGGGATGACCCCCCCTTCCAGCTCGGTGCCGGCCAGCCGGGAGAACAGGACATCAAAATCGGTGAATTTCACCATGACGAAGCTGGCCAGGCCGCCGAACACGAAAAACCCGACAAAGGCCAGCACGACGCCGCGCTGGCCGATGTAGCGGCGGTAGTGATACAGGAACAGGAACAGCGCCCCGATCGCCACCAGGAAACCGCCGCGGTTGCCGGTGCCGACCATGAGGGCGAAATTCACCGTGAGCAGGACGATCCCGAGACGCCGCAGCCGCCCGGTCTGCACCATGTAATGGACCAGGATCAGCGACTGGATCACCAGGTATTCCGCCGTGATGCCGACCGCCTGGAACGGCCCGGCCAGGCGCTGGTCGGCGCGATTCTGGATCAGGGACAGCTCCTGGATACCACCCAGGGAAAACGTGCCGAAGCCGATGATCATCTGCAGGCCGGTATACAATGCCACCAGCACGTTGGAGATGATCAGCGCCCGGAAGAAAGTTTCCAGGTCGCGTTCGTTCCGGACGTACCAGTAACTCAGGTAAAACAGCACGACGTTCGAGCCGATCACGATGGAATGGATCAGGTATTTCTTCAGGAACGCGTGCGGGGCCAGCGCGACCGACAGGAAGAACACCATCGCGAGCAGGCCGAACTGCCAGATCATGGGCGGGATGCCGTTGCCCGCCGAACGGTGGCGGAGGCTGTCCAGCCAGACGGAGAAGCCGACCAGCCAGGTGAGCACCATGTTGAGCGAACCGTACTTGGAATCGATCGGCTGAAACGGGATCATGACCAGCAGACCCAGGAACAGCGCGCGCCCGTACCCGGAAAACGCCGCGACGAACAGCACGATCGCCAGCGACAGTGCGATCAGCAGCTGGACAACATGGCTGGTTGAATTCAGGATATCCAGCATTTAGCCTCACCTGCGCATGGTTACCGATGCACGGATTTCGCAACCGGGCGATGTCAAAGTTACAGGAATATACAATGTCAAAGAACGACGGCTGGATGTTCCTGCTGAACAGCCTGACCATCGGCGGTTCCGAGAAGAAAACCGTCAA
>CAYUFA010000200.1:0-1612 GCA_964443845.1 uncultured Ectothiorhodospiraceae bacterium
AAATGTCCTGCGCCCACGAGCACGGCATCCAGCGCTGGATGGTGAACAACTTCACGGACGACGTGCACCGTCCGGCCCTGCCCTACAAGTTCAAGTTCAAGGTCTCGGGCTGCCCGAACGACTGCCAGAACGCGATCGAGCGTTCCGACTTCGCCATCATCGGCACCTGGCGCGACGACATGAAGGTCAACCAGGAAGAGGTCAAGTACTACCTGAAGAAGAAGGGTCGTCAGTACCTGGTCGACAACGTCATCACCCGCTGCCCGACCCAGGCCATCACCCTGAACGATGACGACACCATCACCATCAACAACCATGACTGCGTGCGCTGCATGCACTGCCTGAACGTCATGCCGCGCGCCCTGCACCCCGGTGACGACAAGGGTGTCACCATCCTGATCGGCGGCAAACGCACCCTGAAGATCGGTGACCTGATGGGCACCGTGGTCATCCCGTTCAAGAAACTGGAGACCGAGGAAGACTACGAAAGCATGCAGGAACTGGCCGAGGAAATCATCGACTTCTGGGCCGAGAACGGTCTGGAACACGAGCGTTGCGGCGAGATGATCGAGCGTATCGGCCTGGTCAATTTCCTCGAGGGCATCGGCGTCGAGGTCGACCCGAACATGGTCAACAGCCCGCGCCAGAGTTCCTATGTGCGTATGGACGGCTGGGATGAAGAGGCCGAGAAGTGGTTCGCGCGCAAGGCCGAACAGGCTTCCGCGTAATCCGGACAACATTTGCAGATCCGACAAATCCCGGCGCCGCGGTGCCGGGATTTGCTCAAACACTTGAAAAGTTTCTCAGGAGAGACACATGGCACATGAAATGCGTACACCGGTTGAATCCGGTTGTCCTGACGGATTCCAGTACATGCACCCGGTCATGCGGAAGAATTACGGCCAGTGGGCCTACCACGAGGATCCGCAGCCGGGCGTACTGCTGCACGTATCGCACAACGGCGACAAGATCTGGACCGTGCGCGCCGGCACCCAGCGCATCCTCGACCTGTTCACCCTGCGCAAGCTGTGCGACATCGGTGACCAGTACGGCGAGGGCTACGTCCGCTTCACCATCCGCAGCAACATCGAGTACATGGTGGCTGACGAGGCCAAGGTGGAACCGCTGATCAAGGCACTGACCGACGCCGGCTTCATCGTGGGCGGCACCCGCAACTCCGTAGCCATGCTGTCCCACACCCAGGGCTGGCTGCACTGCGACATCCCGGGCACCGACGCCTCCGGCGTGGTGAAGTCGATGATGGACGAGCTGATCGGCGAGTTCAAAGGCTGGAACATGCCGAACCGCGTACACATGACGACCTCCTGCTGCCAGATCAACTGCGGCGGCCAGGGTGACATCGCCATCAACGTGCAGCACACCAAGCCGCCGAAGATCAACCATGACCTGGTATCGAACATCTGCGAGCGCCCGTCCGTCGTGGCACGCTGCCCGGTGGCGGCCATTCGTCCGGCACTGGTGAACGGCAAGCCGTCGCTGGAAGTGGACGAGAAGAAGTGCATCTGCTGCGGCGCCTGCTACCCGCCCTGCCCGCCGATGCAGATCAACGATGCCGAGCATTCCAAGCTGTCGATCTGGGTGGGCGGCAACC
>CAYUFA010000201.1:0-1569 GCA_964443845.1 uncultured Ectothiorhodospiraceae bacterium
GGATGCGCAGTGACGTGCCGTTCGGCGCGTTCCTCAGCGGTGGCCTGGATTCGTCCAGCATCGTCGCGCTGATGAGCGAGGAGAGCCCGCACGCGGTGGAAACCTTCACCATCGGTTACGAGGAGACAGCCTACGACGAGCGGGCCCTGGCCCGGCAGGTGGCGACGCGCTTCGGCACCAACCACCACGAGACCGTCGTGCAGCCGGCGGTCTTCGAGGAGGCGCTCGAGCGGACGCTGCACCACTACGACGAACCGTTCGGCGATTCGTCCGCCATCCCGACCGGGATCGTGTCCGGCGCGGCTGCCCGGCACGTCAAGATGGTGCTCACCGGGGACGGCGGCGACGAGGCGCTGTCCGGGTATACCAGCTACCAGGGCGAGAAGTTCTCCGCTGCCTGGCAGCGGCTGCCGGGATTCATGCAGCGGAGCATCCCTGCGCTGGCCGGCGCACTGGGCAGCCTCGTTCACGGCAACCTGCGCTACCGGCTGAACCGCGTGCAGGGCGTGACCGCTTCGGCATCCTGGCCCTTCGAGCGCAGGTTGCTCGACAAGCTGGCCTGGCTCCCGTCCGAAGTGCTCCGCTCCCTGCTTGCAGACGCCCGCCAGGGCTACCGGGCGGCAGACTACATCGCCGACGTGCTGGACAAGTGCAGCTTCACCGACCCGTTCTACCGCTTGATGTATTTTCACTTTGCAGTCACCCTGCCGGAGGGGATGCTGACCAAGGTGGACCGGATGAGCATGGCATACTCCCTGGAAACGCGGGTGCCGTTCCTCGACCATCGCATCGTCGGGCTGATGGCCGGGGTCGACAAGCAGGTCAAGATGCGCGGCTATGAACGCAAGTCCGTGTTGCGCGAGACGGTGGGGAAACGGCTGCCGCAGGGCATCCTGCAGGCGCCGAAAAAGGGTTTCGCCATCCCGTTGCGGGAATGGTTCAGGGGGGATGCCTTCGACGCGCGGCTGGCCGGCATCGATGCCGGGGCGCTGGGCATCCGCGCAGACGTGGCCGGACGGGTCATCCGGGACAACCGTGCAGGCAGGAGCGATTACGGCAATTTTATCTGGATGCTGGTGCTGCTGGACCAATGGTGCAAGAACCTGTCATGAATGCGATCCCTGCAGAGCACGGCGACGCGGTACGGCAGGGCGAGCCGCTGCGGGTACTGATATTCGCCCGCGATCTGGCATGGACCGGCGGCGTGGTCAACTTCACCGCGCTGCTGCTGCGAAAGATCGACCGGCGCGTCGAGTTCGACCACCTGCAGATCGGTCAACGCCGCGGCGAACGATCGACCCTGCGGCGGGTGCTGCAGCCGCTGCGCGATGCCCTCGAACTGGTACGCCGACTGCGCCGCAACCGCTACGATGTCATCCACCTGAACCCGTCGATCAATCGCGCCTCGGTCCTGCGGGACAGCCTGTTCCTGCTGGTCCTCAGGCTGTTCAGGGCAAACAACGTGCTGGTGTTCATCCGTGGCTGGGACGATGACTATTTCGCCCGCCTGCGGACCGGCTTTTTCGGCCGGCAGGTGGTGTTCCGGCTGTTCAGACAGGCGGCCAGTAT
>CAYUFA010000202.1:0-1567 GCA_964443845.1 uncultured Ectothiorhodospiraceae bacterium
GCCAGCCAGCGCTCCACCTCGCGCACGGTCATGCCCTTGCGCCTGGCGTAGTTCTCCACCTGGTCCCTGCCCAGCTTGCCGGTGCCGAAGTAGCGCGCTTCCGGGTGTGAAAAGTAGAAGCCGGAGACCGCGGCGGTCGGATACATCGCGTAGTGTTCGGTGAGCGTGATGCCGGCGTGCACGTCCGGCTGGATCAGGTCCCACAGCAGGCCCTTCTCGGTGTGGTCCGGGCAGGCGGGATAGCCGGGCGCGGGGCGGATGCCGCGATACTCTTCCTTGATGAGTTCCTCGTTGCTGAGGCTCTCGGCCGGCGCGTAGCCCCAGAATTCCTGGCGCACACGTTCGTGCAGGCGCTCGGCGAATGCCTCGGCCAGCCGGTCGGCCAGCGCCTTGAGCAGGATGCTGTTGTAGTCGTCATGATCGGCCTCGAATTCCGCGACCCTGTCCTCGATGCCGATGCCGGCAGTCACCGCGAAGGCGCCGATATAGTCCAGCACCCCGCTCTCCTTCGGTGCGATGAAATCCGCCAGTGCGAAGTTCGGCGCATCGCCACGGTGCCGGATCTGCTGGCGCAGGGTGTGCAGCACCATCCGTACTTCCTGGCGTGAGTCATCCGTGTACAGCTCGATGTCGTCATCGTTCACGGTGTTGGCCGGGAAGAAACCGAACACGGTGCGTGCCTGCAGCCAGTATTCGTTGACGATGCGGTGCAGCATGTCATGCGCGTCGCTGTACACCCTGGTCGCCTCCTCGCCCACGGTGGGATCGTCGAGAATGGCCGGGAACTTGCCATTCAGCTCCCAGGCCTTGAAGAACGGGCCCCAGTCGATGTAGTGCACCAGCTCGGCCAGCGGGTAATCGTCGTATACCCGGTACCCGAGGAAGCCTGGGCGGGGCGGCCGGTAGCCGCGCCAGTCGGTTTTGAACTTGTTGGCGCGCGCCTCGGCAAGGGACAGCAGATCACGCGCCTGCTGCTGCGCGGCGCGCTGTTCGCGCAGCGCCTTGTAGCGCGCCTTCGTCGTCTGCTGAAATTCGCCGCCCTTGTCGACGCTCAACAGGGTGCTGGCCACGCCGACGGCACGCGAGGCGTCCGGCACATACACCACCGCGCCGTGGTAGGCCGGGTCGATCTTCACCGCGGTGTGGATCTGCGAGGTGGTGGCCCCGCCGATCAGCAGCGGCAGTTCGAAGCCAAGCCGTTCCATTTCCTTCGCCATGTGCACCATCTCGTCCAGTGACGGCGTGATCAGGCCGGACAGGCCGATGATGTCGACGTTCTTCTCCTGCGCGGTCTTCAGGATGGTGTCCGCGGCCACCATCACACCGAGGTCGATCACCTCGTAACTGTTGCACTGCAGGACCACGCCGACGATGTTCTTGCCGATGTCGTGCACGTCGCCCTTCACGGTCGCCATCAGGATGGTGCCGTTGGTCTCCAGCACGTCACCCTTCTCCTCCTCCATGAACGGCATCAGGTACGCGACGGCCTTTTTCATCACGCGCGCGGACTTCACCACCTGCGGCAGGAACATCTTGCCGGCGCCGAACAGGTCGCCGACCACGTTCA
>CAYUFA010000203.1:0-1548 GCA_964443845.1 uncultured Ectothiorhodospiraceae bacterium
AACAGTGAGTAGACAGGAAAACACCGTGATCTAACACGGGAAATTCCCGTATATCCCGGTTCGGTGCTTGTGTATTGCAGGCCGGCTTCAATTTCATTCCCTCGTGGCAAGTCCCTGTTTCCGGAAACCTTATCCAAAATGACCCGGATTTGCCAGCCCTCGCGGTGGCTGAATGCTATATGACAGATTCCCGTATATCACACCGTTGCATCTCCGGCAGGCATGCTATACTGTATATCCATACAGTATTGTTCGATCGAGGATGGGCCGTGTGAACACCTCCTCCCCGTTTCTGAATGAGGTGATTGCTGCCATCCGGGTGCGGCACTACAGCATCCGGACGGAGAAAACCTATGTTGGCTGGATCAGGCGCTTCATCCTCTTCCACGGCAAGCGGCACCCGGCCGGCATGGGCGCGACCGAAGTTGGTGAGTTCCTGACCCATCTGGCGGTTGCCGGCAATGTGGCCGCGAGCACCCAGAACCAGGCGTTGAATGCGCTTGTCTTTCTGTACAAGGCCGTGCTGGACCGGCCGCTTGGCGACCTGCACGGCGTCATTCGCGCGAAAAAACCGCAACGCCTGCCTGTCGTATTGTCCCGGGAGGAGATAGCCGGTCTGCTGCGCCATCTCGAGGGCTCGCACTGGCTGGCGGCCTGTCTCATGTACGGCTCGGGCCTGCGCCTGATGGAATGCGTCCGGCTGCGTGTCATGGATATTGATTTCGATCACCAGGCGATCACGGTACGCGGTGGCAAGGGTGCGAAGGACCGCGTCGTCACGCTGGCGGGCTCGCTGACGGACACCCTGAAGCGACATCTCTCGAGCGTCAGGAATATCCACGCAAAGGACCTCGCGGACGGTTACGGCGAGGTATGGCTGCCGCATGCGCTGGCACGCAAATACCCGAATGCCGCACGCGAATGGGGCTGGCAATACGTATTTCCGGCCAGCCGCCGCAGCACGGATCCACGCTCGGGCATCATCCGCCGTCATCATCTGGACGAAAGCAGCCTCCAGCGCGCGGTAAAAATCGCCGTGCGCAAGGCCGGGATCCGCAAACCGGCAAGTTGCCATACCCTGCGCCATTCGTTCGCCACCCATCTGCTGGAACGCGGCATGGACATCCGCACGGTGCAGGAACAACTGGGCCACAAGGATTTACGCACCACGCAACTGTACACACACCTGCTCAGGCGCGGTGGTAATGCCGTCGTCAGCCCGCTGGATCACGCGCCCGGGTCCGGCCGGGCGTAATACGCTCAGGCGCTGGTGCCGCCGACGGTGAGCTTGTCGATGAGCATGGTCGGTTGCCCGACCCCGACCGGGACGCTCTGCCCTTCCTTGCCGCAGGTGCCGACGCCGGTGTCGAGGGCGAGGTCGTTGCCGACCATGGAGACGTGTTTCAGCACGTCGGGGCCGTTGCCGATCAGCGTGGCGCCCTTGACCGGGCGCGTGATCCTGCCGTCCTCGATGAGGTAGGCCTCGCTGGCGCTGAACACGAACTTGCCGGAGGTGATGTCGACCTGGCCGCCGCCGAAGTTCACGGC
>CAYUFA010000204.1:0-1530 GCA_964443845.1 uncultured Ectothiorhodospiraceae bacterium
AGGTCCTTCATCAGCGACTGGTAGCCGGGGTTGTAGGAGATCACGATCTGGAAGTCCGGGTGCGCATGGACCAGTTCGCCCTTCTTTTCCAGCGGCAGTTCACGCCGGTGATCGGTCAGGGGATGGATCACCACCGTGGTATCCTGACGCGCCTCGACCACCTCGTCGAGATAGCAGATGGCGCCGATGCGCGCCGCCACGGTCAGCGGGCCGTCCTGCCATTTCGTGCCATTGATGTCCAGCAGGTAACGGCCGACCAGGTCGGATGCCGTCATGTCCTCGTTGCAGGCCACGGTGATCAGGGGCTTTTTCAGCTTCCATGCCATGTACTCGACGAAGCGTGACTTGCCGCATCCGGTCGGGCCCTTGAGCATCACCGGCATACGCGCGGCGTAGGCCGCCTCGTACATCTCGATCTCGTTGTGCACGGGACGGTAATAGGGCTCGTTCTTGATGAGGTACTGGTCGTTGTTGATTGCATCGCTCATGGGGAAATTCTCCGTTAGCAGCGGAAATTCAGGGTACCGTCCGGAACCGCACGCCAGGTGCAGGACCGTTGTTGCGAACCGGAGGGTTCAGTCACCATCGGGTCTCGGCACTGGCCCGGACAATACCGACAGCGGATGGCGGTGTACAAAAAAGCCCCTGCCCCGCAGTACGGAACAGGGGCTGTGTTGATGGACAGCCTGCAGCTCAGGCCTTCATCGGCCCGCGGTAGATCACCATCGAAGCCCCCTGGGACTGGGCATAGTTGTCGAAACCCACCAGGCGAATGTGATTGTTCGGATGGGCCGCATGGCAGGCATCCGCCTCCGCCAGGATGGTGTCGACATCGGTTTCACCGAACATGGGCAGCTTCCACATGTACCAGTAGTGGTCAAAGGCATTCTCCGGCTCGGTGTGCTCGATGGCCGGGTTCCAGCCCTTGGACACGATATACTCGACCTGCTTGCGGATGTTTTCCTTGTCCATCGGCGGCAGGTAGGAGAAGGTCTCGAACCTGCGGCTGCTGACGTCAGTCAGGCTCGACTTGTAGTCCTGCATTTCACTCATTGGTTGATCCTCGGTTAATGAATTCGATTTCGTCACGCTGTTCCGACTCTACCCGTCGAAAGGGCACAGTCAGGCGCTACGGAACCAGGTGCAGGTGCGTCGGGCAGCGCAGTGTATATGCCAATACATGAGCAGCGGAGACGTACCTGCAACGCAGTATCCGGAGCGCCTGACGCACCCCTATTTATGGGCGACGTCGAGCTTGTCCACCGTATCAAACTCGAACTTGATCTCTTTCCAGGTCTCCATGGCAGCGGCCAGTTCCGGGCTGGACTTGGCGGCCTGGCGCAGCACGTCGCCGCCACGCTTCTCGAGACCTTCTGCACCGTTCTTGTTACGGTCCTCCACGCAGGCCTCGACCGCGACACGGTTGGCCGCGGCGCCCGCGGCGTTACCCCACGGGTGGCCCAGGGTGCCACCGCCGAACTGCAGCACGGAGTCATCACCGAAGATGGTGACCAGCGCCGGCATGTGCCA
>CAYUFA010000205.1:0-1511 GCA_964443845.1 uncultured Ectothiorhodospiraceae bacterium
CAACTCGAAGCGCAGCTGGCGCAGGCGAAGCAAAACGTCCGAGTGATGAAGGCCGATACCGAAGTGACGGCGCAAAAGGTCGTAAAGCTCAAGAGCGAGCTCTCGTACTCCGCTTATCAGCAAAAACTTTCGACCGGTCTTTCCCGGCAGGGCGCCGGCCCCGAAGAAGACGCGCAGAAGTGGACCGCAAAGGTTGCGGCCGATAAGGCCGCCATCAAGGAGGCCGAGGCCGAGCTGTTGCGTGCCCAACTGAACTACGAGTCCCAGATTGACGGCGTCAACACGAAAGTGGCGGCCATCCAGGCCGAGCTCGACCAGGCGCGCTATTACCTCGACAACACGCTGATGGTGGCGCCGGAAGACGGCCGCATCGTCAACCTCCAGGTGCGCCCCGGCATGGTGTCGGGCATCGTTCGCTTCGGGGCCATTGCGTCATTGATCTGCGACGAGGGCCGCTACCTGCTTGCGGACTTCTTCCAGGAACACCTGAAGTACGTGGAGCCCGGGCAACCCGTGGAAGTCGCGCTGGATCTGTATCCCGGTCAGATCTTCACCGCGAAGGTCGAGGCCGTCTGGAAGGCCAGTGGCGTGGGCCAGATGCTCCCGAGCGGCAATCTGCCGGGCTTCGAACCGGTTCCGCCGGATAAGCCGCAGGGCCAATACGCGGTGAAGATTTTGTTCGACAGCACGGAGCAGTCGAAGTTCCCGATCGGCGCGCAGGGCGCGGCGGCGATTTACACCGATGGCATGAAAGGCAGTTGGGCCGCGTTGCGCCGCATCAGCATCCGCACCTACACATGGTTCAGCTGGCTGTATCCCATGCCCTTCTGAGGCAAAATGGCAGAGGTGCGGCTTGCAGGCAAGGCGGCAGAGTGCAGTGGTGGTCATTATCAAAGACGCCATATCAAGGATAGTCTCCCAGGTTAATGCCATGTTTTTCCGGTCTCACATCAAATCGGCATTCAATTTTTCAAGGGGCTTGCGGTCTGCCGGTTGGTGCGCATCGATCGTGCTCTGCACACTGGGCCTGTGCGCCTGCGCCCTATCCAGTGCACCGCAGCATGAGGAGGTGGTGAAGCAGGCCCTGCCTCAGGGAACCACGATTCCGTCGACTTGGAGCTCTGCATCGGTCACGGACCAGGTGGCCAATGACTGGCTCCGGTCCTTCAACGACCCCCGGCTCGACGCCCTGGTAACGGAAGCCATCGAGCACAACCTCAACCTGCGGCTGTCCGCCGCAAGCGTCGAGATCGCCCGCCAGAACGTGGCGGTGGTCGGTTCCCAGCTCCTGCCGCAGATCGGCGCGAAACTGGGCGCCGCCACCACACGCGACCAGGATCAGGACGAATGGTTCAACAGCACCCTGGCGGTTGCAGGAGTCTACTGGGAAGTCGATCTCTGGGGCCGGCTGAGGGCGCAACGGGTGGCCTCGGAAGAGATCTTCAAGGCCACCGCTCTCGATTATGCCTTTGCGCGCCAGTCCCTGGCCGCAACCGTGGCAAAAAGCTGGT